>JARFXO010000006.1:0-300000 GCA_029194665.1 Nitrospira sp. | reverse complement strand
GCGCATACCCAACCCCGGTCACTTCGAATGCATAGTCGCCGACGGCGACCGATTGGACCGTCATCTCATTCCTGGTCAAGGTGCCTGTCTTGTCGGAGCAGATGACCGTTACGGAACCGAGAGATTCGACGGCCGGCAGATGCCGGATGATGGCGTTGCGTCTGGCCATGCGACGGACGCCGAGCGCCAGCGTAATGGTCATGATCGCGGGAAGTCCTTCGGGAATAGAGGAGGCTGCCAAAGCCACGACCATCATGAACATGTCATCGGCAGCATGACCGCGCCAAAACACGCCGATCAAGAATGTGACGACGGTCATTGCTCCAATGACGATCGCCAGCCAACGACTGAATCCCGCCATCTGGCGCAACAAAGGAGTGGTCACTTCCTGGACCTGCTCCAGCATCGAGCTGATGCGGCCGAGTTCGGTTCGAATGCCGGTCGCGATCACCACCCCGACCGCTTTTCCGGACGCGACCAAGGTCCCTGAATACAACATGCAACGACGATCGCCCAGCGCAGCATCCACCGGCACCGGTGCTGGTACCTTCTCCACTACGTGGGACTCACCGGTCAGAATTGCTTCATTCACATGCAGGTTTTTCCCTGAGATGAGACGCAGATCAGCGGGCACTTTGTCGCCTGACGCGATGACCACGATGTCACCCGGTACGACAGTCTCAGCCTCTATCTCGATTCGTTCCGTGTCGCGAAGGACCGTCGTGTGGAGCGACAGCATGCTGCGGATCGCATCGAGGGCGTTCTCGGCCTTGCCTTCCTGGATAAAACCGATGACGGCATTGACGATGACGGCTGCGAAGAGCACCGCCGCGTCGATCCAGTGGCTCAGGAACGCCGCGATAACGGTCGCCACCAACATCATGTAAATCAGCACGTTATGGAACTGAACGAGAAAGCGTAGCCAGGCCGGCCGCTTGCGTGGCGGCGGAAGACGGTTGGGCCCCTCGCGCGCTAGACGCCGTTGCACCTCCGCAACAGTCAGTCCGCAATGTTGATCTGTTTCCAACCGCTCGACGACATCCTTGACGTCGAGGTGATGCCATTGGACCACATCATCTAGTTCGTGTTTCGCCATCACTTCTCCTTATCATTGCCAGATTGGTCGATCTGCGCAAGGCCGATCCCGACCAATAGCGCACTGGTGCCCTGTACGTACGACCGAGGTCATGGGTGACATGGCACTGCTTTACGTATTGAAAGGTTGGTCGCTGGCGAGACCTTGCACAATCGCGAAACGCATCAACTCCGCCGTGGTGTGGATATCCAGTTCTTCCATGAGGCGGGCCTTATGGAACTCGATGGTCTTCACGGATACGTTGAGCAGGGTGGCGATTTCTTTAGTCCCTTTCCCTTCGCCGATCAATTGCAGGACTTCGCGTCGGCGGGGGGTCAATTTTGAGACGGAACGTTTAAAGAGTGGAACACGTTCGGGATTCAACGTGCGCTCCAGCACCGGCTTGGCGATCGAGGGGGTGAGATAGTGCTGTCCTTGCAGAGCGGCCTCGATCGCCAGCGGCAGCTCCATGGGAGCCGAGTGTTTGAGCAAATACCCGCTCGCGCCGGCGTGAAACGCTTCGGTCGCGTAGGTCGGACTGGTCTGCATGGTGAGGAAGATGAGTTTCGCGTTGGGACAAAGCGTTCTAATCTGACGTGCGGCATCGATCCCGTTCAGCAACGGCATGGCAATGTCCAAGATGATCAGGTCTGGTTCAAGACGCTGAGCCGCCTCGACGAGCGCACGACCGTCTGAGGCTGTCCCGACAATCTCGCAGGTGTTTTCAAGCAGCTTGTGCAATCCGGCCAGCATCATCTTGTGGTCATCGGCCAAAAGAACTCGCGGACTGTTCAACGGATCATCCCTCCCTATCGCCTCACCGATCAGGTTGAGGTCGGTGTAGTCGGCTCAATCGGTCGCGATCTTCTCGTCATGAGGCTCCCTCAGGAATCGAGTCCGGCAACGGGACCCAGGCATGTACTTCCGTCCCCTTTCCAAGTTGAGTGCGGATACGGAACGTGCCTTTCATGAGCTGAACCCGTTCTTCCATGCTGAGGAGTCCCAGCCCGGGAGAGTGGATTTCGGCCGGATTTTGAGAAAATCCCTTTCCGTTGTCCTGGATACACACACCCACGCCCTTGGACGTGCTCAGGAGTCGAACCTGCACCTCCGATGCCTCGGCATGTTTGTGGATGTTTTGGAGGCATTCCTGTGCCACACGGTACAAACAGGTCGCAGTATCGATCGAAAGCGTCCGTGGAATGTCTCGATGCACATATTGAACGGCCAATCCTGTGCGTCGTCTGAATTCGTCGACATAGTCCCGAATGGCCGCCTCCAAACCGAGATGTTCAAGAAGCGAGGGGTGCAGCTGGTAAGCAAAGTTGTGGACGTCGTCAGCAAGTTGCCCGGCAGTCTGTCGAAGACGTAGGAGGTGGTCTCGAAGCGATGTATTTGAGGGGAAAGATTGTTCGAGTGAACCGATATCGACGGCCAGGACAGCAAGCCGTTGTGTGAAATCATCGTGCAGCTCGCGCGCAAGTCGCTCCCGCTCCCGTTCTTGAGCCGCCAGCAGCTTTGCGGTCAACTCTTCAAGTCGTGCTTCATGCTGACGCAGCAGGTCTTCTTCCTGTTTCCGTTGGGTGATGTCCTTTTCCGATCCGACCAAGCGGACGGCTTGGCCTGCGGTGTTCCAGAGCGCGATGCCACACTCTAAAACCCACATCGAGCTTCCGTCACATCGTCGGATTCGATATTCCTCCCGAAACTCCTGTCGTCTCCCGACAAGGTACTCATCGAGATGGCCGAGGACACGGGTGCGGTCATCTGGATGAATCCGTTTCGACCAATGCTCACGCGACTCTTGTTCGTCCTGGTGGGAAAACCCGTGCATCTCTTTCCAGTGAGGCGAATACACGGCCAGGTGCGTCGTCAAATCCCAGTCGTAGACACCCTCGTGCGTGGCCTGCGTCACGAGATTCCAGCGATCGAGTGCGGTCTGGAGCTCAGCGGTGCGCCGGGCAATGCGGGATTCCAGTTCCTCGTTTATTGTGAGCAAGGCTGCTTCCGCTTGCCTGCGTTGTTCGACTTCCCGTTGGAGAGATGCTTTCGCATGTTCCAACTCAGTGGTGCGTCGAGCGAATATCCTCCCACCCCACATGGCAGACCAGAGAGCGACAAAGCCGATGGTCCGGTTTACGGCAGACCAGGACTGAGGAACTCCCGGCGATGACAGAAAGAGACTTGCGAGCGTGAGCCCTGAACACAGCCCGCTCATGATGAACGCGAATCGCCACCCTCTCAGCCAAAGGCCGGCCAGACAGACCGGCACATAGAGCATGGACACGGAAATGCCGAGCGGTGTGTGCCAGTCCAGAAGAAATACTGCGGCCGCAGCTGCGTACAGCAGGACCGGCAAGATCAGAATCGGCTCGCTCGCCATCAGAGGTCGTTTTGTCTCCAACGGATTAACGTGATCCTCCAGGGTCGGCTGAATCACGGGGACGATCATAGGGCTCAGTGATCGTTCCCGCAAGAGCCGCGAGGGGTATGATCGGCGCAAGAGGATCCACTAGTAAACTTCCGCTTCCATGCTGGGTCAATCCCCAGCGGTTGAACAACCGTGACGTCGTGAAATGCTCCAGCCCCTTATTGTGAAGCAGAAAGCCTCCTGCACCAGACTCGCTAGCAAAGTCTTTGTCGCACGCTGGGTCACCCCCTAGTAGTACAGGAGCATGCAATTTCATTACGGTGCTGGTGCAGACCACGATGCAGATTGCTGAGTTTCCAAATGAGACGAGGCCGGATGAATGTCGTGCAGGACGGAGCCGGACACATGAGCTCGATTGCGGAACAGAAGGGATCGTGTCCCCGTTGTTACGGGTTCATGGTGCCGATGACCCTCGACGGCTCCGAGGAAGTCATGCCGGACCGGCGCGAGTTGCCCGGCCGGCGCTGCGTCAATTGCGGTGAGCGGATCGATCCGCTGATCCTGGCTAACCGCCGCGCCTCCGGCAGGGTGGGTACAGTGACGCCCCCGCGAGGTCATTAATTGTGGGTCGGCAATGACCGGCGCTTCTTCGGGAGATTCCGAGGTCGTTCGAGCGGACAGCCCGGTGAAGGGGCCAATGAAAGGAGGACGATCATGACGGGTGGAAATGACCGAGGACACGTCTGGTCTATCGTGTTGGCCGGCGGCGAAGGCGAACGGATGAAGCCGTTGGTGCAGCGATGGTTGGGGCGACATCGCCTGAAGCAATACTGCACCTTCGTGGGGACGCGCTCGATGTTCCAGCACACTGTAGATCGGGCAGCCGATGTCACGGGGCTCGGCAGGACAGTGGTGGTGGCTGGGCGGACGCATGAACCGGAGGTGCGAGCTCAACTGATCGGCCGATCGGTTGAGAAAGTCCTGTGGCAACCGGCGAATTCCGATACCGTAGCCGGTGTCTTTCTCCCACTCACCTATGTGCGGACCCACGATCCTTATGCAACCGTCGTGCTCTTCCCCTCGGATCATTTTGTGTATCCCGAGGCGCGCTTTCTGAATCATGTGCGGCAGGCCATCGAGGTAGCGGAGCGATGGCCTGACCGACTTGTGCTGCTCGGCGCGCGGCCGGATCGATTGGAACCGGAGTATGGATGGATCGAGCCGGAATCGGATCTCATGGATGGGGACCCAGGCAAGCCGGTGCGGAACGTGCGGACGTTTCTTGAGAAACTGGATCCGGTCAGAGCCGACGAGGCCATGCGCAACGGCGCCTTGTGGAACACCTTGGTCTTGGCGGCGGGGGCGGATGTGCTGTGGGAACTGGGGCGCCGATGCTTTGGAGGACTGCTCGCAAATTTTAAACCTTCTGGGATGCGACCTTCGCAGCCTCCAATTTTCTGCTTTCCGTCGTCTGCGGCGCTGCCTTAGGCAATCCTCCAGCTCGACGATTTACAACGGCGCGGTATCGTCCTGCGGATTGCGGGTCGGTCTTGTCTGTCTCGGCATCGGTTTCGGCCTGGTCATCGCCTGCACCATCCGGGTCTGCGTGAGTTTCCGAGGGAAAGTGGAACGAGTCCTGTTCGAGGGACCTTATGAATAGGCTGATTCAGATGACTTCAAGCTGTTCATGTTGTTGACGCAGTGGGGGGCGACTTCTGCGCGCCGATGGATGAATCGACTGTTTCACACGCTGTGCCGGAGGTGATGTTTGATCGGGCAATCAGTCAAACTGACGAGGATTGGCGGGATCGAAGTAGGCGTTCACTACTCGTGGTTCATTATCTTGTTTCTCGTCACGGTTTCACTGACCAGACAGTTTGCGTCGGAATATCCCCAGTGGTCGCCGGGTGAACATTATGTGGTCGGGATCGCCACGAGCCTCCTGTTCTTTGCCTCGATCCTCGTCCATGAGCTGGCCCACAGTTTCATCGCGCTGGCGAAAGGGATTCCGGTCCGTTCGGTCACCCTTTTCTTGTTCGGCGGTGTTGCGCAGATCGGACGGAGGCTGGATCGGCCACTGACGGAGTTTCAGATCGCGATTGCCGGACCGATTGCGAGCATACTCTTGGCTGTGGGATTTAGGACAGTCGAACATCTGGTCGGTGATGAGTTCGAGCAACTGACGGTGCTGGTCGACTGGCTTGCGTGGATCAACCTGATCCTCGCGGCGGTTAACCTTGTCCCGGGCTTTCCGCTCGATGGGGGCCGCATCTTTCGCGCAGCCCTCTGGCACATGACCGGCAGTCTCACGAAAGCGACACGTATCGCGGCGGGAACGGGACAAGGGATCGGGTATGCGCTCATCTTCTTCGGGATCTGGACCGGGTTCAGCATCGATTGGTTCAGCGGCCTGTGGTTGGCATTCATCGGCTGGTATCTCATGAACGCAGCGCAGGAAAGCTTTATTCAAGTCAGCGTCCGCTCCGCGTTGAGCGGATTGGTGGCGGAAGATGTCATGAGTCGTGACTGTCCGTCCGTGACCGGACGGATAAGTCTGGCCGAGTTGGTCCAGGACCATGTCCTTAGAAAGGGGCTATGCTGTTTTATCGTGACCTATGGCAACAGGCTGGAGGGGTTGGTCACCTGCCAGCACATTAACGCGGTGCCCCAGGAGCGTTGGGCTCAGGTCTCGGTCGGGGAGGCCATGACGCCCTTGGCGCACGTGCGGGTCGTGTCACCTGAGAAGTCGCTTCTCGACGTGCTACGGCTCCTGGAAGGTCAAGACATCAATCAGGTTCCGGTTACAGCGGGAGATCGGCTCTTGGGAATGATCACGCGCGATCATCTCTTGCGCGTGCTCACCGCCAATATGGAGCTCGGTGTGCCGCGGAAGAGGGAACTATATGTTCCGAGGTTGTCCAAACTGCCCCAGGCTTCTTCGACGTAAGCCCACGGCCAAGGATCCAAGGTTTCCGGGAGCGTCGAGGCTGGTGAGCCCTCGCGATCTCCTGTGTCTGCCGGCGTCCCGGCGCGATAAGGGCGGCTCTGTGGCCAGTTATGGGTATCTTTCCGACTCAACGTGCTGGGGGCTCGGCGCAACACCCGGGCTAGCATCCGGGCGAATGTCCCTCCTGCCAGTAGCGCAACCAGGTAGGGGTATCCATGAAACAGGTGTATGCGTTGAGACGGGGCCTTCCGGGAGGAGCCCTCACGGTTCGATGGAGACTCTTCCCGTCGGAATGCCTAAAAACAGTGAGTAAGTAGCAGTCGGTGGTTACCCTAGCGCAACTTGTAGGTCAGATTTGGCCAGGGTCGCATACCCGACCGCTTGACCGGCTTTCCCTTCCTGTTGCTCAAAAACAATACTGGTCTGGAACGGGGTCGTTCCTGACATTCCTGTCCAACCTCCGAGCCCACCGGTAAAGGTAAACTCGCCCTTACACTCTTTTAAAGTCCCGGTGCACTTCCAGTGGGCGAAACCGATGTCTTTGGCTTCATGCGCCATGATTGTGCACGGTCCCTCGATCGCTTGGAAGTCCTTCGTTCGGTTAAGGCTCACACGCACCGGACAGGACGGCTTCGAGGAATGGACAACCAGCTTGTCTCCCCCCTGATGACGGACGATCAAGGCTCCTTGTACAATTCCATTGATGACCTGCTCCCCATTTCCAAGTTCCAGGAACTCGCCGCTTCCGATCCAACTCAAACTAGAGGCTCCTGCCTCAACAGTCTTCGCCTCAGCCAAGGATGCCGTGATCTGACCAAGGGCCAGAACGATTCCGAACGCACCTGCCATGAAAAAGCTACTCTTCATATTCATACCCTTTCAATGATGAAACCCGCCGAGGCCCAGTTTGCGGCATGAGGTCAAATTTATATAACGACTGGTTCATGTCTAGGGCGTGTCATCAATTAAGCCATGTCATTGAAGCAGCGAGATAGATGGCACCGAGGAAATTGGCGGCGCGTTTGTCGTAGCGGGTGGCGATGGCGCGGAATTGCTTGAGTCTGGCGAAGAAGTTCTCAATCAGATGCCGGGCTCGGTAGAGGTCTTGATCGTATTCGCGGGGGGTGGTTCTGTTGGCTTTGGGGGGAATGACCACGACCTTGCCCGCTCGTTGCAGCGGCTGGATCACCCGTTCATCGGCATCAAAGGCCTTATCGGCAATGATGGTATCCGCGTCAATGCCGGGTAGCAAGACATCGGCGCCCTCCAGGTCATGCGCCTGCCCTGGGGTGAGATGAAACCCCGTTGGGTTACCCAACGCATCACAGGTGGCGTGGATTTTGGTGGTCAGGCCACCCTTGCTGCGTCCGATGGCTTCCTGCGCGTGGTGCCCCCTTTTGCACCAGCGCTGTGCTGGTGGGCACGAACGATGGTGGAATCGATCATCGCGTATTCGTTGTCAGGATCGTCAGCAAGACGTTCAAACACCCGCTTCCAGACGCCGCGTCGACTCCAGCGCGTATGGCGTGTGTGGATCACTCGGAAATCTCCGAACCGCTCCGGCAGATCCCGCCACGGGATCCCCGCGCGATACCGGTACAACACCGCTTCCACAAACAGCCGGTTGTCCTTCGCCGTCACGCCCACCGTCTCTTCACGACCAGGCAGCAGATGCTCGATCTTCTCCCATTGGTCATCACGCAATCCATACCGTCTCACCATCCGCAGACCCCTCCTTTGGTCTGGGACGGAGTAAATCACAACACGATGGCTCTGTGAATCGAGAAAATTAATTGATGACACGCCCTAGCATGAGGGCGTGCGAAATTCTATGGGAAGAGGCTATACTCAGCCGCGCGATCTCATCTCAACCATCCAGAGGGGGGAAGACTCATGGGACAGCCACGCATTGCAGCCAAGGAGCCGGCGGTGATTACGTTGGAACCAGGAACCTACTACTGGTGCTCCTGCGGGCGCTCGCGAGACCAACCATTCTGTGATGGGTCACATGAGGGAACCGGCTTTGAGCCGCTTGAGTTTACCCTGGATGAAAAAAAGGAAGTGGCGTTGTGTCAGTGCAAGCACACCAAGACCCGGCCATTCTGCGATGGGACGCACCGGACGCTCTGACGGGCTCAGCGAGGTTTCTGGCCGTCGGCTTATCTGCGAGACCCCTTGAGCTGTCGTTGACCGGTAGTCCATACTTGGGCGCATGGATCAGGCAGCCATGATTCCCTGCGAGACCCTCGCGGAGCGCTATCAGGCTCTTTTAGAAGTCGCCCAAGCGATTTCTGCACAACGAGACCTCGATCGGCTCTTCTTCGATTTAGCCCATCGCCTACCTCGGGTCGTGCAGGTCAATTATGTCGATCTCTCTCTCTATGATCCCATCAAGAAAGTCATGCGTCTGCATACCATTCAGGCGAACGTGCCGGCTGACCTCGTCGGGGGGCATGAAGTCCCGATCGACGACTGTCCCTCCGGAGTAGTTTGGCAGCAACAACAGCCAATCCTTGTGTCCAAATTGACGGAGGAGCGTCGATGGCCAGCGGTCATGAGCCATATGAAGGAAGATGGGACAGAGTCGTTCTGTTTTGTTCCTCTCACCACGGCGAGAGGGCGGTTGGGCGCCATGGGGTTCTTGAGCTTGAAGGAAGAGGCTTATAACGATAGGGATATAGAGTTTCTTCAACAAGTGGCCCAACAAGTGGCGGTTGCGGTCGAAAACGCCCTGGCGTTCCAACAGATTGCCGAGCTCAAAGACAGGCTGGCAAAGGAAAAGCTGTACCTCGAAGAGGAACTTCGTCTCGAGCATGGATTTGACGATATCATCGGCGACAGCGATGCGTTAAAGCAGGTGCTGAAGCAAGTCGAGGTCGTGGCTCCGACCGATTCGACCGTGCTGATCCTAGGGGAGACCGGAACGGGCAAGGAACTCATCGCTCGGGCCATCCATCGATTGAGCGGACGCAGCGAGCGCACCTTCGTCAAATTGAACTGTGCCGCCATTCCAACTGGGCTGTTGGAAAGCGAGCTCTTTGGGCATGAACGGGGAGCGTTCACGGGCGCGATTGCTCAGAAAGCCGGTCGATTTGAGTTGGCCGACAAAGGCACGATCTTTCTCGATGAAGTGGGGGAAATCCCGCTGGAGTTACAGTCCAAGTTGCTTCGTGTGTTGCAGGAACAGGAATTTGAGCGGCTGGGTAGCACGAAAACCATTCACGTGGACGTACGCTTGGTCGCCGCGACGAATCGGGACCTCAAACGTTTGGTGGAGGAGCGGCAGTTTCGGAGCGACTTGTACTATCGCCTCAATGTCTTCCCGGTCACCTTGCCTCCTTTGCGCGAACGACGAGAGGATATTCCGATCCTCGTGCGCTATTTCACGCAGCATTACGCCGTTCGCATGAAAAAGAACATCCAAACCGTGCCTGCAGAGGCCCTTGAGGTGCTCTCGCGCTATCCGTGGCCCGGCAATATTCGCGAGTTGGAGAATTTGGTCGAGCGTTCTGTCATCCTCACCCAAGGGACTGATCTGCAGATGCCGATCGGCGAACTGCAAATGGAAAGGCGTCCGGCCACCGTCCAGCCAGCAACGCTTGAGGAGATCGAGCGTGAGCAAATCCTGCGTGTGCTGGATGAAACAAGGTGGGTCATTGGTGGTCCGGCCGGCGCCGCTGCTCGGTTAGGCCTCAAGCGCACGACCCTTCAGTCCAAAATGCAGAGACTCGGTATCTCTCGCTCTGATAGCCTCGCTCTCGACCCTTCGTAGCCTCTCGCAGGCAAGCGTTTCGTGATGACATCATTTTAGGATTCGGGTTTGTGCCGATCCCTCGGCACTGTGCCGTAAGCTCGGCAGATCGCCCCGATTGCTTCGGTCAAGAGTATCCCTCACCGATGTGTATTCTCCATTAATTGCAATGGCTTCGGTGGGGCCCGCGTGAGGAAGCGCGTTGGAACATAAGTTGCCCTAGATTGAGTGAGGTCTTACACAAGGGAGGTCGATCATGGCGACAGCGGTTGAGTCGACGAAGAACGAGCGGACCGGGCGCAATCGACTGGAACGGAACAGGATCTTCAATTCCGTACCTTGTTCCAGGTGCACGGGACTCATGGTTGTGGAACAGGGTTTCGAGTCCATGCTTGGTAGCAGCGAAGCCGACGTGTTGCTCCGACGCTGTGTACAGTGCGGCGACATTGTTGATCCTGTGATTCTGCAAAATAGGCGATCGCAGCGCGGCAGTGAACTGGCGCCGAGTCAGAAGTGCGTGAGTTGAGGGGAGGGTATCATGACGGCATTCTTCAGAACAGATGATTCCTGGGCCGGTCTTATCCTTCGAGTTGGACTCGGGAGCGTGATGTTCGCGCATGGCGCTCAGAAACTCCTAGGCTGGTTTGGTGGAAACGGTTTCGCGGGGACGATGGGGTTTTTTACCCAAAACATGGGGCTCCCTTGGCTCGTGGCGTTCCTCGTCATCATCGGGGAATCCCTCGGCAGCCTGGGATTGCTCGTGGGATTTCTGACGCGGTTCACGGCGGCAAGCTTCATCGTCATCATGCTGGGCGCGATCCCAACCGTGCACTGGCCGCATGGGTTTTTCATGAACTGGTTCGGCCAACAGCAGGGGGAGGGTTTTGAATATCATCTACTCGTGATCGCGATGAGCGCCGCCCTGGTGATCATCGGCGGAGGGAAGTGGGCTCTGGATGGCGTGCTCGCTCGTTGGCTTCAGGAGCGTGACGGAGCTCCTCAACATCCGATGAGGAAGGTCGCTCACGGATTGCGGATGTTCTGATCGAACGTCGGGAAAGCCAAATGAAGAGGGCCAGACAGAGGCCAGGGTCGTATTGCACTGAAGCAAGCTAAAAGAAGGGCATCATGTGGCTGATCATTCTTTTTCTGTTGAACGTGATCGCGGTGATCGCGATGTCGGTCCTGGCTTGAAGCAGGTGACGCCGCAGCGAGGCGCGCGACGAACATGTTGAAGATTACCGAACAACGAGGGCTGGAACCGGACTCCCTGTGGCTGAGACTTGAGGGACGGCTCGCCGGTCCCTGGGTCGGAGAGCTGAGCGCCAGTTGCTGTCGGTTGTCCGCCAGGCAGCAGCGTTGCGTGATGGTTGATCTGACCGGCGTGACGTTCATCGATTCCGACGGCAAGGCGCTGTTGGCCAGTCTGTGGCGGCAAGGGGCGGAGCTGCGCGCGTCCGGTTGTTTAACCAGATGTGTCGTCGAAGAAATCAGAAGACACCAGCCGGGCGGACCTTCAGAAAAAGTCGCGACGAACGGATTGAAGGATTGATGAACCCGAATGTCGGCGATTCGTCACTGTCGTAAGAATCGGTAGGCGGTGATCGTCTAGACTTGCCCTCGTCTCAGCTGTTTGAGTAAAATAACACGTTTGCCTTGCAGTGGAAACATCGTGAGGGTTCAAAAGTAGGCAAAAGTAGGATGGGTTGTATGGAGAAAGATCATCAGTCTATGGGGTATGTCGCAGCGGGGCTTGTCTTTGTGGCCATGGCAGTCTCAGCCGCTTGTAAACAAGAAGCCGAGTCGATGCCGGCACCGGAGGTATCGCAAGTCGAGGTCGTCACTGTGCAAACACAGAACGTCCCCGATGAACCGGAGTTTATCGGTCAGGCCGAAGCGTCTCGTCCGGTGGAGATTCGTCCGCAAGTGACAGGGATTTTGAAGGCGGTCCTCTATCCGGAAGGGCGCGACGTGAAGCAAGGAGATCGCCTGTATCAGATTGAGCCGGTGCCCTTCAAAGCGGCGGTTGCGAGTGCCAAGGCCAGGATTGCGCAGGCGGAGGCTCGTATGGTCCAAGCCAAACAGGACCTGGCTCGAGTGAAACCGTTGCTTGCCGAACAGGCGGTCAGCCAGAAGGACGTCGATGATGCCGTTGCCGAGCAGCTGTCGGCCAGTGCCGCGCTGGAAGGCGCGCACGCCGACCTCATCAAGGCCCAATTCGATCTGGATAACACACTCATCACGGCTCCCATCAGCGGGATTATCGAGCGCAGCCGTTACTATGAAGGACGGTTGGTCTCGGCTCAGACCGATCTGCTGACCATGATCCATCGAGTTGATCCGATGTACGTGGTGGTGAACGTTCCCGAGCTGTTCATCCTACAACGGCGGCGGGACATCGAGGCGAAGCGAATTACCCATCCAGGAGATTACAAGTTGCGAGGCCGGCTTACGTTTATGGATGGCACGGTCTATCCACAAGAAGGGGTCCTTGATTTGTTGGAGCCCGGTTTGCGGACGGAAACCAGCTCGCGTCAAATACGAGTCACATTCCCCAATCCAAATCGTACCCTTCTGCCCGGGCAATTTGTGAAGGTCCGATTTACCGGTGATACGAAAACAGATGCGGTCCTCATTCCCCAACGAGCCGTGATGCAAGGTCCACAGGGTCCCTTTGTCTATGTGGTCAACCCGGACGAGAAGGTTGAGATTCGAGACGTGGCGGCTTCTGATTGGAAAGGAAGCCAGTGGATCATCGACAGAGGTCTGCATACGGGCGATCGGGTGGTCGTGAATGGCTTAATGAAGATCGGTCCAGGGGCTCCCGTAAAGGCCGTTCCCTGGGTCGCGGCGAATGTCTCCGCTACGGAGTCTGCCCCCAGCCCTCCTCAGGATCATTTGTGATCTCGAACGTTTTTATCGATCGGCCGATTCTTGCGTCGGTCATCTCGGTCGTGGTGGTCGTCATGGGGCTGCTCTCCGCGCAGTTCCTTCCGGTCGCGCAATTTCCTGAAATCACCCCACCGGTGGTGCAGATCGACGCGGACTATCTCGGCGCCAGCGCAGAGGTCGCGGCCGAAGGGGTCGCCCGCCCGATCGAGGTCCAGCTCCCGGGTGTTGACAATCTACTGTATTACGAATCGTCCAGCAGTAACGACGGCCACGTCACGATCAAGTTGACGTTTGAGATCGGCACAAACCCGGACATCGCTCAGGTTCAAACACAGAACCGTGAAAAGCTCGCCGAGCCGCAGCTTCCTCCGGAGGTGGTTCGTCAGGGCATCTCCGTCAAGAAGATGTCTCCCGATCTCGTGTTCGTCATCGCGCTCAACTCGACCGATCCGCGGCACGACGCCATCTTTCTCTCGAATTATGCCACGCTTCGGCTCGTCGATGAGTTGAAGCGCCTCAAAGGCGTGGGGGATGTGGTGGTGTTCGGGCAGCAGAACTATAGCATGCGGATCATCCTCAATCCGCTGCTGATGGCGAAATTGGGCCTTGTCCCGAGCGATGTCATCGCGATCATCCGTGAGCAGAATCGCGATAATCCCTCCGGAACGATCGGGAGGGAACCGGCACCGAAGGGGACCGAACTGACGATCCCGATCATTGCTAAAGGCCGTCTCACGGAGGTAAAGGACTTCGAAGATTTGATCGTGCGTGCCATGCCGGACGGGTCGCTGGTCCGGTTGAAAGATGTGGCCCGCATCGAACTAGGTGCCCAAGCCTATGGGTTGGAAGGCCGACAGAACGGCAAGCCGACGACGTTCATGCTGACGTTCTTGTCTCCCGGAGCGAATGCGCTCGATACCGTGCGTCGCACGAGAGCGAAAATGGATGAGCTGGCCCAGGATTTTCCTTCCGGCGTGTCCTATGATTCTCCGTACGACACCACGCGTTTCATCGAAGTCTCGATCAAGGAAGTGGTCAAGACATTGATGGAAGCGATGGTGCTGGTGGTGTTCGTCGTATATTTGTTCCTGCAGACCTGGCGGGCGACCATCATTCCAACCGTCGCCGTACCCGTCTCTTTGATCGGCACCTTCATCGGGCTCTATGCCCTCGGCTTCTCCATCAATACGATCACCCTATTCGGGATGGTTCTGGCAATAGGGATTGTGGTGGACGACGCCATCGTCGTGGTTGAGAATGTTGAGCGACATATGCGTGAGGATCGACTTCCTCCAAAAGAGGCGGCCAAGAGGGCCATGGGCGAGGTGACTGAGCCGATTATCGCGATCGTGTTGGTCTTGGTATCCGTCTTCGCACCCGTGGGTTTTATCGGCGGGATCACAGGGGCTCTCTATAAGCAGTTTGCGGCAACGATTGCGATTTCCGTTACCGTGTCAGGATTTGTGGCATTGACGCTGAGTCCCGCGCTCTGTGGTGTCGTGCTCACACAGCACCATCGGAAACGGAGCAGGTTTTGGGAACTTTTTGATCGTGTGTTCGGCCGGACGCAATCTGGGTATACGAGCGCGATTGCCGCTCTCGTCGTGAGGCCGCTTCGTGTCATGGCGGTGTTTGCGTTGCTCGTCGTCGTGTCCATCGGACTCTACCAGAAGTTGCCGGGTAGTTTTCTACCGGAGGAAGATCAAGGCTACTTCATCGTCATCGCACAATTGCCGGACGGTGCATCGACGCAGCGGACGGAGGCGGTTCTCGAACGAGTCGAGGGGTTTTTTCAGGCGATCCCGGCGGTTCATTCAACCGATGCCTTGGTCGGACAGAATTTCGTGTTCGGCACCAGAGGGCCGAACACGGCGACGATGTTCGTGCCGTTGCACTTATGGGATGAACGGCCGGAGCCTCAGTACCATGTAAAAGCGCTGATCGGAGCTGCCTACGGGGAGTTTGCAAAAATTCCAGAAGCCCTGCTCCTTGCATTCAATGCCCCCTCGATTCGCGGAGTGGGTGCCGTCGGTGGCTTCTCGGCGCAGATCCAAGATCCAAGTGGCGGCGATTTCAATAAATTCGCCATGGTGGCCCAGCAATTCGTCGAGCGGGCGCAAAAAGAACCGGCGATCGGACGCGTCGGGACGAATTTTCGTGTCTCCTCGCCCAGACTCTATGCCGACGTGAATCGAGAACGGGTGAAGTCCTTGGGGATTCCGATTTCGGATGTCTTTGATACATTGCAAGCGTACTTCGGCAATTATTACATTAACGACTTCGTCAAATTCGGGCGGGTGTATCACGTGCAGACGGAAGCAGACGCCGAGTACCGGTCGACGCCTCAGGACCTCTCGAAAATCTATGTGCGTGCCCGAAGCCCGAGGGGTGTCAATATGATCCCGCTCGATACAGTCGTGACGCCGAGGTATCAGAGCGGACCGGACCCGGTGAATCACTTCAATGGCTACAACACGGCGCTTTTGCTGGGTGCTGCTGCGCCTGGTTTCAGTTCAGGTCAAGCACTCGAAGCGTTGGAACGGGTCGCGGAGGAGGTGCTGGATCCGCAAGGCTATACCATCGATTGGAGCAATATCTCGTTTCAGGAGCGTCGGGTCAGTGGTCAATCAAGCCAAGTCTTTGCCATCGGGTTGTTGATGGTCTTTCTCGTCTTGGCCGCACAGTTCGAGAGTTGGGTGGTGCCGTTTGCCGTCATTCTCGCCGTCCCGTTCGCCGTGTTCGGTGCGTTGACGGCTGTCTGGCTTCGAGGGTTCGAAAACGACATCTATTTCCAGATCGGTCTCGTGACGTTGATCGGACTTGCCGCGAAAAATGCCATCCTGATCGTCGAATTTGCCAACACCCGTTATGAAGCGGGGCGACCTCTCATTGAAGCGGCGGTGGAGGCGGCCCGTTTGCGCTTCAGGCCGATCATTATGACGTCACTGGCCTTCATCTTCGGGATGTTCCCCTTAGTGATTGCTTCGGGCGCCGGGGCTGCCAGCCGTCAGTCGATCGGGACCGGGGTTCTCGGTGGGATGTTCGCGGCCACATTCTTGGCGATCTTCTTCGTGCCGTTGTTTTTTGTGCTGCTGAGAAAGATGACTCGGCGTAGCAAGCAACCTGAAGCGAGCGAGAACCAAGCCATGAGGTCGAGCTTTGCGTCGGAGGAGAATTCCTAACATGCGTACAATCTTGGCCATCGGACTTGCGTGTCTTCTTCTATCCTGCGCCATGGGCCCTGATTACACCAGGCCCAAGGCCGACACAGAGGATTCTTTCCGCATGGCGGAAGGTCCGTCGGACCTGCCCTCAATGGCTAATCTGCCGTGGTGGGAGCTTCTGCGTGATGAGCAGCTGCAGCGGCTCATTCGGGCGGCTCTTGAGAACAATTGGGATCTCCAGCGGGCGGTTGCGACCATCGATGAGTTTCGAGCAAGGGCCCTGATCGCCCGAACCGACTTTTTGCCGCAGATCACGGCTGCAGCGAACATGCCGGCCGTCCGCCACACCGCGTTCTTGTTTCCCGGCTTTCCCAATCCGTTCAACTATTATTTCTCAGGCACCGCGGCATTGGAGGTGGATCTGTGGGGTCGCCTCAGACGATCCAACGAGGCGGCGCGCGCTGACCTGTTGTCCAAGGAAGAGAACCGCCGTGCGGTGACGATTCAACTGGTCAGCACAGTGGCCGAAGCGTACTTCAATCTTCTCCAGTTCGACCTCCAGCTCGAGATCGCAAAGCGAACGCTGCAATCGTGGGAAGAGTCCGTGCGGATCGCCCAAGCACGGTTGCGCCAGGGGATGACTTCCAAACTGGACGCAGATCAGTTTGAAGCGGAACGAGCCAATGCGGCGGCTCGTACGGCGGAACTCCAACGACGGATGGTTCAAACGGAGAACGAGTTGAGCGTGCTCCTGGGCCGCAAACCCTTCAGCATGGCCCGCGGGCGTTCATTGGACGAGCAAGCACTGCCCCCGAACGTTCCCGCTGGTTTGCCGTCCGAGCTGTTGCAACGGCGGCCGGATTTGCAGGTCGCGGAACGACAGTTGGCTGCCGCCAACGCCCGTATCGGGGTCGCGAAGGCGGAACGATTCCCTAAAATCACGTTGACCGCAATGGCCGGCATGGCGCACCCCGAACTTTCCTTGCTCTTCACAGATCCCTCCTCCTTCGGCGTGTTCGGCGCCGGTTTAGCGGCTCCTATCTTTAATGCTCAAATACTGGGATTCCAGCAGGAAGCGGCGGAGGCTCAAAACAAGGAAGTATTGGCACAGTATCAACAGACGGTACTGACGGCCTTTCGCGAAGTCGAGGATTCGCTCATCGCCGTTCGGACGGCACGCAGTCAAGGCGAGTCCCAGCAGCAACAGGTCACGGCGCTGCAGTCGGCGTTGAAACTCGCCGAACTTCGCTATAGAGGAGGCCTGGCCAACTACCTTGACGTCCTCGTCGCGCGGAGAAATCTGTTCGAGGCGGAGCTGGCCTTGACCGGTACGCGACGGTTGCTTCTCTCCTCAATTGTGCAACTATACAGAGCACTCGGAGGCGGGTGGTCTCCCGATAGCCAACCGGCCGAGGAGCCAAGCAAGGATAGCGGCCATGGAGAAGCCCGCGCCCAAGCAGTGTCCTATCCATGAGTTGCTCGCTCGTCGTTGGAGTCCGCGCGCCTTCGATGAGCGACCGATAGTGACCGATCTTTTACGAACTCTTTTCGAAGCGGCTCGATGGGCGCCTTCGTCGAATAACGAGCAGCCCTGGCGATTTATCGTGGCGAGCAAGCACGACCACGAAACCGAATGGAAGCGGCTGTTCGATTGTCTGGCTGAGGGGAACCGGAGATGGGCTTTCCGCGCGCCGGTGCTGATCCTCTCGGTCGCCTGCATGAATTTCGAGGATGACGGCAATCCGAACCGACATGCCTTTCACGATACGGGATTGGCGGCGGAGAATCTCGTTTTGCAGGCAACGGCCGGCGGCTTGGCCGCTCATCAGATGGCAGGTTTCGACGTGGAGAAGGCGCGGATCGATCTCAGGATTCCTTCGGGCTTCGAACCGGTTGCGATGATCGCCGTCGGCTACCCAGGTGATCCAGCTGTGCTTCCAGAGCGGCTGCGAGAGCGGGAGCTTCGACCAAGGATTCGTAGGCCGATTCAAGAATGGACATTTTTAGGACAATGGGGGAATCCCATCGCATAACAGGATTGTTGAGGAGCCGAACGGATGAAATCATTGAGCGGGAAAGTGGCGATTGTGACCGGAGCCTCCAACGGAATCGGTCGGGCGATTGCGGAGCGATTGGCCGAGGAAGGCGCGATTGTCGTGGTGAACTATTCGAAGAGTGCGGAGAAAGCTCAGCAGGTCGTTGCGGTGATACAAGCCAAAGGCGGCAAGGCACTCGCGGTCCAAGCCGATATGAGCCAGGTGGCGGGCGCGCGCCGGCTCGTAGCCGATACGGTCAAACAATTCAACCGACTGGATATTCTCGTGAACAACGCGGGCAAGTTTATGCCGAAGCCGCTTGAGGAAACGACGGAGGAAGACTTTGACGGCGTGATCGCGCTGAATGCCAAGGGACCGTACTTTGCCATGCAGGAAGCGGCCAGAGCGCTGAAGGACGGGGGACGTATCGTGAATATCTCAACCGGTGGGACGCATCAGCGCTTTCCCGGAGCTACGGCCTATCTCGGGAGCAAAGCGGCGCTCGAACAATACACCAAAGGGCTGGCGCAAGAACTGGCTCCAAGGGGGATCACGGTGAATACGGTCTCGCCGGGTTTCACCGAGACCGGGATGATGACGGAAGAGTATCGGCAGATGGGCATTGAGCTCTCGCCTATGAAGCGGCTCGGTGTGCCAAAGGATATTGCCGACGTGGTGGCGTTCATCGTGAGCGAGGAGGCTCGATGGCTCACAGGGCAGACGATCCAGGCCGGTGGTGGGATCGTCATGTGACGCACAACGAGACCGATTGTAATCCTGGTTTAGAAAGGGGTGACCATCATGGCCGACAGAAAAATCATCGCCGTCGTGGGTGCAACCGGTATGCAGGGCGGCGGGCTTGTGCGGGCAATCATGAGCGATCCGGACAAGACCTTTCTCGCCCGTGCATTGACGAGGGATGTGAATTCGGACAAAGCCAAGGCTCTCGTCAAGCTTGGCGCTGAAGTAGTACCCGCCGATCTGGACGACGCGACCGGCCTGAAGCGCGCCTTCGCGGGCGCCTACGGCGTTTTTTGCCTGACCAATTTCTGGGAACATTTTTCTCCGGAAAAAGAATATGCGCAGGCGAAAAGCCAAGCGGAAGCGGCGAAAGAAGCGGCTGTGCGGCACGTGATCTGGTCGACGTTGGAAGATACACGCAAATGGGTGCCGCTGTCGGACAACCGTATGCCGACGTTAATGGGAGGATATAAGGTCCCGCATTTCGACGCCAAAGGTGAAGCAGATCGGGAGTTCAGCAAATTGGGCCTTCCTGTGACCTTTCTGCTGGCCTCCTTTTATTGGGACAATTTGATCTTCTTCGGTATGGGGCCAAAGAAGGGGCCGGACGGCACCCTCCTGTTCACCATGCCGATGGGAGACAAAAAGCTTCCTGGGATTGCGGTCGAGGACATCGGAAAGTGCGCCTTTGGAATTTTCAAGAGAGGGCAAGAGTGCATCGGAAAGACAGTCGGGATTGCCGGCGAACATTTGACCGGCCAAGAAATGGCGGCGGCGATGACCAAGGTCTTGGGGCAACCAGTGCGGTACAATGCGGTGACGCCGGAACAGTATCGAGCCTTCGGGTTCAAGGGCGCCGACGACCTCGGCAACATGTTTCAGTTCAAGCGCGATTTCAATGAGGCATTCTGTGGGGTACGCAACCCTGCCGTCGCGAGGAGCTTGAATCCGGCATTGCAGACGTTCGACGCCTGGCTGACACAGAACAAAAGCCGTATTCCGCTGGCTTAAGCCCACGAATAGTAATGATCTAACCAGATGCGACAGCATATTTCGACCGGAGGTCCCTGGGAGAGCAAGATCGGCTATTCGCGTGCGGTGCGCGTGGGTGCTCACGTGTCGGTATCCGGGTCGACGGCAATGACCCCCTCAGGTCTGGTCGGCAAAGGGGACCCCTATACACAAACGATTCAAGCATTGAAAACGATCGAAACGGCCCTTCAACAGGCCGGCACCTCCTTGGCCGACGTGGTGCGGACCAGGATCTACCTCACGAACATCGACCAGTGGCAGGAGGTCGGCCGGGCGCATGGCGAGATCTTTGGAACGATCAGGCCGGCGACAACGATGGTCGAAGTAAATCGGCTGATCGATCCTGATCTGCTCGTGGAAATCGAAGCTGATGCCGTCATCGGGTAGAGATCCTGCCACCGCACATTTGGTCGCAGTTGACCCAGTCATGCGTCGGTTGATCGAGGAGATTGGCCCTTTTTCACTCAAGCCGAAAGGTCGCCGTTCGCCGTTCGAATCGCTTGCCCGCGCGATCGCGTACCAACAGCTTCACGACAAAGCCGCGGAGAGCATTCTCAAGCGATTCATCGCGCTCTTTCCCGGTCGGAGATTTCCTCGTCCGGATGAGCTGCTCGCCATGCATATGAGATCGGTCAGAAATGCGGGCTTCTCGCGACCGAAGATGATGGCGCTTCGTGATCTGGCTGCAAAGACCCTCGATGGGACAGTGCCGACAAACCGTATGATCGGGCAATTGGCTGATGAGACGATTATCCGGCGGCTGATCGAAGTCCGAGGCATCGGACGATGGACGGTCGAAATGCTGCTGATCTTTCAGTTGGGGCGTCCTGATGTGTTGCCGGTCGATGATTTCGGCCTGCGCAATGGTTTCCGCATAGCCTACCGACGGCCCACCATGCCCACGCCAAGACAGCTGTTACAATATGGCGAGCGATGGAAGCCCTATCGAACGACGGCCTCCTGGTACCTCTGGCGCGCCGCGGACCGAGCAAAGGCGGGATCGTGATGTGTTGGAGCAGCAGTTCAATACCCGTCTCTCATCGAAGAGTTAACGATTGAGCTCAACGGCGCCGCCACTATGGCAAGGGAAGGGTGCAGATTTTTCCGGCGTCCGAGTTAAGCGAATGATTAGCCAAAGAACTTGTCATACTCGGCGTGCGGTCCGATCCAGAACCACTGCACTCCCTCAGGAACTGGAACGCCAAGGGCGCGGTAATGAATACCGACCCGAACACTGCGGAAGCGTCCGCCTTGTACGGATTTGAATCGCAGGGACGGATGCGTTGGATTCTGCTTGAGGAGAGCGTAATTGCGTCTCGCGAGATCCTGGATGTCAGTTGGTAGCGCATTGAAGCAGCGCCAAAATTGACTTGACGTGAAATGCCTCAAATCTCACGTGCCTTACCGCTGCGATACTCAGTGAGAGCTTCTTCAGCTAATGCATCGAATTTTCCGGCAGCAGCATCGGCCTCAATCTGGGCATCCCACGCAGCGGCATCGAACTCTAAGAACCAGCGTCGCAACTTCGCAAGTTCGTCCGGGGGAAGCTGCTCAATGGCGCGCTCTATCGTCTCGACACTGGTCATATATCCTCCTCATTTGATAGCGAAGATACCATATTCGTTGTTTCAAGGCTAACGCGTAAGCTCACCTGGTGCGGCGATAGGAGCGCTCCGGCGCAGCGCCGTGGTTGGGCCTGAACTCAGCCAAACTGGTAGCCCATGCCAACCCAGTAGTGCCAGTCATCAATTGCGTCTCGTGTCTGTGCATCTGTGTTCTTGATTGGTTTCAACTGAGCCAACGGTACGGCGAGGTCGTCCTTGCCCCAGCGGATAGTAACGAACATTTCTTTTTCGCATTCTTCCTCCGAAGGCATGCCCGTGACTTCAACTTGATCCTCGACTTTGAGTGGCGAGATTGGACGTTTCTTGATGCATGTGGCCTTGAAGGGGAACCGGAGTCGATTCTCCAGATAGTAGTACCAACCCATGGCCTGTTCCTCTGCGCCGTAGGCCTCAACGATGATTTCCATCCCGATGCGCTCCTCGCGCTGTTCATCGCGCCGAGGCTGCTTTGCTCGCATGGCGCTTTCAGGCCTTACGTTTTAAGTGAGAGGCGTGGCGTGCCGTGTCCTTCTCAACCCGATGGTTAGGCTGGTGTGAATCAATGATCCGCTGGACGCCATGTTTCAGCGCCGGAAGTTTCTTGGACACCACACCCAAGCGATCTGATACTCGACTTCCACAACGAACTGGTTAGCCGCCTTCTTTTAATCGCGCCCTGATCCATAACGGGTTTCTACGACAATCCAGTATGGCGAACACGCGAACCAACTCTCGATCCAGGCGGCCGTAGACGGCAAACGGAAAGCGCTTGGAAAGACATCGGTGATAGCCATAAGTAATTGGATGAATCCCCGCGAACAATAACAGGGAATCAATGTCGGAGAAAAGGCAGTCTAAGAAATAGGAGCCGAGTCAGGCTCCGGGCTTCGTAGAAGCGGAAGCCTTGGATCAGGTCCTCCTGGGCTTCATCCAGGATCTCGATTTTCACGACAGCTTCTTGCGCACGTCCGCTTTGGCTGTCTCCCAATCGATAAATCGAGATTGTCCCTCGGCGAGCCGCTGGCGGCGTTCATCGAGGATGTCCTTGTGCCAGACAGGGGACTCAATAGCCTCTGGGGTACGGGCGAGGTCTTCCCATAGAGACTCCATCGCAGCAAGCTTCACTTGAAGGGTCATCTCTTTGAGAGGCATGTTGAACGGCATACAGGGAGTATACCTTAGCCCCATACGGATTCAAATCCCCTGGCTAACGTTATGCTCAGCGGCGCTGATAAGCGTCCGCTGAAGCTAGAGTTAGAGGGCCGCTCATTCCGGCGATGGCACATTCCGTCGTTTAAGAAAGATCATCGATACCAACGGGGTCCCACGTCTTTCCCAGTGAGGCTCTGCACTCGCGAGCTAGTCGATACGAGAACTGCTCAAGAGATTTCGGGCTGGTATGTTCCGCTTCTACGACGCGCAACTGATCGCCGAATGCTTCCATTGCAGTCTTCACGGCTTTGCTTTCCAGGATTGATAACTCGCCCCAATACAATCGCCAGAATGTCTGGCGTTCTTTTTCGACTGCCGTAATCACGCTCGCAGTGGCAATGCTTGATGCTGCCACGCATGTCCGTCTATAGATTTCCAGTTGCTCCTCCCAAAAGCGCTTTCGGAATTCGCTACGCTTGGTAAGGCCATACTGAACAATGGCAAACATCGCTGTGACTATGCCCACAGCCATAGTAACCGTATTGATCTCAATTTGTGTCATATGCCCCGCCCGTTGAGCTGCAGGAAAATCTAGGGCGTGTCATCAATTAAGCCATGTCATTGAAGCAGCGAGATAGATGGCACCGAGGAAATTGGCGGCGCGTTTGTCGTAGCGGGTGGCGATGGCGCGGAATTGCTTGAGTCTGGCGAAGAAGTTCTCAATCAGATGCCGGGCTCGGTAGAGGTCTTGATCGTATTCGCGGGGGGTGGTTCTGTTGGCTTTGGGGGGAATGACCACGACCTTGCCCGCTCGTTGCAGCGGCTGGATCACCCGTTCATCGGCATCAAAGGCCTTATCGGCAATGATGGTATCCGCGTCAATGCCGGGTAGCAAGACATCGGCGCCCTCCAGGTCATGCGCCTGCCCTGGGGTGAGATGAAACCCCGTTGGGTTACCCAACGCATCACAGGTGGCGTGGATTTTGGTGGTCAGGCCACCCTTGCTGCGTCCGATGGCTTCCTGCGCGTGGTGCCCCCTTTTGCACCAGCGCTGTGCTGGTGGGCACGAACGATGGTGGAATCGATCATCGCGTATTCGTTGTCAGGATCGTCAGCAAGACGTTCAAACACCCGCTTCCAGACGCCGCGTCGACTCCAGCGCGTATGGCGTGTGTGGATCACTCGGAAATCTCCGAACCGCTCCGGCAGATCCCGCCACGGGATCCCCGCGCGATACCGGTACAACACCGCTTCCACAAACAGCCGGTTGTCCTTCGCCGTCACGCCCACCGTCTCTTCACGACCAGGCAGCAGATGCTCGATCTTCTCCCATTGGTCATCACGCAATCCATACCGTCTCACCATCCGCAGACCCCTCCTTTGGTCTGGGACGGAGTAAATCACAACACGATGGCTCTGTGAATCGAGAAAATTAATTGATGACACGCCCTAGTACCCATCGGAGCCGCCTAACCAGTTATGAGGCAGTTATGCGCGCTAGCAAAATGATTTCGATTCCGTCAATTACAAAGACAGATAATTTGACATATCTCTTTAATATCATTCATGATTCGAAACGACTAATATGCGATTTAAGTAGACCATGGCGGACTCGACAAAACGACTCGATTCCAATGTCGCCGGCAATTTTTTTGTTGATGCGACCTGTATCAATTGCGACACCTGTCGCCAGTTGGCGCCGCTGAGCTTCGAAGAAATCGGGGACTATTCAGCCGTCAAGCGGCAACCGGAGGGTGATCAGCAAGTTCATCAGGCCTACCAGGCGTTGCTCGCTTGTCCGGTCGGCTCAATCGGTACCGAACACAAGGACAAGGCATGCTTGCAAACCGCCATGGCGAGCTTTCCCCTCCAGATTGAGAATGGGGTGAGTTATTGCGGTTTCAATTCGGAGAAATCGTTCGGAGCGAATAGTTTTTTCATTGAACATCAGGACGGCAACTGGCTGATCGACTCTCCGCGGTACATCAAGCATCTCATTGAGGCCTTTGAGCGGCGAGGAGGGATCGCCCATATCTTTCTGACCCACAAGGATGACGTGGCGGATGCGGATAAGTATGCGGCGCACTTCGGCGCGAAGCGGATCATTCATCGGGCGGATGCGGATGCCGCTCCGGCTGCAGAACGGCTGATTGGAGGGGAGGAGCCGGTTCGAGTTGGAGCAGAGTTTCAAATCATTCCCGTGCCGGGCCATACGGCCGGGAGTATGGCGCTGCTGTATCGGGAGCGCTTTCTCTTCACCGGCGATCATCTGTGGTGGAATCCACACAGCAAATCGTTGGAAGCTCCTACCCGTCTCATTTGGAGAAGATGGACCTTGATTGAGTCCATCCGGAAACTTCTCGACTACCAGTTTGAATGGATATTGGCCGGACACGGCGATCGAGTGCATCTCGCGTCGATCGACATACGAGCACAGCTGCAGGCATTGGTCGATCGGCGCGAAAAGGGCCGTGTCTTGCGCTAGAGATGCTCACATCCGTCGCCCAGTGGATCGATCGCAACATTCTCTCTCTCGGCCGCGAGATGCGGTTGTCCTATCTCCCGCCGCTCATGGTCTATGTGGCCTACGGTATTTCTGGTCTCACCGGTATCGTTGGGACGTTCTTCGTCAAGGACTACCTCGGACTCTCCGCTGCATTTCTCGCCGCGCTGGGTTTTTGGGCCGGGATTCCCTGGGCCCTCAAGATGCCGATCGGCCACACGGTCGATCTTGTGTGGCGGTGGAAGAGCTGGCTCGTTGGGCTGGGTGCGGGGCTGTTGACGATCAGCCTTGGTATCATGGCCCTGTTGATCGGTAACCGCGAAGCGATGACGACGATATTGTCGGCGGAAATTTGGTATGTCCTGAGTGTGTTGCTGGCTCCCATCGGGTACGTCATTCAAGACGTCGTTGCAGACGCCATGACCGTCGAGGCGGTTCCCCGTGTCGACGATCAGGGGCACCCGTTCGACGATCAAACATGCAAGCTGATGCACACTACAATGCAGACGCTCGGGCGCGTTGCGATTGTCGGCGGCGGGATCCTCGTGGCGCTCGTGAATGTGTATGTCTTCAGCGGGACGGAGGGGCTGTCTCAAGCCGAACTCATTCGAGTATACAAGAACATCTACCTGATGGCCATGGTGATCCCGGTCGTCTCTGTGGTGGGGGTCGGATTAGCCTGGTGGCTCAAGCGGCGGCAGATGCAGCGATTTGTTCAGGAAGGATTCTCACGTGAGCAGGCCCGTCAGATGGTGAATGTCCGTGATGCGGAGAACGAACCGACGAAACCGAACTGGTGGATCCTCGGTGGAAGCTTGGCCTTTGTCCTTTTCACGTTGACGGTCGGATTGAGCGGATTGCCATATCGAGAGGAGATCGTGTTCGTCGGGTCGATGAGCATCGTGCTGTTCCTAATGTCGAAACTCGTTCGGGAACTAGAACCGGATAAGCGGCACACCCTGGTCGGCACTGCCGCGGTGATCTTCGCCTTGCGCGCGATTCCAGGACCTGGCCCAGGATCGACTTGGTGGATGATCGATGACCTGAAGTTCGATCAACAATTCCTGTCCGTCCTCTCCTTGATCGGAGGTATTTTGGCATTGGTAGGCATGTTCGCCTTTCGGCGCTTCATGGCCGAACGTTCGATCATGTATGTGGTCGGATTTTTAACTGTCGTCGGGACTATCCTCTCTTTACCGATCGTGAGTATGTACTACGGGTTACACGAATGGACGTCGAAGGTGACGGGTGGAATCGTCGATGCCAGGTTTATCGCGTTGGTCGACACGGCACTGGAATCGCCGCTCGTGCAGATCTCCATGATTCCGATGTTGGCCTGGATCGCGAACTCCGCTCCGGCCAATCTGAAAGCCACCTTCTTTGCCGTGATGGCCTCCTTCACCAATCTTGCGCTTTCTTTCAGTCAACTCGGCACCAAGTATCTGAATGAGATCTTCGTCGTCACCAGGGAGGTACGTGATCAAGCGACCAATGCTCTCCAAACTCCAGCCGATTACAGCCAGCTTGGCGATCTCTTGATCACACAATTGGTAATCGGACTGGCCCTTCCCTTCTCCGCCATCCTGTTCGCGAAACTCACCAAGTTTAAGGGCGCGTAACCGTGTGACAATCTGTCTCACTAAGACGACCAAACCCACGGGTGTTGCAAAGTGATACAACTTCATAAGGTTGTATCTAATCCGATTCATCCGGAATGAATCGGATTGGATACAGCTGAAACTACTGCTAAGTGTTCTCCCCATCTATCATATTGAATTCAGGTTGAAATGTTCTCACGGAGCGGATGCCGATGGCTTAGCATCAAATTTGCTGACTGTGTGTGAATGGTCACACTTTTTGTGAGCAATCTATTAGGTTTACTTTTCGACTTTATTTGTCTACAAGGATTTGCCGGCAGCACAAATGCTTCCAAGTTAGGGCTCGAGTCGATTTCTGCTCTCGAGGGGATGCCGTCATCCATAGGCTATTGTGAGGTGATCGGTGACGATCCACTGCCAACGTATCAACATTGCCATTGTCCATCGGGATGGCTTGTATCGAGACAGTTTGCAACATTGTCTAGCGCATGCCGAACCCATTTCGATCGTGCATAGTGCAGCTGTGCTCGATCAAAGAACCTGGGATACGGTTGTCGCTCGCAGACCAGATCTTCTCATCCTCGAATTCGGCTTATGTCGATGTCATGGGCCGGTTCAGTCAGGAAAAGGGATGTGTGCATCTTTACTGGGGGTTAGGACGATCGTGATAGGAGTACCAGACAAGGAGGAAGATATTCTTGCCTGCATCGAAGGAGTGGGGGCAGCTGGGTATTTATCGCTGGATGCCACTCTTGAAGATCTGATCCAGAACATCCGAGCCGTCGTGAAGGGGGAAACGCTGTGCTCTCCACGGGTTGCAAGTCTGACGTTCGAACGTGTTTCAGTCTTGGCCCGCCAAGTGGATGCGGCTCAGACTTCGACTCAGGTTGGAATGGGCCTCACACGACGTGAAGGGGAGATTGTACGGTTGATAGAAGATGGTTTGAGCAACAAGGAAATTGCTGTGCGACTCCATATCGAAGTCTCGACAGTTAAGAACCATGTCCATAACATCCTCGATAAGCTGCAGTTGCACAATCGACATTCCGCGGTGAGCTATATCAAAGAACAAGGTGCCACTGTACCTCGGTTTTGAGCCTCTCCACTGTTGCGCGTCTGCACGAGGTTTTACGTTTCATATCATGCCGCAAAATCTTGCTTAGGCGGGAAGAGATCTAGATTCGTATAGATCTGTTTTGTTGTTGTCTCTAGATCCAAGTAGATCCGCCGATCTATTGGCTCCGCACAATCTCTTCTCTACCATCGGTCATGTCACACCATTGGGGGGAACTCTTGTGGATAGAATCCGGGTGCTGATCGGGAATCATCCCATGATGATGCCCGACGCCGTCCGCCAGATGATCGCGGATCAAGACGATATGGAACTGGTGGGGGATTGCCGCGGTCCGATGAACATTCTTCAAGAAACAGGCAAGGTCAAGGCCGATGTCGTCATCTTGGCTCAAGAAGGTCAAGAAGAGCTGGGTCTTTGTAGCCAACTCCTGGCGATCTATCCGGACCTCACCATTGTCAGCGTAGCCCCTGACCTAGACATAGCCTTTACCCAGCAGCTCTGTTCGTGCCGGAGGAGGGTGATCAATGACGATCAGCTGGATATTATACAGACAATGAGAATGGCGGTGAGACAGCCGTGCGGAGAGAGGTAGATATGATGGAGCTGTACCGATGTCTCTCCCCAAAGCCATGGGCCCGTTCCGAAGCTCGCGTGGTCTCGCCGTTCTCGACTTCTATCTGAATGACGGGTAGCTCCGTATGAAGACGCAGATACCAAGTTCAGAGCCAGAAAGGAAAGGGACCCATGCCATTTCATCTCATCAAAGGAACCTTCCACGTCGTCGGCTACTCGCCGGATGGAGACTCGATCCGCTTCCAAGCCGACGATCGCAATAATTGGAATTTGCTCAACGGCCCCCCGGTCGGGCTGAATGCCAGGGAACATGCCCAACTTCGGATGGAAGCGATCGATACCCTGGAGACGCACTATCAAGGGCATCACCAACCATTGAAATTGGCCCACAAGGCCTTGCGGTTTCTACTCGATGAACTTCAGATCAAGAAGGTCAAGTTCGACAAGGGAGGCAAGGTCGTCTCCGCGCAGGACGGCACGCGCGGGTATATCCTGTCGCGCGCGATTGAAAGATACCGCCGGCCGGTCTCCTTCGTGTTTGCGGGGGACGCCGAAGAGGAGGATGGAACGGAGGTGTTTCTTCGGCCGGACCGTCTTGAAAAAAGCGTGAACTATAAGTCGGCGCTGGAAGGGCTGGCCTATCCGACTTATTACACAGGACTCTTTTCCGATCTAAGGGGAAAAGTCACGTCGGCCGTGGCGCAGGCTCGGAGGGGCGGTGGAAAAGGAATCTGGTCAAAGGATAAGACGACGAAAGGGTTTACGGTCTCAAGTCTCTCGTCTGTCACTGAGAAACACGTCATCCTGCCCAAACTCTTCCGCCGCATCGTGAGCTTCATCGGAAACGGCGGGAACATCGATGGCTTCAAGGACTTCCTTGTCGCCAATCCGGACCCGGTCATGGAATTGAAGAATGGCCATTTCACCAATCTTGACACCTTCATCGAAGTGACAGGCGAGGAGGTCAGACTCACGGTGAACCCTGAGGATCTGGTGTTCGTCGAAAAGTAAGCAACAGGGCTCGGGCGACAGATTGCACAGTCGGTCTATATCCAAACTGAATACCTGCTGACCATCGCTTCAGTCGCGCGGCTGCGCGAGGTCTTGTGTATCAGGTCGAGCCGCCTAGGTCAGAAGAGATCTAGATGCACATAGATCCATTTTGGTCCTGTCTCTAGATCCAAATAGATCCGACGATCTATTGGCCCGCCACAATCTCTTCTTTACTGTGCCATATCAGAGCAATGTGAAGAACCCTTGTGGACGAGCCGAGTACTGCGGCCAACTATTTGGTGAGTATTCAGACCTGATCATAGGGACGCAACAGCTGGTTTAACACGAACTAACAGTCTAGCGGAGGAAACCAATGCCGACATCACCGACCTATCCAGGTGTGTACATCGAGGAGATTCCAAGTGGCGTACGCACGATAACGGGCGTTGCCACATCGATTGCTGCGTTTGTCGGATGGGCACCGAAAGGCCCAACCGACCACGCTGAGCTCGTCCTCAGCTGGCCTGATTTCGATCGCAAGTTCGGTGGGTTGAACCAGAACAGCCTGATGAGCTACGCCGTCTATCACTTCTTTTCCAATGGTGGTCAGCGCGCCTACATCGTCCGCTTGGTAACGGCAGGTTCACAGACCAGTACTGACAACGCCGCCACTGCGGAAGTGATACTGGATACCAAGTTGAAAGTGACCGCGAGCAATCCCGGTGACTGGGCGAACGACTATGCGATCGTCACGAAACAGCGCTCCGATGATAACACCCGTTTCAGACTGGTCGTCACGAACATCAAAGCGGACAAGAAGGGCATTCCGGTGGAGGTTTTTGAAAATCTCTCGATGAACCCACAAGATGCACGCTATGTCGTCAACGTGCTGAAGGATGAATCCGCGCTAGTCACGGTTGCCTTAGAAGGGAATGCTTCATCTCCACCCGCAGATACCCCGATCCCGCAGCCTCCCGACCCCAATGCAGGTGTAGTTCCCGACAACGCGAAGCTGGCAAAGGGTGCCAACGGCAAAGTCCTCAAGCCCGATGAAGGAGATTTTGAGACCGCGATGCTCCCGGTCGGCGGAACAGGAGGTGTGTACCATCTCGATCGCATCGATCTCTTCAATTTACTGTGCGTGCCCGGTGAAACCACAGGCTCACAGATTCAGAATTTGCAGGAATTTTGCCGTAAACGACGCGCATTCCTGATCGCAGATTGCAATCAGGACGACGACTTCGGCGATCTCGACGATGGGCTCAACTCTGCCCTGACCGGCAGCAATGCCATCAACGCGGCATTCTATTTTCCATGGATACTTGCACCGGACGCACTACAGGAGAACCGGTCAAGAGACTTCCCGCCGTGCGGTTTCGTCGCAGGGCTCTATGCCCGTACAGATGCCAATCGCGGGGTGTGGAAAGCGCCTGCTGGAACTGAGGCCAGCCTGACGGGCGTGGTCGGAGTGAAAGTCCCTCTGACAAATGACGAAAACGGCGTACTTAATCCGAAAGCAATCAATTGCATCCGCAACTTCCCCGTCTACGGCACAATCGTGTGGGGTGCGCGCACCCTGCAAGGTAACGACGAAATCGGCTCGGAATGGAAGTACATCCCTGTCCGTCGCACGGCCTTGTTCATCGAAGAAAGTCTCTACCGTGGCACAAAATGGGTCGTCTTTGAGCCGAACGATGAACCGTTGTGGGCTCAGATCCGGCTGAACATCGGGGCCTTCATGCACAATCTGTTTCGGCAGGGGGCCTTTCAGGGCAGCACGCCGCGCGATGCCTACTTCGTGAAGTGCGACAAGGAGACCACCACGCAGAACGATATCAATCTTGGCATCGTGAATATCGTGGTCGGCTTTGCGCCGCTCAAGCCCGCTGAGTTCGTCATCATCAAATTGCAGCAAATGGCCGGACAAATCGAAGTCTAGGGACTGATGTGAGGAGGCACAAGCATGGCTCAGTTTAGCGTGAACGCACAACGATTCGATCCCTATAAGAACTTCAAGTTTCGAGTCAAATGGGACGGCAAGTACGTTGCCGGGGTGAGCAAGGTGAGTTCATTAAAACGGACGACCGAAGTCGTCGAGCACCGGGAAGGCGGCGATCCCTCGAGCAGCAGAAAGTCACCGGGCCGCACGAAATACGAGGCGATTACCCTGGAGCGCGGCGTGACCCACGATACCGAGTTCGAAAAATGGGCCAACAAGGTGTGGAACTATGGCTCAGGGTTGGGCATGGAGGTCTCGCTCAAGGATTTTCGTAAGGACATCATTATTGAGATGTACAACGAGGCAGGGCAACTTGCGATTTCGTACAAGGTCTATCGCTGCTGGGCCTCCGAATTCCAGGCTCAGCCGGACTTGGATGCCAATGCTAACGCCGTGGCGATCCAGACCATCAAGCTGGAGAACGAAGGGTGGGAGCGGGACTACGAAGTGACCGAACCAACTGAACCGAGTTTTACCGAGCCTGCTGCGTAAGCATCTATGTCTTCGCTATCTGCCAGGAGTCTCTTAGCGGTCTGGGAGCGTGGGGCGAGCGAGTCCTCGGTTGTGCAAGCACTGAGCTTGCTGGCCGCCGCCGTTCCTAAGGCGGAGCTTGGTGATCTTGAGCATCTGCCGATAGGCCATCGTGACGCACTCTTGCTCACGTTGCGTGAGCAGCTGTTTGGTCCGAGCGTGGAGACGTCGATCATGTGTCCAAAATGCCGGGATCAGCTCGATCTTGTCTTTGATGTCGATCAGATTCGAGCGCCCGTGGGGACCCACTCACGAGGAGAGTTTGTCTGTGATCTCGACGACTATCAGGTGACGTTCCGGCTGCCGACGAGTGAGGATTTGCTGGCGGTCATGAACGAGAGGGAGCCGGCTGCGGCCAAGGAACTACTGCTGAAACGCTGTCTGTTGCGTGTTTTGCATCATGAAGAGGCTGCGACGGAGGTGCCGACATCCGTTTCCGAGAGGGTCATCGAGCAGATGGCTCAGGTAGACCCTCAGGGAGATGTGCAGCTAGCGGTGACCTGTGAGGTGTGTGGACATCAGTGGGAAGCCACCTTCGACATCGTGTCCTTCTTGTGGTGTGAGATTGATTCCTGGGCGAAGCGGCTCCTGCGCGAGATCCACATCCTGGCTTCTGCATATGGATGGGCTGAAGATGACATTCTGAGGATGAGTGCCTGGCGGCGTCAGAGCTATTTGAACATGGTGCAAGGATGAGTGATTATCTTACGAACCTCCTCCTCCGTGCGCGGAGCCCCGAACGCACGATTCAGCCTCGGTTGTCGTCGATGTATGACCCTGTATCGCCTGGTTCCGTGGGTGGCGAGGTCGGAGGCTGGGGCCCTGAGGAATCATTGCATCCGCCGGGTGAGGTGAACGAGTGGTTGCCAAGACATGACCTGTTGGCGAGCCGATCTTTTGGGACGAGAGAGCAGGACCGAACGGACGGTGAAACCCCTCTGGAATCAGCAACGCAGTCGTGGGAACAGGCATCCGTCTCTACCGACGGCGATGAGCCACTGAACTTTTCTTCGGAAACTGCGTCTACTCTTGAGCCAAGGGCGATCGAACGAGATGCGGACAGCGTAACGGCTCCGACAGCGTTGTCCCGCTTGGATGATGAGCAGCGGTGGGCCACATCAAGACCTTCAGCTGAGGACAAACCGGTCAGCTTCTCACCGATAGGCAGCAGCGTGGCGGCTGGTTCCTCCCCTGTCGCTTCTATCGGACCTGATCAGGAGGAAACAGTCGTACGTCACAGGGCCGCAGGCCAGTCCGCGAGTCCTGCGCGACGGTCACCGAGTGATCAGGCGAATGAATGGGGCAGAGGACCAGCTCCTCCGCCGATTGACGATCTCTCCGATGAAAAGAGGCCGATTCCTCAAACAGTCACAACAACAGGGACACATGGTCCTGCGTCAAAGAGCTATGAAGTTGGACGAGGTCCATACGGGAGCGTTTCATCGCCTGTGGCTCCGTTTGTTGGAGCACCGACAGGACAAAGCGATGGTCAATCCCAGGCTCGACTGTCGGCAACGGTGCCTGAGTCGGAAGGGACTATCCCGGCCCTTCGCAAGGCAGTTTCTGGTGAGCCGCCCAATATCAGTGAATTCTCGCTTGATCCTTCCCTTGTCTCTTCAGCGCCAGCAACAAAGATCGGAAGGGAAACGCAACAAGTCATGTCGGGCAAGCTAGGAGATACTCCGGGGATACCTTCCCCACCGGCCGATCAGCAGCAACTATTGGCTCACTCTCTCGCCGTGCCATTGGGCTCGAAGAAATTTATTGCAGAACGACGCATTGCTTCACCAATGACGGCAACCATCGTCAACCATGCATCGGCGACGGACAGCGGAAAGCCGGTAGAACCGGTTGTGCAGGTGACCATTGGTCGGGTGGAGGTGCGTGCGGTTGCTCCTCCGGTGCGCCAAGAGAAGGGGCGCAAGTCACAATCGGCCATGAGCCTCGACGACTATCTCAAACGACGTGGTGGTCGGAGTGGAGGATGAGCAATTCACTGGCGATCGCCTCGGTGACAGCGACGTTACGTCGGCTGCTGGAAAAAGGTGGAGTTGAACACGTGACGGTCAGGACACTGGACAAGGCACCTGAAGGGATCAATGCCGACAAGCAACGGATCAATCTCTTTCTCTATCAGGCGTTACCGGATGCGGCCTTTCGCAATATGGAGATGCCGGGACGGGTGAAATCCGGAGAAACGGGTCACCCCCCATTGCCGCTCACGCTGTACTATTTGCTGACGGCCTACAGTGGCGATGAACGGGATGAGACCAGTAGTCATGCTCTCCTGGGCAAGGCGATGAGCATTTTGCACGACCATCCCCTCTTAGGGACGGACGAGATCAGAGATGCCGTGGGGGCAGACCGCGATTTGGCCGCTAGCGATCTGGCGGACCAGGTCGAGCGTATTCGCATTACGCTTCAGCCGCTGCTGTTTGAAGAGATGTCGAAACTCTGGACGACCTTTCAGATTCACTACCGCTTGTCGACGGCTTACCAAGTCTCCGTTGCGTTGATCGAGAGCACACGCTCAACCAGAACGCCGCTTCCAGTGTTGATGCGAGGAAAAGATGATCGTGGAGTCATGGTCCAACCGGATATGACCCCGCCGTTCCCGACGCTGACGGAAGTCACGGTCCCGACACGGGAGCCGAGTCAGAAGCTAGTCGCCATGACAGGCCTTCCGAAACAGCAGCCCACCGCGTTGTTGGGAGATGAGCTGCTGATCAAGGGACATCATTTGGACGGAAGTTCGGTGGTTGTGCATCTGATGAATCAACAACTCAAGAATCCTATTGAAATTCAGGTCCAAGGACCGACGGCGAATGAATTAAGGACGATCGTCCCTAATGATCCTGCTGGCCTGCCGGCAGGATGGTATACGCTATCCGCCATTGTTTCGAGCACCGGTCAGACTGGAGAGGAGAGGCGTTTCAGCAATGCTCTCAGCCTGTCTATTGCACCGACAATCAAGGGTATTAAACCTGAAAAACCTAGACGCGATGCGGTGTTGACCATTCAATGTCGTCCTGAAGTAAGGGGTACCCAGCGTGTGGCGTTACTGCTGGGCGATCAAGAACTTCTTCCGGAAGCACGATCGGCACAAACGGATACCTTGAAGTTTCGTCTGAAAAACATCTCGTCTGGCACCTATTTCGCCAGGCTACGGGTGGATGGAGTGGATAGTCTACTGGTCGATTGGAGTAAGACGCCGCCGGAATTCGACGCAACGAAAAAGGTCACGGTTCAATGACGGTCTCTAAAGCAAGCTCGTGGCAACAGCAGAACGATGAGTACCTCAGGAAAGCACTGGCGTGGTTGCGGTTCCGCCTGGCCTGGTTCATCGATCAGTCGGCGAGTTCGACGTCATCGGCGTCGTCCGAGCCTCGCTCGGCGCAGCAACAGGGTGCTCGACGTTCATCCGGGCGTGACGGCACGCAGGCTCAACCTGCCGCTGGAAGCACCAGTGTCAGTGAGAAGCAATTAGCCAAAGCTGTAGAAGAGCTGGCGACATTCGACACAGCGAAGCAGCCACCGGCATTGGTGACCTTGCGCCGCAATCTCGGCCTATCGCAGTTTGAGAGGGAAGTGCTCCTTCTCTGCGCCGCGATGGAGTTTGATACGAGAATGGCGTCGCTCTGCGCGCAGGCCCAGGATGATGTGACCCGCCGATATCCGACCTTTGCGCTCGCGATGGCTTTGTTTGCTGAGCCGGCCTGGGATGTCTTGTCTCCAGAACGGCCCTTGCGGTACTGGCGGCTGCTAGAAATCAACCAGCCAGGCGCACAGCCGCTCACGACCAGTGCGCTCCGAGCCGACGAGCGCATTGTCAATTATATAAAAGGCCTCAACTATCTGGACGATCGCCTGGTGCCGCTCCTGTTGCCGGTACGGTATGACGATCGAAGTGTGGAACTGCCACCGTCCCAACGGTCAACGGTGGACGCTATGGTTCGCCAGGTCGGAGAGGCAGGGTCGCTGCACGCAGTTCCGGTTATGCAACTGTTGGGTGCTGATTCGCCAAGCAAGCAACTGGTCGCCAGTCATGCCGCAGCGGCATTGCGCTTGCCCCTCTATCGGCTTCCAGTCGAGTTACTCCCGTCGCCACCGGCCGAACTGGAACAGCTGACCCGACTGCTCATGCGCGAAGCAGTCCTCTGGCCCTTTGCTTTATACCTAGACGCCCATGAGATGGAGAAAGCCACCGCGAACGAGACCCATGCATCCGCCCTACATCGTTTCCTATCCCGAAGCAGCGGCATCTTTTTCCTCGACACACAGGATCGTCGGATGGAAGCGGGCCGTGCCTCTGTCTCGTTCGATATTGGGAAGCCAACGAAAATTGAACAACATGTCGCGTGGGATACTCTCTTGGGGGCGCAGATGAACGGCGCGGCGGCGCGACTCGCCGGCCAGTTCAACCTGAACCTCTCGACGATTCATCAGATCGCCCGCACGACGCTGTCATCTCCTGCCGCCGGACAACAGGCGATCCCGCAACAGCTCTGGGAGGCTTGTGTCGTGGACACCCGCCCACACCTGGAAATGCTGGCGCAGCGGATCCAACCCAAAGCCTCATGGGAGGACATCGTCCTTCCCGAGCCGGAGCTCAATCTTCTGCATCAAATCGCCGCTCAGGTGGCGAATCGCACCCGTGTGTATGGCGACTGGGGGTTTGCGGCCAGGCGAGCGCGGGGCTTGAGCATCAACGCCCTGTTTGCGGGCGAAAGTGGCACCGGGAAGACAATGGCGGCGGAGGTGCTGGCGAACGACTTGCGGCTGAGTCTCTTTCGGATCGACCTGTCGGCGGTGGTCAGTAAGTACATCGGTGAAACGGAGAAAAATCTGCGGAGGCTGTTCGATGCAGCGGAGGACGGCGGTGCGATCCTCTTTTTCGATGAGGCGGATGCCCTGTTCGGCAAACGCAGCGAAGTGAAAGACAGCCACGACCGCTATGCCAATATCGAGATCAACTATCTCTTACAGCGTATCGAGGCCTATCGGGGGTTAGCCATTCTGGCGACAAATCGGAAGAGTGCGTTGGACTCGGCCTTCATGCGCCGCATCAGGTTCGTCGTAGAGTTTCGTGCCCACGGCATTCCAGAGCGGAAGGCCATCTGGGAACGAGTGTTCCCACGTGAAACAGAAACGGCAGAGTTAGATTTCGATCGCTTGGCACAACTCAACCTGAACGGCGGCAACATCAACAATGTCGCCATGAATGCCGCGTTCCTCGCGGCTCAGGCTGGATCGCTGGTGACCATGCCGCTGATCTTTGACGCAGCCCGGGCAGAGTTTCGCAAACTGGAACGGCCCATTTACGAAGCCGATTTTCAATGGGATGACGAAACGGAAGTGGTGGCATGAACGTCCGACTGCACATTGAGCGATTGATTCTGGACGACCTGCCTCTCCGAGGGAGCCAGCGGGCACTCGTACAGGGAGCTGTCGAGCAGGAATTGGCACGATTGATCGAGATGAATGGTGTTGGACCGGATACCATGGCTGGAGGTAACCGTGCCTCTGTGCCACACACGGTGATGCACATGGCGGAAGGTGCAAGCCCCGTCCAACTCGGACAGCAGATTGCCCAAGCGGTGTATCAGGGGATTGGGAAGAGTCCATCGGCGAAGAGGTCGTAGGCGAGAGTTGTAGATAAGTTGAGCGAGAGGGGCTACGAGGCCAAGGGAAGAGCGGGAATGGAACGGACTGGTGTACAGGTCGAAACGGGGAGAAGTCAGGGAGCTCGGTCGAGTTCAGGTGGCCTTCTCCAACGCCAGTGTGCCTGCGGTACGCACACGATGGGTGGAGGGCAGTGCGCGGAGTGTCAGAATAAGAAAATTGGTGTCGGTGGTAGGCCGCTGCAAACCAAGTTGGCGATCAGCGAACCGGGCGATGTCTATGAACAAGAAGCTGATCGCGTGGCGGAGCAGGTAATGCGAATGTCGCCAGCGGACGTGAGCAAGAGGCAAAAGAATGGAATGACGCAACCCCTGGTGCAGCGACAAGCCTCCATCGGTACAACAGGGTTAGCTGAGGTTCCACCGATCGTCCACGACGTGCTGAATTCACCAGGTTTCCCGCTCGATGTGGCCACTCGTGCTTTTTTCGAACTGCGCTTTGGCCACGACTTTTCGCAGGTGCGGGTGCATGCCGATACGAATGACGAGCAATCGGCACGAGACGTCAATGCGCATGCCTATACGGTAGGCCACAACATTGTGTTTGGTGCGGGTCGGTTCGCGCCAAACACCTATGACGGTGATCGGTTAATCGCCCATGAGCTGGCACACGTGGCGCAGCAGTCCTATACCCCAGGCAATACGCTGGCTGTGCAGCGCAAGGGAAGGAGGGCGGTGGTTGGCACGCATGAGGTGACGGTGACAGTCCGCTACGTCGATGATTCGACGGAGCTTGGCCATCGGCTCGTTGCCCGAATCAGCAAAGAGACGGGTATTCCTGAATCTGCGCTGTTCCAGTCAATGTTCAGCGGTGTTGCCGAAAGAATCCACTTTATGCTTGCCCGAGACCACGCGGTCAAAGTGGGAGGCAGGGTCAAGGTTGCTGTTAAAGTGTCTTACTATCCCGAGAGTTCGGTGGTAGCTGCGATTGAGCTGATAGAACCCGCCCGGCCTTTGGTGCAGGACGAACCTGGCGATCGACTCCAGGACCAGGAACACGCCTCCCCGGATGTTGCTGAGCAACCGACGCCTGGCGAGACGGTAGAAGCCAGACTGCGACGACAGGCGCGAACCATCGTACGATCCATGAGCGAAGAGATTGCTGCCGCGGATCGTCAGGGTTATGACTCAATGACGATCACGATTGAGCATACTGGCAAAGAGCTTATACCGGGTTTTCAGAAGAGAAAGCGTGCTGACACCCGACCGGCTGGAACGGTACCCATTTCGGCGAGCGAGATTGCAAAGGAACACCTCACACCCCTCCTCGAGATGATCCTCATGGGACCGGGCAGAAAATCCGAGATCGAGTTCGGTCGGACGGAGACAGGGCGGTTCGACTTCCTCCGCTACACCTCCCGTCGTCCTGTTGGAGAATTGTCAAATCAAGAACTAGGACAGGAATATCCGGATGCCGTACAACTTGCATTAAGTGGTAATCCTGAACGCCGCAATGCCATAGAAGATGAAATTGATCGGCGTGAAGAGCAAGGATTTGGAACTGCCGTACCCAGAGGCATTAAACCAAGTGTTCCTGCAAACACAGAAGTCACTCCCGATGTTGCACTCAAGATTCTCGACAACGTCTCGAAAGGGGAACCCCCATTTCGACCTGAGCTTGGTAAAGGTGGTTCGTCATGGGTTGTTACTGAAGGTTCACCCTATGTGGGTATAGATCCAGCTAAGAACATCAACATAGAAGTTGAAATCTTAAAAACAAAAGATGTTGTTGTATTTGGGGAAAACGAGTTAACAGAGATTCTTGAACAAGAAAGCAAGTCGACGGCGGCAGAGGCAGAGGCAAAATTTCGTGAAAACTTCGGATTGGATAAGACTGCCAAGCTAAGTAATCGCCTCATGAAAAGCCTCACAAGGTTTCAAAAGCGATTTGCTGAATCAAGAATGTGGGATCGAGTCGGTGAGCGAGTTCGGGCATCAACCGGCAAGGTGGGAGAAGTTGTCTTTAAGGAGGGGAGCAGGTTCTCGAAAACTCCCGGAAAGTTTGGAGTTGTTGCTGATCCGGCTAAGGTGCAGGTTAAAGGTGGCATTCCAAAGTTGATGGAATCACTGAGCAAGCAGGGTGTTAGTGCTGAGCCTGTCATTGTTGAAGCGGCAGAAGCGATGGCCAAAAAATTGAAATGGGCAGGGCGCGTTCGTGGTGTGTTCCATTATGGTGGTCGAGTTATGATCGTTGTCGCTATAGCCGCAGATGTTTATAAAATCTATCACGCAAAAAATAAGACTAGAGCAGTAATTGAATCGGCTGGTGGATGGGCCGGTGCAACCGCAGCCGGAACCGCTTTTGCTGCTTGGTTTGCTCCTGCCGATGTTGCCGGTCCTTGGGCATGGGCGGCTCATGGAGTGGGAACCCTTGTCACAGGCGCTATTGGATACTGGGTTGGATCTAAGATAACTCGCACGATTTACGAACTGGTGCTGGAGGATGAAGGGGTCGCAATAGAATGACCAGAGGTGAAGTAATTAAGCAATTGGCAGGTTTTTCAGGCCCGCTTGGGCCACTCGAATCTCTTGAGGAACGGATAAGGCGAAGGGATAAATGGTTAGCTGTGACGGACAGCGACATCGCTGGATTGCTCTTGGAGGTTCTCATGCACCCTCCAGATGTAGCAGAGCTCCTTCCAGCGACTAGGGACGATTTCGAATTAGAGATTTCAGAAGTCCTGACGCTTTTGGGGCAGCGTGACCCTTCTAGCTTTCTAGAAAGAGTAGGGCCGCTGCTGGTGAATGATCGGGCGCGGCCAACACTTATCGAAGTTATTGGCGCCTTGCGAAGACAAGAAGGTATTTACTGGCTTAGAACTCTTTTAAATAGTGCTGAACTGACAGAAGACGAGCATATTCGATTGGCCTGCGCGCTAGGAGAAATAAAAGGATTAGAGGCGCGTATGTTACTTGAGCGAATCCGATTGTCTATTTCTAGTGAGATGAAGAGCGTTCGTCGAGAGATCGATATTGCGCTTCAAAGAACATAACGCTCGGGAAAGGGAGACAGGTCAGAGTTCAGGAGAAATCAAAGGGGTCGGAAATCTTATGGTCATCGTGAATGGCCATGTCACTTCCTTTGCGGGTAACGACGCGGGCGGCCCCAAACGAATGAGGGGCAGAGTCGAACTCCCTGAGTGTACGCTGCGAATGAAGGATTGAGTTGATGAATACGCAATTTCAAACACAGGTGCAAACCACGCCAACGCCCTCCTTCACGCCTGTGCCAAGAGGAATCCTTCAACGCAAATGTGCCTGTGGGACGCACACGATGGGTGAAGGGCAGTGTGCGGACTGTGCGAAGAAGAGCGGTCTCCAGCGGAAACTTACGATTGGGGCCAGCAACGATCCGCTAGAACAGGAAGCGGATCGGATTGCCGAGCAGGTAATGGCGGGGCCAGCACCATCCACCGTCAAACCCATTCCGCCTCATATCCAACGATACACGGGTCAAGCGAATAGTCAAGCCGATCCGACGCCTCCCAGCGTAGACCGTGTCCTCACGAGTTCCGGCAGGCCTTTAGAGCCAGCGTTACAGCAGAACATGGAGCAGCGCTTAGGCCACGACTTTTCGCAGGTGCGCGTACATTCTGGCGATGCGGCCGAGCAATCGGCGCGGGAGGTGCATGCCAATGCGTATACGGTGGGTCACAACATTGTGCTCGGTACGGGACGTTTTGCGCCGGGTACGCGGGAGGGGTGGCGGTTAATCGCGCATGAGTTGACGCATGTCGTGCAGCAGTCGGGCGCGAATATCGGCATCCAGCGGGGCCCGCTGTTTCCCGCACGGACCAACTATCGCTTCGACACCGGCCAGATCACGGTGGACGACCTTTCCGACCCCGAAATCAGTATGCGGGTGCACTCGATGACACGTGGCGAGCTGCGCGCCTATCGGGCCCGCGTGATCGACCCTGGCGTGCAGGAGTACATCGGTCGCCTGCTGGCGCCGCAGCCGACGGCGCAGCTCGAGACCAACACCTTCACGGTGACGCAGGCGGGCATGGACACTTTGGTCGGCCTCAACTACTGGGAGCAACGCACTTGGACGGCGTTCGAATTGAGCAACTCCCCCGCCCGATTCACCAGCAGCGCCGAGGAGCGCGACGCGGTCTACGCAGCGCTGTGGCAAGCGTTTCCGCAGGGTCCGGCGACACCGCCGACATCGAAGCTTGTCACCATCCCGCCGAACGCGCAGCGCAAGAGCGCGCTGCTCTATGAGTTTGTGATCAGCGCGCCAGCGACGGCCGGTGGCAAGACCCGGCTGGACATCAACTTCCAGCGCGAACACGTCGGCCGCGTGACTGACACGGCAGCCGAACCGCCCAAGGGTTACATCGCGCCGCAGCTCAGCTTCAACAGCGACGTGGGGTTCCCCGAGAGCGCGGACCGCTACTTCGCCAACCACCGCGATGAACGACGGCAGATTGCCTACTGGATCAAGCAGCAAAGCGGCTCGTTCGAGCAACTGGTGGTGACGCGGTCGGTTCCCAGGGATGGGAAGGGTTCGCCCACCGAAACTCTGTTCCTGGTCAGCGGCAAGAAGGAAAAGAGCGGCGCGCTCAGAGAACTGAACATCGAATTACGTCCCGGTAGCCGGCCTGCCGAGGTGACACCGGTGGAAGACTACCGTAACCGCGACTACGGCGATCTGCTGCTGGAGAACGCGCAGTCCCAGCCGGACCCAAAGAAAGGCGACACGCTGGGCTACGTGAACGTAGCTGGCGTATCCTCAGACGAGGTGGTGTCGGTCAAGTACGTCATCGCGAACTACTTCACCGTCATCGGGACGCGCAACGCCGAAGTCGACGCGGTGGTGCCGATCACCGGCAAGAAAAGGCACGTGTTCTACACGCTTCGCTTCCGCCCCGACAACGAGGTCGATGTGGAGCGCGTCGGCGAGAAGGGTTCGAGCGAGAAGCTGGACCCCTCGCGCATGGACATCGCGCGTGTGCGCGACTACGAGGCGAATGCCTCCGAGCCGGCCAAGCTCAAGACCTGGCTGGGCAAGCGCTATCCGGGCGTCAAGCCGACCGGCGCGACGGTGGAGGATGTGCGCGACTCGGCCAACCAGGCCATGAGCAGCGATGCTGGAACGCCCGCGTGGTACCAAGCCAACTACAAGGTCACCGTCATCGACGGCGCGGCGACGCAGACGCGCCTGAGAAACGTGCACAAGCTCAACGACAAGCAGACGCCCGATGCCGACAACAAGGATTTCACGCCCCACGAATTGCGGCTGGCGGAGCTGTCACTGCAGACCTTGACCGAGACCATCCTGAAGCTGCTGCACTACGTGCGCCTCGGACGCAAGGCGAATCAGCGCAAGGCAGACGGGACGATCGGACCTTACGGCGGGGAGACGTTCTGGAACGGGTCCAACAAGACGGTGGTGATGTATGACAGCGGAATGGGCGACAACGCATCGGCCTTCCGCGGCGGCCCCGAGGGCGTGAACGTGCCGCAGGCCATGCTCTTCACCCACGAGTTCGGCCACATCATGGAGCCGAGGAGTGGCGCCAAGCGGGCATTCGACAAGTTCGTCAAGGACGCGGGCATCCGGCCGTTCACCCACTACGCCGAAGACAAGCCCGGCACCGAATTCTTCGCCGAGGCGTTTGCGATCTCGCAAACCGATCCGGAGTGGCTGCACCGCAACCACCCAAGCGTGTATCAGTGGTTCGAGACCTTCAACCACACCGGCAAGGTGCCCAAGTGACGAGGACAACACTAGAGTGAGGAAATGGGGGCAGGTTCCTTTCCCGTGGCCAAGAATGCCATGGACGCGGAAGGGGACTGTCTCGGAATAGTCGGTGTCAGGCAGGGGCAAAACGACTTGCGGGTCGGGTCGATTGGGGCGGAAGGGGCATATGACTGGGGCAGAATTGACAGGGGATCGTGAGCAAGCGGTGCAGACTCTGGGTGGAATGTTCACAGCAGAACTGTGTCAGAGTCTTCTAAGGCAAATCCGGTTCTCTGGAAGTGGGAAGCCACAAGATCTGGTTCGTAAGGTCGGTCTCGTGGTGTCGTCTGAAGAACCGACGAAGGCGGCGAAGGAGCTCCGGCAAGGGAACCTCTCTGGAAAGGAGAATGCCCGCATGAGAGCGACCGGTTTCTTGCCACAGGGCGGCAAGCTGGAGGAAGTCTTTTCGATCGAACGTCAAAATGGTTCGTTGTTCATGGCCGGCAAAGGCCAGTTGCTCGTCATCCGATAAGCCGAGATTTCCAGCAGCTTGTGTCGAGAGACAATCGATGCCGTGTTCAGCGAGTAGGGCGCACAACACAGGGGGAACGTGTTCGTCGAGATACAGTCTCATGGGTGGTCATGAAATTCGAGATGACTAGCGGATGGGGTGGGTCGTCGGGTCGAGCGCATCATTGTCGGTGATTTCTCGGTCGATCTCTTCACGATTATCGTAGTAGTACGACAGGGCATCGTAGATGGAGGCGAGATTGAGATGAGGGTAGGAGACCAACAGTTCTTCGGGACTCATTCCATGGTGCAACACATACACGACCACTGTTCGGACCGTGATGCGCGTCCCATCAATACGCGGACTCCCGCCGCAGACGGCTGGATCGCTGGTGATATGAGGGTGCAGTACTTTGGGCATGACCGAGTTCCTCGAATGACTGGGCCTAGCATAGCCGAGGCCGTGAGGCTGGTCAATGCTAGGAGCCTGTCCGACAGTGGCCTTTCTACTGCGGCGAAGGATGCACCGGCATCTGCTTCGTTCTCGGCAGCGAACAATCCTCAACGTATTCCAGCGAATACGCCTGCGGTTTTTCGCAACCTGCGGCCTTGCAGCTGCCAGCGCCTGCTTCGCCTCGCCACGAACGGCAATGTCAGACAGGCCCCTACGAAACGAATGCATGATGTGCAGGAGCACGGGTCTTGGGTGGGAATGGCGGAGTCCGAATCGGAGCAGGGAGTGAACGGACGTTGACATGAGGGACAGATGAGCAGCTTCCCGGGATCCCCTCGTTTGATGAAAGGCGCCATTGTCGGCGTCGATGCCGTTAATCCGCTCGCCAGCGTGGTGGTGTTTCAATACAACCCGGACACGATGACCCGTCGGCTGGAAGCGCGATCAACTGGTGGCGGAGAGACAAGCGATCGAGCGGAAGCGTTTCGCCTGACCGGTCCGCCGAAGGAAACGATTACGCTGAATATCGAGGTGGATGCGACGGACCAACTTGAACAGGCCAACCCGATCGCGCTTGTGTCGGGGATCTCGCCCCCGCTCGCGGCGCTGGAGATGCTGCTGTACCCCAAGAGCGCCACCGTCATTTCCAACTCAATCTTGGCCCAGGCCGGCAACATCGAGATCATTCCGCCGGAAGCTCCGTTGACGTTGTTTGTGTGGGGGGCGACGCGGGTGCTGCCTGTGCGTGTCACCGGCTTCAGCATTACGGAAGAGGCATATGATCCCTTACTCAACCCCATCCGGGCCAAGGTCGACTTGACGTTGACCGTGCTGAGTTACGTGGATCTGAAGATCTCGAACCCCGGGTACTCGCTCTTCCTGGCGCATCAGATTGCGAAGGAAGTCATGGCGACCACCAATGTGGCGAACAGTGCTCAGAATCTCACGGCGTCCATCAAGCTAGGGTGAGGTGCATGATGTTTCCTCCGACCAGTCGCTATTACGGTATCGAGATCGCGAAGTACGAACCGGCGGATGGGAAGGAGATTGCGTATCTGCGGCGCCGTTTTGTGCCAGCTGTCAGCCCGAATAGGCCGATCGTAGCAGAACATGTCGTCACGCAAGGGGAACGATTGGACAATATCACGGCGCGGTACCTTGGCGATCCCGAACAATTCTGGCGTCTGTGCGATGCCAACAATGCGATGCACCCTGAGGAATTGACCAGCACGATCGGTCGCCGGTTGCAGATCACGTTTCCTCAAGGGGGAGCCATTTAGCCATGCCGAGCCTTGGTGCCCGTCTGCAATTGCTCATCGGCCCGACGGTGCCGGCCCCGGCGCCCTATCCGGTCATGGATGCGCTCGTTGATGTGGAAGTCACGAATCGCGATCAAGATTTCGACGGGTTCAAGCTGACGTTCAGCCTGGGTAAGGATTCACTTCTGGATTATGGACTCTTGCTCACCGGGCTGCTCGATCCGCCGAGCCGAGTCATTATTCAGGTCTTTATCGGAACGCTGCCTCAAGTGTTGATCGACGGCATCATCACCAATCACCAGATAGCTCCCAGCAATAGGCCGGGGGAGTCCGCCTTGACTGTGTTCGGGAAGGATATCAGCCTGAAACTCAGTCTGGAGGAGAAGAGCGAAACCTTTCCCAACCAGGCCGATTGGGTCATCGTCAACAAGCTGATCGCCGACTATCCGACGCTGGGGTTGGTGCCTCAGGTTACGACGACGACCGATGTGCCGATTCAGGTCGATCGGATTCCCTCGCAGCAGGGGAGCGATCTTGATTTCATCCAGGAACTCGCTCGCCGCAACGGGTTTGTGTTCTACATCGAGCCGACCCCTATTCCAGGAGTGAACCACGCCTATTGGGGAGTCGACAATCGATTGGGGTTGCCGCAACCGGCGCTCACCATGAATATGGGAGGGGATACGAACGTGGATCAGCCGATGACGTTCAGCTTCGATGCGCTGGGACCGGCTGAACCACAGGTCACCATTCTCGATCCGATCACCAAGCGATCGATCGCGATTCCGCTGCCCAGCGGCTTGCATCCACCCTTGGCCCGGCAACCTGCCGGCTCGTTGCGGAAGACGTTGCCTAGAAATACCGCAAATCTCAATCCGGTCCAGGCAGCGCTGCGAGGGCTGTCCTCGGCGAGTCAATCGTCGGATGCGGTAACCGCGACAGGGGAAGTGGATGCGGTGCGTTACGGCCGCGCCTTGCGTTCGCGGCAACTGGTCGGAGTACGGGGCGTGGGCCAAAGTTACGACGGCACCTATTACGTTCAGGAAGTCACGCATCGTATCAAGCGTGGAGAGTACAAGCAGAGTTTTTCGCTTCGGCGTGAAGGACGCGGCGCCTTGACCTCGGTGGTGGTGCCATGAGCGGCCAGGGCGCGCCGTTTTACGGAAAGTTTCGAGGCGTGGTGTCCGACAATCGCGACCCTCTGATGCTGGGACGGATTCGAGCGAAGGTGCAGGATGTGTTCGGTGAACAGGAAAGCGGGTGGGCCCTCCCTGCGTTACCCTATGCCGGGAAGAACGTGGGCTTGTTCCTTATTCCGCCCACTGATGCGTCCGTCTGGATCGAGTTTGAGCATGGCGATCCGGACTATCCCATCTGGACCGGCTGTTTCTGGGCGCAGGGGGAGTTGCCGGCCTCGCCTGCGGTGGCCGAGATGAAGGTGCTCAAGACCGATGTCGCGACGATGACGCTGAACGACATAACCGGTGCGGGGGGCGTCACCATTGAGACGACTGCGGGCATGAAGATCGTGATGAATGTGACGGGGATCGAAATCACCAACGGTCAGAATGCCAGTATCAAGCTCACCGGTCCACAAGTGTCTGTTAACAGCGGGGCCTTGGAGGTGACGTAATGCCAGGGTATCTTCTGCATCTGGGTGCCACGGTGCTCTGTCTCCATGCGGGGCAAGCCCAAGCGACGGCTCCCAACCCTCGGGTGAAGGTTAGTGGACAGATGGTGGTCACTCAGTCCGCCCCTCATACGGTGGTTGGATGCCCGTTTAATGTCAGCGGGTCGCCGGTGCCCTGCGTCACGGCCCAGTGGATGACGGCGGCCTTGCGCGTCAAGGCAGGGGGGATTCCGGTGTTATTGCAAGATAGCCAGGCGATCTGCGCACCGAATGGGACCGGAGTCAATATTGTTATGACGCAGATGCGTGTCAGGGGGAATTGATGAATATCGACTATCCCTTTCATTTCGACCGGGTCGGTCGTACGGCAACGACCGGCGAGGCGGATCATATCCGCGACATGATCGAAGAGTTCCTGTTTACCAACCCCGGCGAGCGGGCGAATCGGCCGGATTTCGGCAGTGGCCTGCTGCAGATGATCTTTACGCCGAACAGTTCCGAACTTGCCACAGCCCTTCAATTTACCGTTCAGGCCGGCTTGCAACGGTGGCTCGGCGATCTCATTGCGGTCGAACGGCTGGAAGTGATGAACAACGACGAAGGCAGGCTTACCATCCTTATTCAGTACCTGGTGCGGCGTACGAATGAGCGTCGCACGACTCAGTTTTTACGAAAGGTGTAGCTCGTGGATTCCGGAGTAATGTGTCATGACGATCGCCGGCGTGAAGAGGTGCGTCAGGCGGATCTCAATGGGCTGGATTACGTCGAGGTGAGCAACGACGGTCGTGTGCTCGACGTCTATCTCTTGGGAAAGCTGACTGGTGACGTATCCGCCTCCAATATTCGTATTGATGGGGGAGTGCGCATCAAGAATATTGTCGTCACGGACGTTAAGCCTGTCCGTACCCAAGACCAAAAGCGCGATGATGTCTTGCGGGTTTTCTCCAATATGCGGGGAGACTCCTCGACGTACACGCTGCATGTCGTTGAAGCAGATGAGTATAACCGACCCGGGACGGAACCGCTGAAAGGATTTGATGCTCGATATGCCAAAGTGGACTTCACATTTTACGGAGCGGCGCCGACCAGATCAGTGTATTCTTCCAGCCAAGCAGCCCCGGTCTCTCGTGATGAACCGGAGATCAACTACCTCGCCAAGGACTACGCGAGTTTTCGCCAACTGATTCTCGATCGTCTTGCGATCGTTGCGCCGGCATGGCAAGAGCGGCATGTTCCCGACTTGGGACTGACCCTTGTTGAGGTGCTGGCCTATATCGGCGACCAACTGAGCTACTACCAAGATGCCGTAGCGACCGAAGCCTATCTCAATACAGCCCGGCAACGCATTTCCGTGCGCCGTCATCTGCGGCTGATCGATTATTCGCTGCACGATGGATGTAATGCCCGCAGCTGGGTCTGTATTGAAACGGCCGGCGATATGACGCTCGAGCCCACAGATGTCTATTTTGTTTCAGACACGAATCAGACCATGACCAGCCGCGACTTCGTCATGTCTGGAAGAGATATGGGAGAGGTGCCCTCAAGCCAATACGAGGTGTTTGAGATTCTTGAGAATCGAGCGCTGCGTAAGGAGCACAATTGTATCCTCTTCTATACGTGGGGTAACCGGGTCTGTGTGTTGCCTGTCGGGGCGACGTCGGCCACTCTTTACGATGGCTATTGTGGCGAAGCTCGCAAACTGGCACTGGAGCAACTGCGTGCGGGCGATGTACTGATCTTTGAAGAAGTGAAAAGCCCTCGGACAGGTCACATGGCTGATGCGGATCCTAATCATCGACACGCAGTTCGGTTGACGAAGGTGACGCCTGGTTGTGATGAGCTGCATGCTCAGCCGGTGGTCCATATTGAATGGGCTCGTGAGGATGCCCTTCCCTTTCCCCTCGTGATTTCAGCAATCGGCGACGCACCAGGCTGCAAATTGATTGAGGACGTGACGGTTGCGCGGGGCAATGTCGTACTCGTGGACCATGGGCGTACGGTCACTGGGAAGGAGTCTTGGATTGTCTCGGCACAGGACGAACCGACGGAGTGTGAAGGGGAAGGACAGCCGGCGGACAGGGTCGTGCAAGCGGCGCCGTTTCATCCCGCCCTTACCCAGAGCCCTGTCACTCAGGGTGTTCCATTTCCCGAGAGAAGAATGATCGCCCAGGCACAAGCTCTGGTTCTTGATCAGATCATCCGCGATCTCAGGCTTCGAGTCGTGGAGATTTGGCGTGCCGTGCAGAAGCGAGAACGGGACGCTCAAGAACGACATGAGTTGAGCCTGTTGTCCGATGAGTTTGAAACCCTGAAGATGGTTTTTGGGGAAGAGGTCCTTGCCCATTTTGACATCCTGCAGGGCGAAGGGGCCGAAGCCCACCTGAGCAAAGCGTTGAAGAAACTCCTGCTTCGCGAAGGCCGGCTACTGATGCCCTTCGTATCTCGCAGTGTGATGTTCTCGCAGAGATCTCCCTTCGCGCAGAAAATACGCCGTCTCACCACCCTGCGTGAACGTGCGTATTCTGGATACTGTCTGACCGATCGTGATGCTCAAGAGGTGGGAGCCATGTTTGGGCAGCAATACGAAGAGTGGCTGAAGCCGACCAATCCGCGCCTGTATGGCTCCGCACAGCAGGCGATACGGCAAGATGTAGGTGAGGCGCTGCCGTTCCTCACGGTCAGGGAGGAGCACGAAGGGAAGGAACAAGAAGGCAAAGAACAGGAAGGGGAGGGACAAGAAAGCAAGAATCAAGATGAGAAGGAGTGGAGACCACGACGCGACTTGCTGAACAGCCGGCGAGAGGATCGACATGTGGTCGTTGAGGTCGATGACCGAGAGATCGCCCATCTGCGGTTCGGTAACGGCGACCTTGGACGGCCTGTGCAACCGAGTGTTGCCCTGAGGGCAACCTATAGAGTCGGAAATGGAGCGAAAGGGAATGTTGTCGCCGAAGCGATTTCTCATCTAGTGTATCGTTCCACCGTTGTTTCTGGCTCGAGTGTTCTCCGGGTACGAAATCCTCTTCCGGCACAGGGAGGCTCCGACCCTGAACCGATTGCCACGGCCAAACTGAAGGCACCGGCAAGTCTTCGATCTCATATCGAGCGAGCCGTGGTTGCCGAAGACTATGTGCATCTGGCGAAACGGAACCCGAAGGTGCAGCGCGCTGCGGCTGAACTACGCTCGGCGCATGGTTGGTATGAAGTTCGCGTGTTTATCGACCCGCTGCACGGCTTTGTGCTTGAGGATGGGCTACGCGATGAACTAGCCAGAGATCTGCACGCTTATCGACGCATCGGTCATGAGGTGGTCGTGCTGCCTGCCCACTATGTGCCGTTGGAGATTGCGCTGACCGTGACGATTCATGCGCACCAACTCCGGGACCACGTGCTCCAAGAGCTCCGTGCTGCGCTCGGAACCGGGGTACGTCCTGATGGACCAAAAGGATTCTTTCATCCCGATCTTCTCACGTTCGGCGACAGTATCTATCTCAGCCGCCTCGTGGCTACGGCCCAGGCCGTGCCCGGTGTCCTCAGCGTCGAAGTGACCCGACTGTGCCGCTTGTTTTACCCGCCGGCCAGAGAGATCGAAGACGGGGTGTTACCGATTGGTCCCTTCGAAGTCGCTCGTTTAGACAATGATCCAAATCGTCCGGAGCTGGGGAGACTGGCATTGACGATTACAGGTGGACGATGACAGAACCCAAAGATTGTTGGGAACCTGCTGAGACATTGACCCCACTCTCGGTGAGCAACCGGTCGGGATTGAACAGCCTGCGGTATCGAGTCGGTACGCACTCGGCGTTTCTTGCGAGTATGAAAGCCGCGCTCTCTCGTCGGGGGTTCCCGCTGCTCGGCAGACTGACCTCAGACACCAACGACGATCCGGCCATTGCACTCCTCGACGCGTGGGCCACTGTCGCTGATGTGCTGACGTTCTATCAAGAGCGGATCGCCAACGAAGGGTATCTTCGAACCGCGAAAGAACATCGTTCCCGTGTTGAGTTGGCTCGACTTGTGGGGTACGTGCCACGTCCCGGTGTGGCAGCGAGCGTGTATCTTGCGTATACGCTCGATACAAATCTTACCGCGCAGCCTGGGAAGGAGCCTTCCGTCACCATTCCTCTCGGTGCGCGCGTCCAAACTATTCCAGGCCCTGGAGAGCTGCCGCAAACGTTTGAAACCGCGGACGAGCTCGAAGCACGATCGAGTTGGAACAACCTGAAGCCACGTCTGACTCGCCCACAAAGAATCACTCCAGAAGATGTAGAAAATAAACTGGAGAGTTTGTATTTCGATGGCATCGCCACCGGGTTGAAAACCAACGATTTCTTGTTGTTCGTCTTCCCCAATCCAGCCAAGCAATACTTTCGACGAATCTCCATGGTTCACGAGCCGGATATCCTCAATAAGCGAACCATGGTGACTTTGCAGCCTATCTCACAGTTGAGGGCTATAGAAAAAGCGGTTGATCCACTCATCCCGAACCCTCCTGAAAAAGGCAAACAGGAAATCCAAGCTGAAAAGACCATACGAAAGATACTCGAAATCGTGAAACAAGAGACGGTCGCGAACGCGTCTCCAGGGGAACGTTTAACGCGAATCTCAAAGAACATTGAGACACTTGAGGGCATCCTGAAACGAAGCCGAGCGGGGGCGATGCATGACCGGCTCGCGAAAGTCGTCTCGACGCTCAACGCGACGATCAAGAAGGACCGTGGGGGAACAGAAGGGGAGAAAGAGGACGGAACCTCTCAGATTCCGACCCCAGAAACACAGTACGCACAACGTCTACCTTCCAACCTTGTCTATGACGTACTGGCAAATATTCCTTGGCCAAAGGACACGGCATTGTCCGACCGCCTGCCGACCATGAGCGTCGAGGATAATAATCCGGTGACGGTGTATGCGTTTCGAGTGAAGGCGTCGCTCTTTGGTCATAACGCGCCAAAGAAAGCAAAAGGGTTGAACAATAAAAATGTGATGTGTTTCGAGGAATGGGACATTGAACGAGAGGAGAAGACAAAAAACGCAGTTTATCTGGATGCGAGCTATGACAAGATCGCGCCGAAGAGTTGGGTGATGCTCGAATACAGCGCACAGGAACGTGTACTGGTCACTCCCGTCGACACTGTCGATGCCGGGATTTCGCGTGCTGCGTATGGGATCACTGGGAAAAGCAGTCGGATGGTGTTGCCTTCTGCGACTGGGGGCAATCCATGGTTCCAAGAAGAAGATGGGTTTGAGGTTCTTCGTGAAACAGTCATCTATGGGCAGAGTGAGGAACTCCCTCTGGCTGCCGAGCCCTACGTCGCTCCGATTGGGGGAGAAGATAGTAAGCGGATTGAACTCGATGGCTATGTGGCTGAACTGAAGCCCGGCCGCTGGCTGATCGTTTCCGGTCAGGAGGAAGATACCAGTCAAACGCCGGATGAAATTGGACTCAAGGACAAACTACAGAGCGAGGTCAAGATACAAGGGGTGAAGCGGAGTGAGCTCGTGCAGCTGTCTGATGTTCAGCATGGATGGTCGACCTTGCTGCAGAGTGAGGGGAAGGAGAAACGTCTAGCGCCTGTACCGGGTGACCCCGTTCATACCACCCTTGTTCTCCCGACCGATTTACAATACCGCTACAAACGGGAGACGGTCGAAATCTCCGGCAATGTCGTACGCGCGACTCACGGTGAGACTCGCAAGGAAGTGCTTGGGAGCGGCGACGCCAGCAAAACCCTGCAACGTTTCTCGTTATCTCAGAAACCCCTGACCTATACGGCAGCCTCCACACCCTCAGGCAGTGCGAGTTCCTTGAGAGTCTATGTGAATGACGTTCGTTGGCACGAAGCTGAGCGCTTGACCGATCTCGGCCCCAGTGACCGCGCGTTTGTGGCGCAGACAGACGATGAACAGAAGACGACCATTGTCTTTGGTGACGGCACGAATGGAGCGCGGCTCCCAACCGGCACAGAGAATGTGAAAGCCGAGTATCGGATGGGAATCGGCAGCGGCGGGAATGTCGAAGCCGAACGGGTTCGAGTTCTCATGACACGCCCGCTCGGCGTGAAAGCAGTGGACAATCCCATGCGGGCGTCCGGAGGAGCTGAACCCGACAGCAAGAGCGCCGATCTCATGCGGGACAATGCCTCGCTAGGGGTGATGGCGTTTGATCGTGTGGTATCGGTCCAAGACTACGAAGATTTTGCCCGCAGCTTTGCCGGGATCGGCACAGCACTGGTCGAGTTGTTGCGTCATGGGCGGCAACAATTCATTCATCTGACGATTGCCGGAATCGATGACGGTCCGATTGACGGAAACTCCGATCTCTATACACACCTGATCGACGCGTTGCGGCGGTACGGGGATCCCCATCACCAGTTTTCTGTCTCGTCGCGAGAGTTGCTTGTCCTCATCCTGTCGGCCAAGATTGTTGTGCACCCAGACTACCAATGGGGCGACGTTGAGCAGAATGTCCGTGCAACCTTGCTCTCACAGTTCAGTTTTGAGAAACGCACCTTGGGCCAAGACGCATTTCTCAGCGAGGTGATCACGACGATCCAGAAGGTGCGCGGCGTGCAGTACGTCGATGTCGATGTATTTGAAAGTGTTTCCCAGATGCAAGGCGAAGGAAGACTGCGGCGCCCATTGACCTTTCCTGAGATCGATCGGGAGGCCAAAAAGATTATTGAAGCAAAGACGACGGAGGGCCATCCACAACCACGTATTCCTGTGAATGTCGCCGCGATCGTGAATGGGAAAGTTCGTCCCGCACAGTTGGCCTATATCCCTTCCGCGGTGCCGAATGCGATTGTTCTGAACGAGAGGTTGACATGAGTGAGGCTGATGATCGGGTCTATGCATTATTGCCGGTCGTGCACCGTCAGCGCGACGAAGAAACCGGTGGGCCATTAAGAGCCCTGGTGAGCGTGATCGCTGAGCAGGTCGCCATCGTCGAGCAAGACATTGAGCGTCTGTATGAGAACTGGTTCATCGAGACCTGTGATGACTGGGCGGTGCCCTATCTGAGCGACTTAGTGGGTTATCGGCCCGCGCCAGAAGTACGAGAGCGCGGCTTTGTCGACTATGAGCGTCAAAGTACGCAGGACATGGTGTTCGTCTCACGACGCGAAGTTGCCAATACGCTGCGCTATCGGCGCCGGAAAGGATCCCTCGCGCTGTTGGAGTCCCTCGCCAATGATATTGCAGGATGGGCGGCACGGGCGGTTGAGTTCTACCGACTTGTTGCCGGAAGCTATGGACTGAAACACCAGGTGATGCCCAACAATTACCTGGTGGATCTCCGGCTCGGAGATGACATTGACCGGCTGAACACACCGTTCGATGAAACGCCCCATACGGTCGATGTCCGTCGCCTTGGTTCCCGTCGCTCACAAGGCCTGTACAATCCGACTCACGTCGGTGTTTTTGTCTGGCGGTTGAAGGCCTATTCAGTCGGGCCAACACAGGCCTCTGCTGACAACCTAGAACAAGGACAATATCGGTTCGATGCGTTTGGTCATGATGTTCCCTTGTATACCTTGCCTGTGGAAGAGCCAGCGCCAACCCACATCACGGACGAAATAAACCTGCCGGTACCGATTCGCCGGCGTGCGCTCAGGGATCGGTTGGCTGACTACTACGGAGAAGGCAAGAGTTTTTGTATTTGGATCGACGATGCCGAGGAACCTCTCGACTTGAAGGATATTGTGCCCACAGATCTGAGTAGGTGGAGTTGTTCGTTCAACGGTAATCGATCTTGGGTTGCAGTGGACCCTCAGCTCGGACGGCTCTTCTTCGCCCAACCTCCGAAAATGGTGCGAGTTTCCTATCATTATGGATTCAGCGCCGATATCGGTGGTGGTGAATATGATCGCCCGATGTTGCAAGTGGTGGGGAAGACAGGGACAACAGAATCGAGCCCGACTCTCTACAAGGTTGACAGCGGACAAGATTTGATTACTGCGTTCCAACAATGGGGAAGAGACCAGCCATCTCACGCCGTGATCGAGGTTGTTAGGAGTGGATGGTTTGACATACCCGAAGGGCGGGTTTCCTTGAGCCTAAAAGCAAACCAAATCCTGCATTTGCGCGCCGCGAATGCTGTCCGTCCCGTCATCCATGGGACGTTTGATGTCACGGTACATTCTGGGAGCAGGTTGTTGCTCGATGGGCTTCTGATAGACGGCAGCCTGGTACTGAAGGGGGCGCCTGAGGAACAAAACACGCAAGCCGAGATTTTGCTCCGGCATTGCACCCTTGTGTCTGGCAAGGGAGCAGACGCATCACCGAGTTTAGAGCTGACGCGCATCGGATGGAAGGTTGTGATTGAGTCTTCTATCGTTGGACCGCTACACGTATTGCAGAATGAGGTACGAACGGAGCCGCTCCAAATTCGCGTGATCAATAGCATCATCGACTCCGGCAGTGATGGAGCGACAGCTGTGGGTGCCTCGAATCATGATGTCGCCCATGCTGTCCTATCCATCGAGCGCAGCACAATATTGGGGCAGGTGCAAGCGCATGCAATCGATTCCGCTGTCAATACGATCTTTACCGGTTTGGTCCATGTCGATCGTCGTCAACGAGGGGAGATGCGGTTTTGTTATGTGGCTCCGGAATCGCGTACACCGAATCGTCGTCAGTGCCAGCCGGATCTTGCGATGCAGGATGTGGAAAGGCGACTCGGAGTACAGCTGAAGCGAAGGCCTACTCCCGACGAAATCGAGGCAGTGCGGAGCCATATCCGACCGTCCTTCAACAGCCGACAATATGGCGATGCAGCGTACTGCCAACTCTCAGCATTCTGCCCACAAGAAATCGTGCGTGGCGCTGATGATGAAGGTGAAATGGGCGTCTTACACGACCTGTATCATCCTCAGCGCCTTACGAACCTCGATGCTCGCCTTAACGAATATGTACCGGCGGGGATGGAAGTTGGAATCATCGTCGCCAGTTAGGAGTGGAGTATGAAAGGTGATTTCTCTCGACTGACCTTCGATAAAGAGAAACAGTTCTCGCGCGTGTTCATGCAGCAGGGGCGTGTTCAGCTTGATGCGGATTGGAATGAACAAGACGCTATTTTCTTGGATTCGATACGCACGTTGACTGCGGATGTGATCGGACCGCATGGAGGCGCGACGGATACTAGTTTCAAGATTGAGCCCGGTGAAAAGGGCTTCGTCATTAGGCAGGGGCGCTATTATGTCCAGGGAATAGGATGCATAAATGATGACGCCCAAGCGTACGACCACCAGAAGAATTATCCTCTTTCTGAGTCCGAGAAGATCAAAGCCGGATTGTATTTGGTCTATGTGGATGTCTGGGAGCGTCATGTGTCAGCCGCAGAGGATGATCACATTCGTGAGGTGGCGCTTGGCGGTGCTGAGACGACATCACGTGGACAGGTCATTTGGCAAGTCAAGACTCTTCGGCTCGACGACAAGGATGCCGACCATGTTCGCTCGCAAAAGAGAGCCTTGCAGTGCATGGAAACGGCTGAAGCGATATGGCCGCGCAATCCTCAGAAAGTCCAGGAGGCCAGAAAGGGGTTTGCAGATCACGCTCAGAGGCTAATGGAGGGTCGAGTACGACATAAGGGCAATGTGCGACTCCGCGCGTCAGTATCAGATACCAATGATCAGGCAGAAACAGGATACCGCGGCGTAGAGAATCAACTCTACCGTGTGGAGATTCATAAGGGAGTTGTCGGGGAGTCTGGGGGAGCCACTTTCAAATGGTCGCGAGAAAACGGTTCCGTCACTTTTCCTATTCAAACGATGGACGGACTGAACGTCACCTTAAGCTACTTTGGAAGCGATAGCCGAGGGGGATTGAACATCGATGATTGGGTCGAGATCGTAGATGATCGAGATGTCCTCAAAGGGGTTCCTGGAGTTTTGCATCAAATAGAAAACATCGACGCGAGAGGGACGGATACGCTTATAACACTCAAGGACAATGCTGGGCCTACACGTCAGTATGGTGAGCAAGATCCCTACCATCCAGTACTGCGCCGGTGGGACCACAGCGATCGTAATGGGGAGCTGAATGACGGCGCTGTTCTCGTGCGGGAGAAAGGGACTGACGATGTCTGGATCGAGATCGAGGACGGCATCGAGATCCAATTTAGTGGCCAGACTAATGGGAAAACGATGGAGTATAGGAGCGGAGACTATTGGTTGATTCCAGCCAGAGCGGCGACAAGTGATATTGAGTGGCCCCAGACTATTGATGGGAAGGGTAAATCGATTCCTGCCGAGCAGGAACCATTCGGAATTGACCATCACTATGCGCCGCTCGCTTTTATAACTTCTGAAGATGATGGACGAGTTTGTGTCGAGCACGATTGTCGATATGTTATCACCCCCATTGGGCTTCCTGTAGGACCTCCACTGAAGCCCCCGGTTGGTCTTGATGTTCTCGCACTGACTCTTGCTGGAGCTTTGCTTGGGGTACTGTGGTTCGCAGGTGAATATTTGCCGAAATATTTGCCTATAGGAACGGATGTTTTCTTACGATTGGTTATCTATATAGGCATCGGGGGCATCTTCGGGTTTGTCCTCTCCAGCCTGTACAATGTATTTCTCCGGTGGTTAACGCCGTCGCGGCAACCGTCTGAATGATTGGAGCACACGCGGAGGTTCACCCTCGCGGTAACTGGTTTAGTATTATTCTGCAGTGAGAAGGGGGAATTTATGCGAACTCAAGTCTGTGGTTTCTTGCTCGTTCTTTTCCTTGCCATGCTCACACCCATATTCGTCGTTGGAATCTCAGTCAGTTCTGCTGAGGCGGCTGATGGAATTCCCGCCACTCCAGCTGACTATTCGAAGCTTGGTTCTGCTTTGCTCGGGTATCTTGTGATATCCGCCGTCTTGGAGATGGCACTCACCGTCGTGTTCAACTGGCGATTGTTTAGCAGGTATCTTGAAGGTAAAGGCTGGAAGACGCCTTTTGCGATTCTCTTTTCCGCTTTTGTTGTGTGGAATTATGACCTTAACATGATGAAAGACGTTCTGGATGCTCTAGGAATGTGCGGAAAGGATGGTTGTTCCCAATCACCCGCAATTGGCCGGGTTGTCACCGCTTTCGCTCTCGCTGGGGGAAGTGATGCGTTCTTCCGGCTCTTCACTAGGCTAGGGATACGCAATCCCTTGGAACGGAAGGAGAAGGCAGCAGAGGAGGCCGCAGCATAAGACGATAGGAAGCCACATTGGCAGCGGAATCGTCTGCCTGGGAATGGCAAGGGTTTTTGTTCTTCCTTCCTCTTGTAGTGGGTCTCGACCACTCATCGATCGTCTTCATTCAGGGCAGCATGAAGGCAGGTCGCCTATGCGGCAAGAAAGTATCGTGGAAGGGGATCTTACGGGTGGCCAGCGTCGATCAAGGCCGGACGCCGGACGATCAGTGGTATTGTGTTGAGGTCAACCCGTCTCCAGGATTCACGTATTTCCAACCGCAGACTAACCAAGCCATGGCCGAGCTGCTTCTGTGGGAACCTATACCGCTTGGGCACTGCGAAGATTCTACGAGGAATGGGATGATGGCCTCACCCCCTATAGCACAAGAACCCATTCTCAACCGTAGCGAAGGACGTCAGCCGATGTCGGTCTGCTTTCGTCCCCGACATGATATGTCGGACATCCCAGTCCCTCGTCACTAACGCGTCGGCGATCAAGGACCGATGGCAGCGCCAGGGGACTGCTTCGGCGCACATGATCACTGTCTTCTTGCTCGTGCTATACGCCATAAGCTCTTCTAGCGCTTCGCCAAACTGTTCTGTCTGCATGTAATCTGCGTAGCCTCGGAAGCTCGCATTTCGCCAGCCGGCGTTGATGGAATCCTTCCTGGGCTTGCGCAAGCCACCGAGATTGCCTGCATGCCGATAGTGAATGGCAGCACGAGCCAAGCTCTGCGCCAATGTCTCGGTGTTGAATTGCGGATTATGACGTGAGCGAGGAACAGTCCGTACATCGATGAGCTGCTTGATGCCATGTACTTTCAGAAGCGATACGAATTCATCGATCGGTCTTGTTGAATGGCCGATGGTCCAGAGAACTTGGGACATGGTTTGATCATCCCTTGACTGCTGCCGTCGCCCAATGAGTCAAGACTTCCGCATCTTCGATCACCTCAATCGGTACCTCATAAAAGGATTTGAGTGTTTGTTTAGCGTTTGGGCGGAATGGTTTCATGCCCTGTTTCTTGTAGGAAGGCACTGTGGCCACCGTAACTTTGAAGTACAGGCGCCCCTTATGAATGATGCCGAAAAACCTGACTCGCTGATAGAGACCGTACCCGCCGAACATGGCGCGTGCAGCCACTCCGTTCAGCTCCGCCAGCTGATCCAGAATGAAGTCTTTGAAGCCGTCGTTTTTCGTCGGCATGCCTCATCCGGGCTTGCGTCCCGCGACCATCCGCACGGCAATCGGAAACGTGATGCGGGCCCCACGCTGGAACTGCGAAGCAGCTTGGATGATAAGACGTTTCACCTCTTGTCGTTGTGCTTCCGACAGCGTCGCCATGAGATTTTGGACCGGGGCCGCGATTTCAATCAGGCTCGTATAATATTCATCGGTTGAGCCGTAGGACCATTCCCCAAGAAATTCCTGGTCCGTGATGTCTGTGAGGCCGGCTCTCTCCAACATGCCGGCCAGCTCGCCGGGCTGAGCGAGACGGAAGATGCCTGGCGCCATCGGGTCCGTCGGCGGAAGGTCGATGACCTGCTTGACGGCTGCCATTGAGAGGCCGATCGAGGGGTTCTTTTCCGGAGCGGACCAGACGGCTGTCGCGACCCAGCCTCCCGGCTTCAGGACACGCGCAATTTCTGCAGCAGCTTTGGGAATTTCTGGGAGAAACATGAGACAGAAGCGACTGGTGACGGCGCCGAAGGAAGCGGACTCGAACGGGAGGGTTGTCGCATCGCCGACTCTGAACGTCACGTTCTGAAACCTCAATTGCTTGGCCTTTCTCTCGGCTACGGTGAGCATGTGTTCGGCGAGGTCGATGCCCACCACGCTTCCATTTACTCCAACTGTCTGAGCGGCGAGGAGTGCCGGATAGCCGGTGCCTGATCCAAGATCCAACACGCGAAGACCGCTGCGCAGCCTGGCGTCGCCCAGGAGTCGGTGATTCAGGAATGCCATCTGTTCATCGAAGAAGCGATCCCACTTCTCCCAGCCGCCTGCGACGCGGTTCCAGTCTTGTCGTTGGCTATCGATGACTTGCTCAGGTGATGGCGCTGCCATGAAGTTACCTCAGGGTTTCCAGAGTCTGGCGCATCTCTTGGAGTTCGGACACAAAGAGGTCTAGGTGTTGGTCACGTTGAGGCTGATCGTTCTTGAATTTCCATAGCCGCCTGAAAATCGTCCTGAGTTCTTTGTTGTGCGTGACGGCCAGTGCGTAGGCCGGCTGTTCCTTGACTGATTTCTCGACGCAGCAGATGCTGTTGTCGATCGCATGAAACTGGTTGTGCAGATCGTCCAAGGGTTGATCGGCTCCTTTGCCTCCCTTGGCGGCGTTGGCCGTGGCTTCCGCCATATTGGTCAGGTTGATGAGTGTCTCGACGCCTGTTGCGCCCTTGGCCTTTTCGGTAAACTCCTTTGCATGTGGATAAAAGAGGTAGCTGCATCCGCTTGTGCTCAGCAGTAACAGGACGACAATTGGGAATACTGATCTCCAGTTCATATGTCCTCCTTGGTCAAACGGGTGAATGTCGAGAGGGACTTCCCGCCGCCTGATTTGGAGGTTGGGAAGTCCCTCTCTTCATCATCAGTAACGCTCTCAGACGGTGACGGGCACGGTCTTGATCGCGGCCTTCACTTGGGCGGCCATTTCCGGTGGCATCGAATCCAGCTTATGACATTGCTTGGCGTGGGTGGCGACCAACTGCATCAGTTCCGATTCCGTCTCCGCCCGCACCTGGAATCCGCAGCCGCCCGACGGTTGCACGTCCAGACATCCAAGCTGTTTGTACTGTTTGTCTGCCATGGTTTCCTCCTGTGGTTGGGGGTTGAGTTGTTAAGGATCAAGGCATCGCGCGAGCCTCGACGGTCTCGATATGCTGTGTGTAGAAGTGATCGATCGCCTCTTGATTCTTGACCTGTCGGCAGAGGACTACCACTTCCTTTCCAATGTCTATGCTCGTCATAGTGGAATCCTCCTCTGGTGAGCGGGTATAGAAGGATCGTAGTTGATTCATATGGAGGAGATCAATCCTTGATGTGCTGCGCTGGTTTTCTTGTGGAAACTCTCATTGCGATCTTGTTTGGGTGCTTCTACAATTGCCGCCGGTAAGTCTGTCCATTGCTTCAAGGGATCCCTAAACGCAAACGATGACCGTATCAGACGAAAAGACTCGGTGTAGCTGGGTCGGGGTGAAGCCACATCTCATTCGCTACCATGATGAGGAATGGAGTGTGCCGGTGCATGACGATTGCAAACATTTTGAGATGCTTGTGCTCGAAGGGGCTCAGGCTGGTCTGACATGGGAGACGATTCTGCTGCGTCGAGAAGGATATCGCAAAGCCTTTGTCGGATTTGATCCAGTCGAAGTTGCTCGGTTTACACCTCAGGGAAAGACTACACTGCTGAAAGACGCGGGCATTATCCGCAATCGATTGAAGATCGAGGCGGCCGTGACAAACGCGCAAGCCTTTCTGGCCGTGCAGAAGGAGTTTGGATCATTTGACCGCTATGTCTGGCGATTCGTCGATGGCAAGGCGAAGATCAATCGGTGGAAAAATCAGAAAGAAATTCCTGCCACGACGGCTGAAAGTGATGCACTATCGAAGGACCTAAAACAACGAGACTTCCGATTTGTGGGCAGTACGATTATCTATGCCTATATGCAGGCAGTCGGGCTGGTGAATGACCATACCTATGAGTGTTTTTTGGCGGGAAGGGCAATCAGTGAAGGTGCGCTTCTTTAATTTTTTCGAAAATTGAACAAGATTCACGGCGGAAGGACGCAGAGAACGCCACCTGACGGTCGTACTCTATCATTGCAAGGCGGGAAAGCTATCGATCAAGCACTCTTATCTCTTGGGTTTGGCCACATCGAGAATGCGGCTGCAACAACCAGCCACACCACACCCGCAAGAATCGCCCCTATGTGGAGGTCGTACCAGGCGTTTATTCCGAGGAATGCCTCATTGAGAAGCAGCGCGAGCAACAGCATAACGAATCCAACCCAATTGATGAAGCTCATGCCCATGGATTGTCTCCTTTCTAGTGATGGCCTTTGCTTGCGTGGAATTGAACCGTCTTATCTTTCAGCTGGGGGGCAATTGTACGTCACCTCTGCCATGAAAATCTACGACGAAAACGACGGAACGCTCCATGGGGCATCTGCTGATCTGTGAGTTTCGTCAGACGTTTGACGGTACTCAAGGTACCATAGGATGAAAGTGCTCAGGATTATCGCTCACTTAGATATGGATGCGTTCTTCGCGGCGATTGAAGAGCGCGATACTCCATCTTTTCGAGGGGTTCCCCTCGTTGTCGGCGCAGACCCGCTGGGCGGGAAGGGCCGCGGGGTCGCCGCCACATCGAACTATCTGGCTCGTGCGTACGGTATTCACTCGGCGACGCCGATCTCCACTGCCTGGCGCTTGTCTGAGGCTGCTCGCCGGATGGGGAAACCGCCGGTGACCTTTGTATCGGTCGACATGCAAAAGTATGCAAGGGTTTCGGAGAAAGTGATGCGGATTGTACGACGATTCATTCCTCGAGTGGAACAAGCCAGTATAGATGAAGTGTACGGCGACATGAGTTGGACCGGATCGTATGAGGAAGCACAACGCCTCGGGTGCCGTCTGAAAGAGGAGATCCATTCGGAGGAACGACTGACGGCCTCAATCGGGATTGGGCCGAATAAGTTGATCGCCAAAATCGCTTCAGGCTACCGGAAGCCTGACGGACTCACGGTCGTCCGCGAGCAGAAGGCCGAGGCGTTTCTGGCTCCACTCTCGATCCGGGTCATCCCCGGTATCGGACCTAAAACGGAAGGCATGCTGAACGCAAAAAATATCAAGATTGTCACGGATCTCAGAGCGCTGACCTTCCATCAACTCGAAGTTCTCTTGGGGAAACGCGGCGTGGATCTCTATGAGAAGGCTCGCGCACGAGATGACTCACCGGTCGAGGAATATTCGGAGCCAAAATCCATTGGGGAGCAGGAAACGTTCGAATCCGATACCCTCGACAGTCATACACTGCTCACTCAACTCGATGGGCTTGTTCGGGGCGTGAGTGATCGTATGCATCACGAGGGATTTCATTCCTTTCGAACCGTCGTGCTCACCGTTCGCTTTGCGGATTTTGTGACCAAGTCACGCGCCCATACGTTGACCATGGCGACCGATGAGAGGGCAGTATTGAGACGGGAGGCCATGAGGCTGATGCTGCCTTTTCTCGATCAGCGTGAAAACCCGCAGCGAAAACTCATCCGCTTGCTGGGCCTTCGGGTGGAGAAGCTGAGCTGTGAGGTGAATCCTGCAGGGTTGCTGGCTGATTCTTGAGTTAGCCCCGGTAAGAAATGGCAAATATCCGGACTGCAATTCGCTGACCTAACCTCGACAGCTGTATTCCCGCACAGGATTTAGGCCAAACCATCTGACATGACCGACTTTTCCATTCACCGCTCTCTGGGACCCTACATTCTGGTGAAGGGCACTCATCCTGGCCTGTATGCTTTGTCATTCATGACTGAATTATACGTAGAATCAACGGGCTATCTTCACAATACACCGGAATGGTGAATCCAGATCCCTTCGCTGTGTAGTTTCGATACGTTTTTAAACCAGGAATTTAAAGAGGGTTCTTCAGCAATCAGTATACGTATTAATTTCTGCTCAGGTATAACAATTGCTCCTCCGAACTGCAGAGGGTCGTTTATTTTTGGAGGCATCATGAACATTGGAATGAAGGAAGTCATCCACGAATCGCCTATGCGCCGAGGAGGGAATCTGAACGGTGAGGCCGCTGTGGTCGGCGTTCGTAAAGACACGGAGGCTTCATTTCCTTCGCGACGGCGGGAGATGCGGGTGAGCGAACAAAAAGTGTGCGCCTATAGCCTATGCGAATCGCTCGATGGGGAGCAAGCGACCATTGAGCAGGGTGAGGTGTACTGCATCAATAGGAGTGAGCATGGAATCCTCGTGATGATGGGTGGCCGACCTCAAAATCGACAACTATTGGAACTCCATATTGCTGAGACTCGATGGGAATACTCCCTGAGCCTGTATGAAGTACAGTGGACAAAAATACTGCCGGTTGAGTCGTACGGTAAGCTTTTTCTTGTGGGATGCCGTCTGGTATTCGGAGCATCTCGATACGGGGCAGTCTAAGTTGCGTAGGGGGTAGGGCAAAGCATCGCACCGCGTGGGCCAGTGAGCCGAAATACGTCAGGTACAGTCCGGCATAGGTCTTAATTCGTCCCCCAAGTCAGTACATCTCCCGCGGTTGAAGCCAGCATCCGCTGTCCACTGCATCAATAAGTACGACATGGTTTCCGCATGCATGTCATGAGGCGACTCCTTTGACTTTGTCATTTTCATTGGGTATGTTTCGGGTACCACATCTGACGTCATTTCGGAACAACCTGCGAAAATAACGAAAGTGGTGCCTTCTGTTTCCGGTAAGAGCGTCGAGAGCGGGCCACTTTCCGAACTTATGAGTAAGCACGTGCAGTCGGTTCAGGCAAGCGACAGGATCATGTGAATGCATTACCGTCCTGAAATAGATGGCTTGCGAGCCATCGCCGTCATTCCAGTCATATTATTCCACGCTGGGTTCCAGCTTTTTAGCGGCGGCTTTGTCGGCGTGGACATCTTCTTTGTTATCAGCGGGTACTTGATTACCACGATTATTCTTGCGGACCTTGAGGCCGGACGGTTTTCAATCCTCAATTTCTATGAGCGGCGGGCTCGGCGTATTCTGCCCGCGTTGTACTTGGTCATGGCGTCGTGTTTGCCTTTTGCTTGGTTGTGGCTCATGCCAAGCGATGCAAAGGAATTGTCGAAAAGCGTCATGGCTGGCTTGGTATTTGTACCGAATATCTTCTTTTGGCGGCAAAGTGACTACTTCGATACAGCAACGGAGTTGAAGCCGCTGCTCCATACATGGAGTTTGGGGGTAGAAGAGCAGTTTTACGTCCTGTTTCCTCTTGTTCTGATGTTTGCGTGGCAGTTGGGGCGAAAGAGAATCATAGTGTTGCTGACGATCATGGCGCTCCTCAGTCTTGCGTTAGCCGAGTATGCGATCAGTAGGAAACCGGCTGCGACGTTTTTTTTGCTGCCAACTCGGGCATGGGAATTGGCGATGGGTTCACTCATCGCGTTCTACCTGGAAGGGAAGGAGCGTGGCCAGTTCCCTCCGGTGCTCCACCAAATACTCAGCCTTGTTGGGCTCGGGATGATCGCATTAGGGAGCCTGACTTTTAGTAAAGAGACGCCTTTCCCAGGGTTCTCAGCGTTGATACCGACAGTCGGCGCTGCTTTGATTATCGTGTTTGCTTTTCCCGGAACATTGGTCGGGCGCTTGTTGGTTAGTAGAGTGTTCGTTGGTATGGGCCTTGTCAGCTATAGCGCCTATCTATGGCATCAGCCGTTGTTGTCGTACGCTCGCCATCGAAGTTTGACGGAGCCCAATGATCTCGTGATGATGAGTCTTGTCGTGCTGGCGTTCGGGCTCGCCTATCTGACCTGGCGGTATGTGGAGACGCCGTTTCGTCGCGGCGATATCGTTACGAAAAACGTACTGTGGAGATTTGCGTCTGCTTCCGTGGTGGTCATCGCTGTTTCCGCAGCCAGCTTGCAACTCATCCATTCGGATTCTCAAAGTGGAATACCCTCGGATGTGCAAAAACTGTATCGATTTAGGACGTGTTTTTTTGGCTTAGGGCAGACGTTTGAAACACTTTTGCAGAATCAATGTCACCTGACCGAAGGTTCATTTGTTCAAGCGAGTTCGAAAGAGCCAGGGCTTTCTCAGCGATATGTGTTGTATGGAGACAGTGTCGCTGCTCATTTATATCCAGGTCTTTTAAGTATGGTCGGTGAAAACGCAATAGTTCAGTTGACGGCAGGCGTATGTCAGGCAGTACGCAGTGGAAATAGCCGGCGGTGTAATGAATTCTACGACTGGTTTGTGAGTGAATATGTTCCAAGCAATAGCGTGGACGCTATTATTGTCTCGAGTGATTGGTTGACCGAATATAAAAGGGTTGGCGAGAAAGAATTCCGAATGGAACTAAAGGAATTATATGAGAGATTAAAGGGACATCGCGTCGTCGTCTATTCACAAGCAGCGTCGCTCTCCGTCGATATTCGTCGGTACGTTCATAAGCTTGAGAATTTTTCGATGAAGGCACCGGGGGATCTGAAGGTAGGGGCAAATGGTTTGACGGCAGTCAATACTATTCTCCAAGAAGAAACGGCTAAGTTTGGTTTTGATTTTCTCGATATCTCACAGTTGTTCTGCTCTGAAGAGAGGTGCGCAGTCGCAAGGGATGGAATATTTTATTTTTGGGATACCATTCATTTAACCTTGCCCGGCTCTGTACTCGTGGCAGATAGAACCTATAGTCGCTTGAGGGGAACGGTTGCGGAACCACCGGCTGTAAAACCTGATATGCCGAGGGATGACGATGTTCTCTCCACCAGCGCGATGATTGTGCGTAATGCGGACGGTACGATTCAATACTGGAGTGAAGGGGCCAAGAAGCTGTATGGATGGGAACCTCAAGAGGCACTAGGTAGGACTTCCCATCAACTACTGAAGACGGTCTTCCCTATCCCGCTCGAGGTAATTGAGGAAGTGATTCGCGTGAAGGGACACTGGGAAGGCCAGCTCATCCACGAGCGCCGTGATGGCTCGAAGGTCACAGTGGTAAGTTATTGGGATCTCCAACAGCACTCCCGTTCCCACGGTCGCTCGGCTACGGTGGTCGAGATCAACGGGCTCCCTTCGATTTCCGGCTCCGGGTCTTTCAGGAAGGAATTACTTTCACTCCTGCCGCAACCCCGATGTTCGAATGATCCGCCTCTATGCGAGACAATTTCTTGAATATCGATTGATTGCAAGTCCGGATCACTTTATCCTGCGCGCGTGGTCTTCTGGTTCGTCATTCTCTATCTTCTTCTTTCCGTCGGCATCGGACTTTTCGCCGGGACCCGTGTGCAGAACTCAAAGGACTTTGCCGTTGCCGGCAGGAGCCTGCCGTTAGCGGTTGTGACGGCGACTGTGTTTGCAACCTGGTTCGGCGCGGAAGCCGTATTGGGTATCTCAGCCACATTCGTCAAAGAGGGCTTGCGCGGTGTTGTCGCTGATCCCTTCGGGTCCAGCATGTGTTTGGTGCTCGCCGGGCTCTTTTTTGCTCCCCGCCTGTACCGACTTAACATGCTGACGGTGGGGGATTACTATCGGTACCGCTACAACCGCACCGTAGAAGTGTTGTGCACGCTCTGCATCGTCGCCTCGTACCTGGGCTGGGTCGCGGCCCAATTCAAAGTGCTGGGTTTGGTATTCAGCGTCGTGACGGAGGGGAGTGTCAGCCAGTCGGTCGGGATCGTGATCGGCGCAGCGATTGTCCTGACGTATACGACGTTCGGCGGCATGTTCTCTGTGGCGATCCTCGATTTTGTTCAGATCTCCGTGATCATGGGAGGACTTTTGTATATTGCATCGATCGTCGGGGATCTGGCGGGCGGTGTGCGCATGGTCGTCAACCATGCGGCCGAGGCGGGCAAACTTGACTTGTTCCCACCGGCCACGCTGACGGCTTGGGTCCCGTTCGTCGGGGCCTGGATGACCATGATGCTCGGTTCCATCCCACAACAGGATGTGTTCCAGCGGATCACATCGGCAAAGGACGAGCCCACAGCTGTGCGGGGCTCGTTGCTGGGCGCGGCGCTCTATTTTGCCTTCTGTTTTATACCGATGTATCTCGCCTATGCCGCAACGTTGATTGAGCCCACCAAGTTCGGAGCGTTGTTGGAGCAGGATTCACAGCTGGTCTTGCCGACCCTAGTGTTGCAACATACTCCGATCGTGGCCCAGGTTATTTTCTTTGGAGCAGTTCTTTCTGCGGTGATGAGTTGCTCCAGTGCGACTCTGCTCGCACCGTCCGTTGCATTGACCGAGAACGTCATCAGGCCGACCTGTCCATACTTGAATGATTCGGAATTTCTACGACTCATGCGCGTGGTCCTGGTAGGATTTGCCTCGGTGGTATTGGTTCTTGCGTTGTGGTCGGACGCGACGATTTATAAATTGGTCGTGAACACGTACAAAGTAACGCTGGTAGCGGCCTTTTTCCCGTTGTTTGCCGGACTTTACTGGAAACGGGCGACGACACAAGGTGCGCTGTGGGCCATTGTTGCCGGGCTCACGAGCTGGCTGGTCTTGGAGCTAGTAAGCCAGCCGACTGATGTCTGGCCTCCACAGCTCATTGGGTTCGCCATGGCGGGAATCGGTATGCTTGCGGGGTCATTGTGGCCTACCCAGCTGCGCGAGCTCCAGCGACCGATCTAGAGAGTCGAGGACGGGTTCGGATAAGGCTCTGCCCATCTGTTGAGGCGGGGCTGACGCAGTTTGTCCTATTTATCTCGTTGATCCGACTAATGATTAAGTGTGAAACGCACGACTCGACGAATAACGTCCGAGGTGAAGGGTTTCTGAATGATACGTCGGGCGCCGAATAGCTTGGCAACGTTCAGAAAATTCTGGTCGCCTGTAGCACCCGTCATGGCAATGACTCTGGCATCCAGAAATTCCTGCGTCAGCGCAAGGGTGACTTCCATCCCATCGCGCTCCGGCATCAGGACGTCGGTGATGACGAGGTCGGCCGGTGCTTCGCGATAGAGCATGAGGCCGATCCGGCCGTCGGCGGCTTCACGAATCTGATGACCCTCTGCTTCAAGGATGTCGCGCAATGTCCCCCTAATCGGTGCATCATCGTCGACGATCAAAATAGTGGCCATGCCTCTCCTTCCAAGCCAGTACTCCGCATGTAGACGACTGTGGCGGCGCAGTTTGGATTCGGTTTTACGCCGCATGCATGATGACTGAATGCACGTCCGTAAGGCGTTCGTCTTCCTCGTGGCCCGCTTCACCGTTTACGATCATCAGCTTCGGTTGTGCTTTGGCGAGCCGGTGTTGTTCGATGAGCGGGTCATGAACATTCCCGCAATTCATGCAGCGGTATCCGCTGGCCCACATATGCCCGTAGGTGCCCTCAAAATCCAGTAAGTGTTCCCTGACCATGAGTCCCTGGCAGCGTGAACAGTTCATGTGCATTCTCCTTACTAAAGGTTGCGGCTTCAAGCTGATGGTGAGAAAGATAGCCGAGGACTTGGGGGTGAGATAGATCCGGAGGAGGTAACTCGGAAGGAGGGGAGTCTGGGCGCTGGCGGGCTGCGCCGACCCATACAGGAGCGTTGAATGGGGCTCGATCTTACAAGAAACCAACAGCGATGCCCTCCGACGCAGGCGTGATTCTCGTGGCGTGAGAGCGACAATCGAAGTCCATGTTCGGTGCTGTTCAAGCTGTCGAGTTAACCAGGCAACCTGCTGGTTCTTGGCTGCAGTCAGTCACTACTTTCAGATGATGCCGTGATAGCTTAATCAGATCTTCCGGGGTGCATTTCCCATCTCGGACAGTTCCCTTGTCTGAAGATACAGGGTAAGCTGAGACCATGTCGGCTCAAACGTCACCTCGGCTCGCCCCGTTGGCGAGGCGCCTTGTTATTCCCTGCCTTATCGTGTTCGGAGTGATGTTCGCTCTCGTGGGAGGGTATGGCGTCTTCCTGTCAACGAGTTTGTCTCTGCCGAAGAGCGACGAGCATCCGCCGCTGCTGATCTATGGAGCCCCGTTTTTTCTGACGCCGGGACTCCATCCTGTGGATTCGGGGCTGGTCGATCACCTGCAGCGGCTGGAGTACAAGCCGGTTGCTGCAGCACCGCGTGTAGCCGGTGAGTATTTCGTCACAAAGGACTCAATCGAGATCTTTCTGCATGCGCAGGAGGAGAACCGACTCCCTTCGCGATCAGTCCGGTTGATCCTGATGGACGGCATCGTCACTGAGGTGTTGTCAATGTCTGATGGGCAGCCGGTTTCATTGATTTCCCTCGAACCGGTTTTGATCAGCGGGATGCGCTCCGGCTCGAGGCAGGTCCGAGAATGGATTCCTCTGGACCGTGTCCCTCCCACGCTGATCAAGACGCTGTTGATCATCGAAGATCGTCGATTTTTTTCCCATTTCGGAGTTGATCCCATCGCGATCGGTCGAGCGCTTTGGATCAACATCAGTCGCGGCCTCGTTGCGCAGGGAGGTAGTACGCTCACTCAGCAATTGGCTAAGAACCTCTACTATTCTCCGAAGCGAACCATTGGGCGAAAACTCCGGGAAGTGATGGCTGCGATGGCGCTCGAGTTCAAGTACCGAAAAGAAGAAATCCTTGAGAGTTATGTGAACGAGATCTATCTCGGCCAAGCCGGACCGGTTTCGATCTACGGTGTGGCAGAAGCGGCTCATCGCTATTTTAGTAAGAACGTTGATGAATTGTCGATCGATGAGATGGCGCTGATCGTCGGATTGATCAAGGGGCCCAATATCTATTCCCCCGTGAAAGACATTGAGTTGGCAACAAAGCGTCGAAATCTGGTGCTTCGCCGTCTGTGGGAAGAGGGCATCTTGTCGGAGGACGTTGTGGCTCAGGCCATGAATCGGCCGGTGAAGGTCATGTTGAATCAAGATGTCCTGACCGACGCGCCGTACTTTGTCGATCATCTGCTCAGAGAGATCGAGCAGGGGATCGGAACGGAAATCCCGGACGGATCTCGAATTTATTCGACCCTGGATCCCAGGGCTCAGCGAATCGCCGCACATGTGCTACAGGAAGGATTGACGAAACTTGAAAAGAACTATCCGTCGTTGGCCGAAGCCGAGCCTCCCCTTCAGGGGGCGGCGGTCGTGCTGGATGTGAAGACCGGCCACGTGTTGGCAATGGTCGGTGGTCGTAACTATCGGCTGAGCCAATTCAACCGTGCGGTGCAGGCGCATCGGTCGGCAGGGTCTCTGTTTAAGCCTTTTGTCTACCTTGCTGGATTTGAGGCAGCACGCGGCCAAGGTGCGACCGGGCTGACTCCGGCAACATTGTTAATGGATGAGCCTCTGACGTTGGAATCAGACACAGGATCTTGGTCGCCTCAGAATTATGATCGGCAGTATAGAGGTCAGGTGACGGTCCGAACAGCACTCGAGCAATCCTTGAACATTCCCGCCGTTCGGACCGCACACCGAACCGGAATGACTGCGCTCACGAATCTGCTGCACGCGTTCGGAATTACCACGCCGTTGGCCGACAATTTGTCGCTCGCGCTCGGAAGTTCTTCGGTCTCGTTGCTGCAGATCACATCAGCCTACGCGGGGCTCGCCAATGGAGGCGTTGTCATCCATCCCGTGGCACTGTCCAACATGGTACGTGAGGGAAGGGAGACCATTTGGAGTCCACCGCTTGATCGACGCCAAGCGGCCACCCCTCAGGGAGCGTTTCTCATTACGTCGTTGTTGAAAGGGGTGATGGATCGGGGTACGGGGGCCAAGGCCAGGGCGTTAGGGGTGTGGGGTCCCGTGGCTGGTAAGACTGGGACGACCGATGGGTATCGAGACGCCTGGTTCATAGGATATACCCCGGATCTTGCGATCGGTGTGTGGGTCGGTTTTGATGATGAACGGCCGATTAAGTTGACCGGCGCTCAGGCAGCCCTTCCAATATGGAGTGAGTTGGCGGCTCGACTCATCCCACAGGATTCCCCGGATTTTGAGATGCCGGTCGGGGTTGTCCGGAGGAGGATCGATCCCAAAAGCGGACAACTCGTGACGTCGCAATGTCCGGAGAAAACATTCGAGTTCTTCATTGCGGGGACCGAGCCGACGGACTATTGCGAAGTTCACGGAGGCGGGTTCTGGCAGCGGCTCAAGCAGACGTTGGGCTTGCCGCAATGAGTGGAATTCCGGCACAGGAGCGCTGGATTCCATAAACTGTTAGGCATATCCCCGGTCCTAAGGTAACGTTGGGGAAGTTGGCCTGCACCAAGGAGTCCCCATGAAAAAGACCGCCTATGCAGACGATGGCAATATGACGCTGTTGGCGAAAGGTGTCGAACTGAAAGGTGAAATCAAAGTCGACGGTACCGTGCGAATTGATGGGCGACTCGAAGGCGATGTGCACACGAAGGGAGAAGTCATTGTTGGTGAGGATGGGGTTGTGAGGGGGGCCATTCACGCCGATTCACTGATCAGCAGTGGACGGATCAAGGCCACGGTCACGGCAACCGGGAAAATCCAACTGCTCAAAACCGCTATTCTGATCGGCGAGGTCCATTGCCCGATGATGCTGATGGAAGAAGGAGCCAAATTTCAGGGGGTCAGCGATATGGGGGTCACAGGCTGGCCCGAAGAAACCCCTCGATTACCAAGCAATGTTCGCGACATGAGCGCGCATCGTGGGAAAGCGGTGGCGCTGATCGGAAGGGAAGCTGATCTGTAAGCCGACTCCCGCCTCTCGCCCTCAGGTCCTCCTCACTTACGTCGGTGGGGCTCGCACCTTCTCCTCCCATTCTTTTCTACCGTGACAGACGCCGTCGGATCTGCTATTTACTCGATGCCTCTTCAAGTGACTCAGACAGCTTCCATGACTCGACAACAAATCTTTTCCATCGTGTTTTTTGCCCTCCTGGCTCTGCTCCTCTACCAAATTGGGCTGATGCTCAAGCCGTTCTTGTTCTCGGCTTTGTGGGCTGGTCTGTTGGCCCATTGGGCATTTCCTCTCCATCTCCGGTTAACAAAACTGTTCGGCGGTAAGGACGCACTCTCTGCCGGCATACTGACATTCGGGGCGTTGGGGATTGTGGTTGTTCCCTTGGTTGTGATGGGAGTGATGTTGGTACGTGAAGCCAGCCTAGAGGAACAGGAGATCCGATCATGGGTTTCTGCCGGCGGGCTTCAACGATTGCCGGATCAAGTGGCGGCGATTCCCTTCATCGGCAGTTGGTTGAAGTCAGCCATGTCCGGTACCGGTACGCATCCGCTTTCCTTGGAACAATCGGTAATGACCGGGGTGAAGGAACTCAGTCAATTTCTCGTCGGTGGAATGGGGGGTCTGCTGAAGAACACCTTCGCTCTCGTGATGAATTTCTTCATCATGTTGTTGGTGCTGTTCTTCCTTTTCAAGGATGGCCGGCAGTGGCTCGCTGCCTTATACGATCTGATTCCGATGGAAGAATCACACAAGTCAAAAATCTTGACTCGGTTAGATCAAACGATTCGGGCGGTGGTGAAAGGGATACTGGTCACGGCGATCGTTCAGGGCCTCCTGGCGGGTATGGCCTACTTGGCGCTCGATGTACCGTTTCCGATGGGACTCACGGCTTTGACGATCGTCGTGGCGCCGATCCCATTTGGTGGGACCGGGCTGGTATGGGGCCCCCTCGTAATCTACCTGTTCTGGATAGGTGCGACCGGTAAAGCGTTTGCCCTGCTGGTGTGGGGAATCGGCGTCGTCTCAATGGTCGATCAATTTCTTCGGCCCTGGTTGATCGGCCAAGATGTGCAGATTCCCGTCCTGCCGCTCGTGCTGAGCGTGTTGGGTGGGTTGGCGCTCTATGGATTGCTCGGCCTCTTCGCCGGTCCGATCCTCATCAGTTTGTTGATGACTGCCGTACAGATCTATCGAGAGGAGTATCACCTTAAACCACCGGCCGCTTCTGCAAGCACACTCACGCCTTCGTAATCTCTCTGTTACGTTACGTCCGCCCACAGCGCTTTTTCTCAGCTGACGATGATGCGTCGTGTGTCCTGCCTACTCCAGCGGAATCGTAATGGCGATCCCACCCATCACATCGTTCAACTTGAAATCTTGCTTCGGGCTCAGCGGATGGCTGTTGTGGCAAGTCACGCAGGCAGACGAGACAGCCCGGTCTGAATAGATGGCTTGGAAGTACTGCTTCTTGCCGCTCGACACAACTCCGGTAACCGGCCGATCCGGCTGCCGCTGGAGTTCGGTCAGGGATTTTCGCTCGAACTCGGTGGCGGGACCGTTGCGCTGATAGATCGGGGAGAGCCCAATGAGCCTGTAGCGGATACCTCGTCCACTCTCGGCTACCAACCGTCCTGAATGCTGAAGGAATTGGGCAGGGAGGGGGAGGGCGTTGTCCTGCTCCCAATGTTCTGCCGCCGCGACAATGCCTTTCTCCTGCATGCGATTGACGATCTCAGTCGTGTAGATCGAGCGGTCGGCCTCGAGGATGACATGGATATAATCGGCGACCTTCTCCGGAGCAAGGCCGACGAGACCGGAGCCTCCCTTGGCGGATGGAAACGGAATCCCGATCCAAAGTCCCCCTAAGAAGAATGCGAGGGTTGCGGTTCGGAGTGCGCAGCGGCGGTTGTCCATGGGCCTCCTTCAGGAGACGTGGGAGAATTGGTCGGGAGCGTGACGATGCAAGCGGTACCGCGGCCTTCGAGGCTCTCGATACGGAGATCGCCTCCAAACTTTCGAATAATCCGCCTCGCGACCGTGAGCCCAAGGCCTGAACCTTCCCCCTGCCCCTTCGTCGTAAAGAACGGATCGAAGATCTTCGATAGGTGCTGTTTGGAGATACCGGGACCGGTATCAATGATCGTCGCAGTCACCGTCTGGCCCGACAGGGCTGTGGCCAGCGTAAGCGTGCCGGCGCCCTTCATCGCTTGAGCGGCGTTGATCATGAGATTGGCCAGCGCCTGTCGAAGTTGGTCCGGGAATGCCAGCACAGACGTATTGCCTGCATAGGTCTTGTGGACCATGATATCCTTCATTTCCACGGTCAGCTGTGCTGTGGCCAACGCTTGGTCAAATTCTCGTTCCAAAAGCAGCGGCACCGGCTTGTCTGAGGCCTCACGGGTGATCATGCCGGCAAAATCGCGAATGATGGTTGCCATGCGACGACCATGGGCCACGATGTCCCGGGCGCAGCTCTTGATGTGCTCTAGGTCCTGTTCATCCTGAATAACTTCCCCCAATCCGATGATGCCGAACAAGGGGTTGTTGAGCTCGTGGCCGATTCCGGCAGTCAACACCCCGAGACTTCCTGTCTTCTCCGCCTGAACCAGCTGGTCTTGTAGTCGGCTCTCGTCCGTTGTGTCTCGAAGCACTAATCCGATACTGTTTTCCTCCCCTGGTCTCGCGGGTAATCGGAACCATTGGTATTGATAGACGCGGGCTCCGATGTGGAGTTCAGCACGATGACCGGCCGGTTCGTGATCCGCGCTGGGCATAAGGGGGTCCCTTGGTACCTTCTCACGTTCGGTATCGCTTGTGATAACCGGCGTAGCGCCGTTCACTCGGAACTCTGCTCGAAGACGTTTCTGAACGGCCGGGTCGAGGGGAAGCATCGTGAACAGCGATGTTCCCGGCATCGGTTCCTGGATGTTGAAGGATTCACGGGCCGCCTGATTGATGTAGCGCACGACTTCATGTGCGTCGATTAAGAGAATTGGTGTGGGAACGGTGTCCAAGATTTGATCCGTCGACTGCTGCAGGACCTGGACCTCCTGGGTTTTCAACTTGACCTGGTCGGTCAGTCCGGCGAATGCGGCTTTCAGTTGACCGTTCATTCTATTAAACTCGTCTGCCAAGTCTTCCAATTCGTCACCGCTGTTGATCTGAATCGGTGCCCGTAGTTCACCGCGTCCGATGGCCTGCGCAGCCTGCTGCAGTTGCCGTACGGGCGTCACGATGCGACCGGCAGCGATGTATCCCAATGAAGCCAACAGTACAACGGCGACGGCTCCGAATACCGACACCCAGGTGAATAGATGCTGAATCGGCGCGAAGAGTTCGTCGGACGATTGCCAAACGAACGTGTGCCACGATCCATTGCCGATAGAGCTGTTCGCCGCTCGTCCGGTTTCTGGAAGAGGGGCGAAGCCGATCACGGAGGTATCCTGTCCCCCATGACCGTCGCTCGAAGCTTGCACCCATCCGGGATGCTGCGGCGTGACGAGCGGGATTAAGTTCGGATCGGATAGCGGAACGCCGGTGGGAAGAATTGGGCAGCTGACGACGATGCCGTTGCTATCGATCAACATGACATGGCCGGTCTTTCCGAATCGAGAGCCCTGGGTTGAAGGGGAAAAAAAATCCTTGGCGTCGATCACGCGGTGAAGAATCCCGACGACTTCATATCGGAGGCTATCCATGACGGGGAGTGAAATAGTGAACACATAGGCATTCACTTGGTCGTCGAAACGGATATCCTCGATATAGAGTTTGCCCACCGCTTTATGGAAGGCCGCTTGCCACCATCGGGCCTCATTGTGGCGAAACGCGGGATGTTCGGTCATAGTCGCGACGAGCGTGCCCTGTACATCGGTCAAGAACAACATCTTCGTCGAAGAGCGAACTACTCGTGGAAGCAATTGTCCCGGCGCGCTATGGACGCCGGTGAAGTATTCGTGGAGCAACGTACTGAACGGGTTCTCCATCAGGGATTTGATCGTCGTCGGATCTCGTGCCGTCCAACGCCGTTCTAGGTCCGAGGGTACCGTCTTGGGACTCTTGGTATCACCCCGTGCATCACGCCGATGTTCCAGTTCGCGGATGAGCATCGGATCATTCGCGATGCGCGCCGTGTGGGCGACTTCTTCCGCGAGCAGGAGATCGAGTTTCCGGGCTGCTTCAGTCGCCAGCGCTTCGAAGCTCTCGCCGCTGACTTCCCGGATTTCCTGAGACCCCTGCCAGAATGCCATTCCCAAGCCGACGACGAGCGGGATAAGGCCGACGAGCAGCATCGAGAGGATGACTTTGGTTTTAAGCCCCCAGCGTGAACCGGGTGGCGAGGGTGTCGGGTTATCCGTCATGATACCGTTCTTCTCTCGGCGACACCGGACCCATCCTGAAAGGTGAGGGTGAAGGTTGAGCCACGGCCGACATGGCTCTCGACCCCGATGGAGCCATTCATGCGATGGATGACATTTCTAATGTTGTACAAGCCCAATCCCGTTCCTTTCCCCGGAGGCTTCGTGGTGAAAAATGGTTCGAAAATCCGACCTTGTTGTTCCCGGGCGATGCCGCAGCCGGTGTCCGAAACACGAACCTGTGTTGTGCCGGCCACGGCTGAGGTCTCGAGCGTCAAGGTCCCGTGTTGTGCCATGGCCTGGACGGCATTCGTGATGAGATTGACGAACACATGAAGGAGTTCATCGGGGTTTCCCTTGACGACGACGTCAGGCTGATACAGCTTGCGAATTTCAATGTCCTGGAGAGCCACCGCGTAGCGGGCGATCTTGAGGGCTTCGTCCAGCTTGCCGTTGACGCCGACCAGGCCATCTTGCTGGAAGGATGTGCGGCGCGAGTAAGCAGTGAGGTCTCGACAAATCGCTATCGTGCGCTTGACGGCATCGATGATGTCCCGTGCCTGATCGTGCACGACATCAAGGTCTACTTCGTCAACCAGATTTTCAGCCAAACCGAGAATCAACTGAAGCGGATTATTCATGTCGTGAGCAATGCCGGCTGCGAACGAGCCGATTCCGGCGAGTTTTTCCGCTTGGAGCAACTCGGTGTGGAACGTCGATTCATGTTGTACGAATGTCCAGAGTAGCCGCAAGGCCTGTCCGCTTATGATGTCAGCTCCTGCCGGCAGCTGTTTGCGAAGCGCCGACTCCATCGCTGGATCACCGGTAACGTCCATGACGAGGTTGACCCCTTCGCGCTTGATCAGGTCGGTCACCTCGTTATAGGTCGGCAGGTTGAGCTCTTGGGCTCGTTTGAGCCCGGGAGCCGAACGATGCTGATCGGCGATGCCGACGATCTCAATCGTGCCGAGTTGGTGGAGCGCATTGAGCAGCGCAGTTCCCCCACGGCCCGCCCCGATGATCGCGACTCTCATCGGAGGCGGAGTGGAGGTCGGCTCGATGCTCTGACACTCGCTTTGCGAATGGGCTATGGTCGGAGAGGTGGTTGTCATGCTTGATCCCCATACGGTGGCTCAGCCCATCAGAGATGGGCCAATTCACGCTGCTCCATGGCTCGTGCGACGGAGGCCTTCAGTTTCTCGCCTTCTACCGGCTTCACGAGATAGTCCACGACTCCCTGCCTCAGCAACGAAGTGGCCATCTCCGTATCCGGGAATCCGGTCAGGACGATCAGCGGCACGCGCGGATAGTTCTGTCGGAAATAAGCAATCGCCTCGATGCCATTCACCTTCGGCATCCGGATGTCACAGATCATGACGTCAAGGAGCAGACGATTCTCGCCCGTATTGATGGTTTCGATGGCCTTCTCGCCGTTCTCTGCTTCAAGGACGTCATAGCCAGCCTTTTGCAGAGTCATTCGGACGACCTTTCGGATATCAGGCTCATCATCCACAACAAGGACGCGACCGTTGCAGCTTTCGCCTCCCACAAAAAACCCAGACTTGAATTCGCTCATAACGACCTCCTTGGTGATGAGAGAAATGTTCTTGTTGGAGAACGATCACAGCAAGGTCGATGCCGAGTTGCGATCGAGACGACATTGAAAGCTTTCGACTGTTTGCGCGTGAAGAATACCTCCATGCTTCCATTGGGTGGCTCAATTGCACCACCACGTTGCTGAAATCCACCAACCTGGAAGCTCATTGCGTTTCTGAGTCTATTTCGGCTAGGGTATTGAAAACAACGAGGAGAGAAGAGGCCGGTGATTACACCCGATGTTCTGACCGACTATATTCGTAAGAGCCTCCCGGATGCTGAGGTGACAGTAACCGATCGTACGGGAACGATGAATCATCTGAAGGTTGAGATCGTCTCAAATGGGTTTCAGGGGAAAAATCTCTTGGACCGGCATCGAATGATCTATCAAGCGTTAGACGTGCCGATGAAGGACGGACGTATCCATGCGCTCGAATTAACCGCGCGCACCAGAGATGAGATATAGGAGGAGACCATGGCCGACCCGATCGAAGATGAAATCCAGAAGGAAGTGAAGGCCCATAAGATTGTGATCTATGGCAAAGGAACCAAGACGATGCCGATGTGTGGTTTTACGAGAGAGACCATGCAGTTTTTCGACCGGTACGGGTATCCCTACGAGCTCATCGACGTCCTGTCGCAGCCGGCTAAGCGGGAAGCGCTGACGAAGATGACCAATTGGCCGACCCTTCCCAAAGTGTTTATCGACGGCACCTTTTATGGAGATACCGATATCCTCGATCCGATGGCCGCCAAGGGCGAGATCGAACCGCTGCTGAAAAAAGCATTCGGGAGGTAGAGGGAGTGTCGGCTGGCGAACGGCGAGCGAGACTCAGTTGCGCCATAACGCTCGGAAGTCAGACGGCTCATGAATCCTTTTTTTCTCCTCGGATGCTCTTCTAAGGCTGCGACTTCGTCGCAATGCCGTCACATCCTATATTGTCTTCCTGCTGTTCGGCAATTCTAGCTATGGCGCAACTTCCTCGGGCATCCGTTCCATCCGAACCTTGGGATGAGAGAGAATGAAGAGGATCAGGGCTTAAGGTGATGCGACCGAGGTACACGGCGAGTATGTGGATCGCAGCACTGGGTCTGGTCGTCAGTCTTGGATGTGCTTCTAACCGCTGGAGCAATCATTTTTCCTGGTCGCAATCGCAGATCGTTGATCTGACCCATTCCTTTGGATCGGATACGATTGTCTGGCCGACGGAGCAAGATTTTAAGCTGGTTGTCCAGCACGCCGAGGACATGCCGGGCGGATACTACTATGCTTCGAATCGTATGGAGATGCCCGAGCATGGTGGTACGCACCTCGATGCCCCGAATCATTTTTCAAAAGGAAAGCAATCGTTAGACCAGATTCCAATCGAGCGTCTAACCGGGGCTGGTGTCAAAATCGATGTCACTGAGCAGTGCGCTCGCGATCGGAATTACCGGATAACTATCTTGGATGTTGAGCGATGGGAAACCAAGCATGGTGGAATTCCTCCACACACCATCGTCCTGTTGAGTACGGGCAATGCCCGATTTTGGCCAAATCGAAAAGACTATCTAGGCACGGAATTGAGAGGGCAGAAAGGTATACAGACGTTGCATTTTCCTGGATTGCATCCCGACGCGGCTGCCTGGCTCGTGCATGAACGGCAAGTGAAAGCTGTGGGCATCGACACAGCGTCGATCGACTATGGGCAATCGACCGGGTTCGAGACGCATGCCGCTCTGCTTTCTCAGAACGTGCCGGTGTTCGAGAATCTTGCCGATCTGAATGACCTACCGGCGCGGAACTTTGACGTCATTGCACTACCCATGAAAATCGCCGGTGGGACTGGCGGCCCACTGCGGATCATTGCGGTCGTGCCACCATCTCACTAAGCTTTATCTGTCACTCGTAGCGCTTTGAGTTTCTTGGATCTTTCTTGTGGATCTTCTACAGCCGGGATCAGAATTCCGGCCGCTCCGCCAAGCATTGGCCCCTGATCTAAGAAGCCACTGGCCGACGAGACGATCTGGCGGAATTGATCCCTAAGGCAATGAAGGGTCAACTTTTAGCCATTGGACCTTTTTAGGCGGCGGCTTGTAGCAGATTCGTTCTTCACCCTTTTAGGTTCCGGCAGACCTATGTATACTCGCACTCATGAAACCTCGGCAAACAACCATCTCTCAGAAGTCACAACGGCGACCGAGCAAGCTGAGTCAGCAGCTTGCTGACGAGAAGATTGAACGAGCGAGACGTCAGACTCCAGAAGAACGGCTGGCCATCGCATTGAACCTCTCCGATTTCTGCCACGAATTGAACCGGTGTTCTCCGAAGCCCTAAGCCAAATTATTGGACGCTTGGCTCAAGCCCAGAAAGCCCGGCTGCTTCATTCCTACGCGTTGATCGGTGGCTTTGCGGTATCGGCATGGGGTGTTGCGCGAGCTACACAAGACATTGATCTTGCCGTAGCGCTCGGGACATCGGATCCGCAGGCGCTGGCTGCCCACCTTGGGGCTACCTATGAACCGGGCGGCATAGATGACCCACTACGAGGTGTCTTCCGGCTCAGCCTGAAATGTGAAGGACAGGATGTGCCGGTTCAACTGATCGTGCTGCCGTCAAAGATAGCAGCTATTGCATTCAACGGAGTTGAAACACTCACCATACTTGGTTATTCGGTGCCGGTCGTAAACTGGCAAGCTCTCGTGCTCTTGAAGCTCTACGCCGGAGGGCCAGTCGATTTACAGGATGCCCGAAGCATTGTGGCGGTACGAAAACCAACCGGGATAGATCGGGAAAGCCTCATCGCACAGGCCGATGCATTAGGACTTGCTCAAGAAGTGCGAGTTCTGTTTGATTCGGTGGCCTGAGTCAGCGCCTCCTGCATTCACTCTCGGCCTCGATCAGTTATCGCAATCCTCATGATCAAGCCTCGGTGGGGTATCGTGGCACCGATCATATCGCTCTCCCCCTGCATTACTGCCTAACTTTGTAGAAATTCAGCCTGTCCCTATTTTTCTGTTCTTTACCCAATTATTTTGTTCACACATGAACGAAAATGCCGTAGCTGAGAAGTCCAACGCTAAGAAATGTGCACAGGAAGTTGATAGTGGCTAGCCAATTAGGCACAGCATCCTTCGCCCCTTGACGAGCGGTCTCGGCCATCCACTCAGGCAAATGCTTCATCTGTTCAACTCTCAAATCTCGATATTTCTCTCGAGCAAAATTGTCCATCGTGCCCAATGACCAGAAGTAGAGGACGGTGTTCAGAAGAGAGAGAACAAATAGGAAACCGTGATTGGTGTCGTAAAGCAATGCGGCAGAAAGAATGCAGATGAACAAAAACGCCTTTGCCACAGCTGTCATTGGCGGCATTGGTATAACCCATGAGTAAGGAAGTGTTGTAACTTGTAACGCTGTGTAAGCCAAGATAGCAATGCAACTGAACGGGCTCCACGAAAGAACCGTCGCTAGATGATGAGTGGCAGGAAAAAAGAATACGCCTTCTTTTTCCACCACTTTTTCTAGGTGGACCTTCCCAGTGAGACCTTGATGAAGGTAGAGATCCATTGAGATGCTGAGATGAGAAGGCTGGATTAACTGAAGGACTGTGGTTAGCTCACAACGGCTTGTTTGGTTTCGTCCAGATGCTTCTGCAGATAGGTCATGAAGGGAGTGCCGCCGGTGCCTACGGCCGTGGGATTGGTGGTACTGGTTTGATGCTGGCGGTTGATGTAACTGTCGGCGTAACCGATGTGGATTTCTCGGAACTGGGCCAGCAGGCTCACGCAAGCACAGTAGGCGGACCACAGTTCCGGGTGACGCTGCTTGCGAGCATGAACACAGCCGGAAAGGACCGCGCGCCCTTGGCCGTCAGTTTGGCTCTCTAAGGCCTGAAGAAAGGCGCGGTGGCGGGGCGGCATGTATTCTCTCATTTCTTGTAGATACACCGTTAAAGGATCAGGTGCGTGACGGATGCCCAGTCCCGCATCCAGACAAGGGACGATTGAGCTCTGTGCACCGGTCTCACCACGAAACTGCTGCGGTTGTTGTCGATAGGCTTCGACGTTGTCATAAATGAGGCCGTCAGGCAGCGACGGACTGTTCTTCCAGCCGTGGATGTAGGGTCTCACGCGAGTGTAATACACATAGGGATCGCAGCGCTCTTTCATGCGGAGCAGCGTGTCCCGCATGGCAGTCTGCGCGGACGCCAGATCCTGTAACCCCAAGAGAACCTCATCGTCCTTTCCTTCCGAGGCCGCGTTGATCGCTCGCAGCAGCCCTTCCAGGCCAGGCCCCGCCTGCCGCTCAATCTGGATGTGGACGACGACGAACCACTCTTCATCCAGCCCACCGAGAAAGTTCTGCAGCAGCACAATATTGTCGAGCTGAATCGGCTTCATCGGATCAAGCCGGCGCCAATTGTCCAGTGCATAGGAGGCATAGGAAAGGACCGGCGGACGGCTGACCTTCTGGGCGATCTCATACCACGACCGTGCGAGTTGACAGGGAAGCTTGACGGCCGGTTTCCCCGGCGTCTCCCAGACATAGGCATGGCCGGCGAATGAAAGGATTCGCATCGCAGCTCGGTAGTCATCCTCACGCCAGCTCGTTGGAATGGACCGAAGCAACGACGGCTGTTCATCGATAAACCGCTGGACCTGGCGCGTGCTCAGCAACTTCGGCATCTCACGGCTCAGATGGTTTAGCACCGGACAGTCGAGCAGAGTCTCGTGAGGATCAGATGGTAAGAATCCTCGCTCAGAGGAGATGTCAAAATCTGTAAGCGACAGGGGTTGGAATGTGGAGGGGTTCACAGCGGCTCCTTGCCCACACTCTACCACTCGTTCACGATATTGCAATCGGTTGTGGAAACCGATTCTAAACAAAAAGGCCACCTTTTCAGGCGGCCTTTCCCTTTCTCCTCTCTCAAGCAGGTGGGCGTGGGTGCTCTCGCACTGCGCGCATTATCTCACCCACCCACCCGAGCGCGCCGAGTGCGCTCCTTACCTTTTGAGCATCGCCCGAATCAGGATGCTCAAAATGGCATCCCGGCTAGGCCGCAGGGAGCTCGGCGACCGAAGCGTACCCTTGCGGTACGTTGCAGGGAGACGAGCGACTGAGAACAACGCCGGGGGGCATTTTCAGCATCCTGTTACGTCCCCATTTCCCAGGATGCGAGATACTTCTTCTGTTCCGCCGTCAACTGGTCGATCGCCACTCCCATGCCTGCTAGTTTAAGACGCGCAATTTCTTTGTCGATGACCGGAGGTACGGGATAGACCTTTTTTTCGAGCTGTTTGTAATTCTTGACGATATACTCCGCGCTGAGTGCCTGGTTGGCGAAGCTCATGTCCATGACGCTAGACGGATGCCCCTCGGCAGTGGCGAGGTTGACGAGCCGGCCTTCACCGAGCAAGTTGACACGATGGCCATTCTTCTTGAGTGTAAACTGCTCGACGCCGGTACGGACCACCCGGCGTGCCCCGGCCAGCTTTTCGAGGGTTGGGATATCCAGCTCCACGTTGAAGTGGCCGCTGTTACAGACGATGGCCCCGTCCTTCATGGCGGCAAAATGTTCGCCACGGATGACATGGATGTTGCCGGTGACGGTTACGAAGAAATCTCCGACCGGAGCGGCTTGTTCCATCGGCATCACGCGGAAGCCATCCATGACGGCTTCGAGGCCTTTCAACGGATCTATCTCCGTCACGATGACGTCCGCGCCCAAACCTTTCGCCCGCATGGCGATGCCTCGTCCGCACCAACCATAACCCACGACGACGACCACTGAGCCGCAGACCAAGCGGTTCGTGGCGCGCACGATGCCGTCCATGGTGGATTGTCCGGTGCCGTAGCGATTGTCGAACATATGCTTGGTATCGGCGTCGTTGACAGAGATGACCGGAAACTTGAGCACTTTCTTTTCAGCCATGCTGCGTAAACGAATGACGCCGGTGGTTGTTTCCTCCGTCCCCCCAATCACGTTCCGCAGGAGTTCTTTTCGTTTGGAATGCAGGTGCGAGACGACATCGGCGCCGTCATCCATGGTGACATGTGGGCGGTGAGCGATGGCGGACTCGATGTGGCGATAGTAGGTGGGGTTGTCTTCGCCCTTAATCGCAAAAGTTGGAATACCTTCGTGTTGCACCAATGCCGCGGCGACATCGTCCTGCGTGCTGAGGGGGTTTGATGCACAGAGACGGACATCGGCACCACCGGCTTTCAACGTGATCGCCAGGTTCGCCGTTTCAGTGGTCACGTGTAAACAGGCGGTGACGCGAACGCCCTTCAGCGGTTGTTGTCGTTTAAAGCGTTTACGAATCAACCGCAACACCGGCATCGTTGCTTCGGCCCATTCGATCTTCAATCTGCCCTGGTCCGCCAGTTTGATATCTCTGACATCGTAATCCACGAAAGTCCTCCTTCTCGAAAAGAAGGCTCAGGTTAAGGTTGAAGCTGGGCAAAAACCCAACCTCATTCCCTATGCCTGAGCCTCAGTTGCTAAACCTTAACCTTGGCCTCAGCCTGTGGTCGTTACAGTCCCGCGTCTTTGCGCAATGCCTTCGTCTTATCGGTTCTCTCCCACGTGAACTCAGGCTCGGTACGTCCAAAGTGTCCATACGCGGCCGTCTTGCGGAAAATCGGCCGCCGAAGCTTGAGATGATCGATGATGCCCCGTGGAGTCATGGGGAAATGCTTGCGCACGAGTTTGTCCAGAACATCGACCGACACTTTTTCTGTGCCCTTGGTGTCGACGAGTACAGACACAGGATCGGCAACTCCGATCGCGTAAGCCAGCTGCACTTCGCATTTGTCGGCCAAGCCAGCGGCCACAAGATTCTTGGCAATATAGCGAGCCATATAGGAGGCGGAGCGGTCCACCTTTGTAGGATCTTTGCCGGAGAAGGCACCGCCGCCGTGACTGCCATGACCGCCGTACGTGTCGACGATAATCTTCCTGCCTGTGAGTCCCGTGTCGCCCATTGGACCACCGACGACGAAACGACCGGTCGGATTGATGTGATGTTTCACGCCTGTTGGATCATAGAGCCCTTTGGGCATCACGGGCTTGATGACTTTGTCCATGATGTCGCGCTCAATTTGCTTGGTGGTCACATCGGGACTATGTTGCGTGGAGACGACGATCGTATCGATCCGCACGGGCCTGCCGTTCTTGTACTCGACGGTCACTTGAGATTTGCCGTCTGGGCGCACCCACTTTAGAATGTCTGTTTTGCGCACCTCTGCCAGGCGTTTGGTCAGCCGGTGGGCCAGGACGATCGGCATGGGCATGAGCTCGTCCGTTTCATTGGTGGCGTAGCCGAACATCAAGCCCTGATCGCCGGCTCCTCCGGAATCCACCCCCATCGCGATGTCACCTGATTGCTGGTGAATAGCGGTGAGGACCGAGCAGGTATGAAAGTCGAATCCCCACGACGCATCGCAGTAGCCGACGTCCTTGATGACGTCACGGATAATGTCGGGGATTTCGACGTAGGCCTTGGTTGAGATTTCGCCGGCTACAAACGCGATACCGGTGGTTAGGATCGTTTCGCAGGCGACGCGGGAATATTTATCCTGAGCAATGATGGCGTCCAAGATGCCGTCGGAAATCTGGTCGGCGATCTTATCCGGATGTCCTTCAGTGACCGATTCTGAAGTAAACAAGAAATTGTCTCGCATGTGCCCCTCGTGGGTTCAGGTTATGGAAATACCAGCGTTGCTGTATCTGCTGATGGTGAATGTGACGAGTGGTGCTGAGTGACGGATCTCGCACAGACCTGCGCAATTCTAGAGAGATCAGTCGGTTTTGTCCATCACTTCTATCGTAGGGGGAATAAATTTGTCCTTCGTCGTTTGCTTGACTCAGGTTTTTGCGGACTTGTAACATGCTTATATTTCCAGTAAGAACCATGCTGAGCCTGGAGGAAGGAATCCTTAAACCTCAAACCTCTCGATCGCTGATCTTTTGAGGGCAACAAAGTAAATGTCCCTCTGGTCAAGGCCATGAAGAATTCTCTAGTGACTGCTGTTTTCACCTTCGCGTCGGTTGGTGTACTTTTCGCGGCACCTTGCTCTGAGGCGGAGTCGACCCAGACCAAAACGAGGCCGGGCTTCGAACGCGGTGTCGTTCAAGTCGGTGACGAAGCGCCGAATTTCATGCTGCGAGACCTTGCCGGGAACGTCATGAGTTTGTCTCAGCTCAGGGGGAGGGTCGTCCTACTAAATTTCTGGGCGACCTGGTGCGGACCGTGCCGTGTCGAGATGCCGGCGATGGAACAGCTTTATCGAACGTTGCCTCGAAGAGAGTTCGAAATCCTGGCCGTGTCGACGGATCCACAGGGCGCAGCGGTTACCCGTCCGTTCCAGCGGGAAATGGGGTTCACATTTCCCATTCTTCATGACTCGGAGTACCGCGTAGGCCTGGCGTATGGGGCACGTACGATTCCGATCACGTTCATGGTCGATCGCCGAGGCATCGTGCGACAAAAGATTTTCGGTGCACGCGATTGGGACTCACCGGAGGCCCGTGACCTGATTCATGAACTGATGAAATCGTAGCCATGACGCAATCCATCCCACAGATTTCGCTCATTGCCGCCTTTTCGGCGGGGCTCCTTTCGTTCGTGTCCCCGTGCGTGCTGCCGTTGGTACCGAGCTATATTTCCTACATTACCGGCCTGTCGGTCGAGCAGTTGACGGACGCGACCGAACGGGTCAAGTTCAAGAAGGCGATCGTCTTGAACTCGTTGTTGTTTATCCTTGGATTTTCATCGGTCTTCATTGCCTTCGGCGCATCGGCCAGTTTTCTCGGTCAGATCCTGATCTCCTATCAAGACGTGATTCGACGCATTGGTGGTGTGTTGATTGTCGTGTTCGGGCTGTACCTGCTCGGAATTCTGAATCTGAAGTTCCTAAAAATGGAGCATCGGTATCAGTTTCGCAGTAGGCCGGCCGGGTACCTGGGGTCGTTCTTGATCGGTGTCGCTTTTGCCGCTGGTTGGACACCCTGTGTCGGGCCGGTGCTGGGATCCATTCTTCTCTATGCCGGTACGACCGATTCTCTTCTTAACGGAATTGTATTGCTGGCATTTTATTCGTTCGGGTTGGGCCTGCCTCTATTTCTCACGGCACTGGGCATCGATCGATTCTTAGCCTATTTCAAAGAAGTGCGAACCTATCTGTGGGGCGTTTCAACCGTGAGCGGCGTCATGCTGGTCCTCGTCGGCGTGATGATCTACGCCAATTCACTCACCATGGTGACGAGTTTCTTAGAGCGATACGGGATCGGTTGGTATCTTGGGCAATGAAGGGCTGTCGGCTTGTTGAAGTAGGCACTCAGCGACCAGTCTTACCACCGCAGCACTCAATTCTCAGCATTCGCTACTACTGATTCAGCACCAGGCGCCAAGACGACAGACTGTAACGCCTTGTCCCAGCGTGGTGGCAGCGGAAGCACCGAACGAGTCGAGCGACGGAGGGATGCCGAGCGTTCCGATTGCCGGTGGGGATGGATTAGCGGCTGGCCGACTGCTTCGGACCGTCCCTGAGCCTGCGTCGGAAGGGGGCACAGAATCTGGCTTCTGGGCTAGAACCGTACTTGGTTGAGCCCCGCCGATTTTCTTCAGCAATTTTTTACCATCCTCCGAAACTGTACTGTTCGGATGCCTTTCTCCCAATGAGATGAGATTCTCCCTCGCCCAATCGTCGGCTCCCATTTCATGGTATGCCTTGGCGAGGAAGTACAAGGCTTCTGCGGCGGCGGGCTTATCAGGATACTCCTTCAAGATTTGCTGGAATCGATGCGCGGCAGCGAGGTAGGAACCTCGCCGGTAATAGAATTGTCCTACGAAAAGGTGCATCTGAGCGATCCAATCTTGGCATTCCGTGAGTTTTTGCTGAGCCTGGTTCTCATAGCGGCTTCCGGGAAAATCTTTTCTCATCTGCTCAAATGCAGCGATAGCCTTGTGTATCGGTTCGGGATCACGATCGATGGTCTTTGCCATCGCAAAATGAATTTCTCCTATCCTAAAGGCTGCATAGGGAGCCAGGACGTGATTGCGATGGAGCTCCATGAAGTGTTTGTATTCGACCAATGCCTCCGCATACTCTTCTTTCTCAAAATACGCCTCCCCTCGCTTCATGATGACGTTGGGGTGGTAGTGGTTCTCAATCGTATCTCCGAGGAAAATTTGTTCATCGGTGCCACTCAGGGCTTTCTTGATCCCGCTTCGTACGTCGCCGGCTGAGAAATCACCCACGCACGAGACCATGAGCAGAGAGCCAACGCCGAGCCAAGCTGCTAGGCATAAGCCAGATGGCTTGGATAAGGAGATGGAACTGATTCGAATAGTATGGCGGCGCATGGCCGATAGAGATAGCAAGGAAATGGGGAAAAAGCAATCATACAGACGGTTTGGGTGCACTTTGGTTGACCTGTCTCCTCAGGCTCCCTATAATCCCGCCCCACGTTGGAGGTCCGAACAATTTCGTCCACGTAGGTCAGTAGTTGAGGGACATGATCCGAGCAAGAGTCATTGGAACAGGCAGTTATCTCCCCTCTCGGGTTGTACCCAATGAAGAGATCGCTCCTAAACTGGGACTGACCTCGTCGCGAATCCAACGGTTAACCGGGATTCGAACCCGTCACTGGGCCGGAGATCACGAGGCATCTTCCGATATGGCAGTTGCGGCAGGACGTCGGGCACTTGATGCCGCTGATTGCGCGGCTTCTTCCATCGATGCCATCATTCTCTCCACGACCTCTCCCGATATGGTGTTTCCGTCAACAGCCTGTTCGGTCCAACGAGGATTGGGATGTAGACAAGTGGGGGCATTTGATGTGTCTGCCTCCTGTTCTGGATTCTTGTACGGGCTATCGATGGCACAGGCCATGATTCAGAGCGGGCAGGCCAAGACCTGTCTCGTCGTGGCCGCGGAGGTAAAGTCTCGATCGCTCGATCATCAGGATGAAGCGACGGCACTCTTGTTCGGCGACGGCGCAGGTGCCGTCATCCTACAGGGTGAAGAGGACTGCAGCCCTGAGTGGCGAGGGATTCTTGGGATCAGGTTGTATGCCGATGGGGCGCACCACGGGCTCATTCGAGTCCCGGGGGGAGGATCACGGACGCCCTTGTCATCCGTTAGGGTGCGTAAGCGGGAGCATACGCTTCGCATGCAGGGGGCATCGCTGTTTCGGATAGCCGTTCGCCGGATTGAACAGGCTGTGCTGGAGATCTTGAAAGAATTCGGCATCGGTCCCGGAGATCTCGAACAGGTCGTCCTTCACCAAGCGAACGGTCGAATCTTGTCTCACGTTGCCGATCGCCTGGGTATCGACCGGGACCGATTGGCATCGGTGATCGAACGATCTGGCAATACGTCCTCCGCGTCTCTTCCGATCGCGCTCGATGATGCCGTTTGCAGCGGGAATATCTCGCCGGGCGATCTGGTGCTGCTCGGCAGTTTCGGCGGCGGATTCACTTGGGCAACGGGCCTCGTACGATGGTAAGGCCATTGATCGGACGCGGCGGCTTGTCCGGTCTCACATCACCGACGCACCATGTGAATTAGGAGTGTGAGATATGATTTTCGGCCTGCTTCCCAAAGAAGAAGCGTTTTTTGACTTATTTAAACAGGCGGCCCACAACGTCATTGAGGGCAGCCGTCTGCTCAAGGAGCTGATGGAGGACTACACGAATGTCCATCAGAAGATCGAGCAAATCAAGGAAGTGGAACATGTAGGGGACGGGATTACTCACGACATCGCCTTGCGCCTCAATCAAACCTTCCTGACTCCTCTTGACCGTGAAGATATCCACGATTTGGCCAGCGCATTAGATGATATTCTCGACGCGGTGGAAGCGGTGGCCGACCGGTTTGCCATGTACAGGATCACGCAGCCGACCGAGAGCGCGATTCGGCTGGCCGATATTCTTCATCAAGCTTCCGTCGCGGTGGGTCGCGGGGTCGATCATATCGCCATGTCTCATGAGGAAGTGAAAGAGTACAGTGTGCAGGTGAATAGTCTGGAGAACGAGGCTGATCGTGTGTCGCGCGACGCCATTTCAGAGCTGTTTGAGAAAGAGACCAATCCGATCGCCGTCATCAAGTGGAAAGAAATTTATGAAACCTTCGAAGAAGGAACCGACCGTTGTGAGGATGTCGCCAATGTCATCGAGCGCATTGTTCTCAAGCAGTCCTAGTCGTGTGTGAATAGAAAGCCCACCCATGAAGTCTGTGAGTTCTCAAGCCCTTCACCTCGAATGGTTGTCGGGTAGGCGTTTAGTATTTCAATCCAACCATGACTGAACTCAGCGGTATCCTTTTTGTGACAGTGGTGTTGGCGCTTCTGTTCGATTTTTCGAATGGGTGGCACGATTGCGCCAATGCTGTGGCGACGGTCGTCTCCACCCGTGTATTAAGCCCCCTCGCTGCGGTGCTGTTGGCTGGAGTGTTGAATGTCGCCGGAGCGTTCTTTTCGACGGCCGTGGCAAAAATGATCGGGGGAGGCATCGTGTTTCCCGACGCGATCACGAATACCGTGGTGGCCGGAGCGATGGGAGGGGCGATTCTCTGGAATTTTCTCACGCTGATGCTGGGACTGCCGACCAGTTCCTCTCACGCGCTGATCGGTGGACTCGTCGGCTCGGCGGTGGCGCACGGCGGCTGGGCGGTGGTGCAGTTCAACGGCCTGCGCAAGATTCTCGAAGCCATGATTTTTTCTCCCCTCTTGGGGTTCGGGATCGGATTTCTCCTGATGGTCCTGGTCAGCTGGGTGTTTTTTCGAGTTCATCGGGGTGTGGCGACCAAGCTATTCAGCCGACTCCAAGTCGTTTCGGCCAGCTTCATGGCATTCAGTCATGGGGCGAACGATGCTCAGAAAGTGATGGGTGTCATTACACTCGCCCTCGTGGCGTCCGGTCAGTTGACATCAGCGGAAGTGCCGACGTGGGTGATCGTGGCCTGCGCGCTGGCGATGGGGCTTGGAACTACCGTCGGCGGGTGGCGGATCATTCGGACTCTAGGAATCAAAATGGTGAAACTTGAGCCGGTTCATGGATTCTGTGCGGAGACGGCAGCCGCATCGGTCTTGCTGTTTGCCGCACACTTTGGCTTGCCGGTCAGCACGACCCACACCATCACCTCCTCGATCTTAGGTGTTGGATCGACCAAGCGTCTGTCTGCGGTTCGATGGGGAGTGACGAACAAGATCTTTTCAGCGTGGGTGTTTACACTGCCCGGAGCGGCGCTGTTGGGGGCGGGTGTTTATGCCTTGCTTGCTTCGCTCACGTGATGGAGGCTGCCGGCAGCGGTACTGAGCGGCAGACGGACCACAAATCGACTCCCTTGAGGATGATTGGCTTCGACCCACACCTGTCCTCCATGCCCTTCAACGATATGCTTCACGATCGCGAGGCCGAGTCCCGTCCCTCCCAACTCTCGTGACCGGGCTTTGTCGACGCGGTAAAACCGTTCGAAGACACGAGGCCGGTCCTCTTCGGGAATGCCGATTCCGGTATCGGCGACGCTGAGCTCGATCGCCCCGGCCGGTGGTTCGGCATTCCCAGCCGGGTGAGCGAGTTTGGCGCCGATCGTAATGGTCCCACCCGCAGGGGTATATTTGACGGCGTTGTCGAGTAGATTGGTCAGGACTTGTACGAGCCGTCCTTCGTCCCCTGCCACAGGGGGGAGCGATGGATCGACCACCGTGACGAGCCGGTGACGATTTTTGTCGGCGATTGGTTTGATCATCGACAGCGTCCGGTCGATGACGGAGCGCAGTTCAAGCGGGTCCTCTTTTAACGAGACGTCGCCCGATTCGATTTTCGACAGCTCGAGCAAATCTTCAATGATCAGATTCAGCCGATCGCTTTGTTTGAGGATAATTCCCAAGAATGTCGTCGAAGCGGAGGGATCGTCCTTGGCGCCGTCGAGCAACGCCTCGACGTAGCCTTTGATCGAGGTGAGCGGGGTTCGAAGTTCGTGAGAGACATTCGCCACGAAATCTTTCCGTATCTTTTCCAGCCGTCGCAGCTCGGTCATATCGTGGAACACCAATACCACACTGGCCTCGTTTTCCCGCTCACCTCCTGCAGGGGAGGCTTCAATCTGAAGGCAGCGCCCGCTTAGCTGCAGCACAATTTCATCCTGATGATGGGTGCGCGATCGTAGAATGGACGTCACCAGGTCATTGAGCTGTTGATGGCGAAAGAGTTCGGCGCAGGGTCGCCCCCGAGCCTCCACGCGGGAGATGCCGAACATGCGCCCTAAGGCGGGATTGATCTGCAGCACATGGCCGCGGGAGTCCAACACCATCACGCCTTCGACCATCGAGGTCAGCACGGCCAGCAGTTGAGAGCGGTCCTCCGAGAGTTCCTCGATCTTGGCGTGAAGCTGATCCGCCATGTGATTGAGTGTCGAGGCGAGGAGGCCGACTTCATCTTGTGCGGTCGTTCTGACGTGAAATACTTGGTTGTCGGAACCCAATCGGCGGGCGGCCGACGCGATATCCGAAAGAGGTTTGGTAATACTGTGAGCCAGCCAGACGCTCAGCGTCAGGGCGACGAGGAAGGCGATTCCGAGCGCGAGAAAGAGACGTTGCTGTAACTCCGAGAGTTCACGGTCCAGCACGACCATCGGAACGCCTACTCGCACCACGACCGGCGACGCATTCTGGGGTGGCCGCATGAGAATGGCATGGTACATCGTTCGCTCGCCGGTCGTGTGGCTGGGACGGATGTCCTCTCCATGTCCTGTGGAAAGGGCTTGTTGGACTTCGGGCCGAGACCGGTGATTTTCCACGCTGTGCAAGTCGGTATCTCGTACGGCGCTATCGGCGAGCACAGTTCCGTTTGCGGCGACCAGGGTCACACGGGCGGAGGCTCGCTGGCCAAGGTCGCGTGCCATCTCTTGCAAGGAGGAAAGGGTTGCTGGTGAGGAAGGTGAGAAAAACTGCGGTTGAAAGCTGTATTCGACAAGCTTGGCTTTGGCCTCCAACTCATCACCGAATTGTGTGACGTACCGCCGTTCAAGGGAATGAACGGTCATCACGCCGGCGATCAACAGTCCACAGGAGACTGCCACGAGCGTGCCGAGTGCTACTTTCCACCGAATCGACCATGTCATTCTGATACGTTGGAATCTTTGAGCTTATATCCCAATGATTTCACAGACACGATGGCCTCTTCGAGCAGCGGCAACTTCTGTTTCAAACGGCGGATATGCACGTCGACCGTTCTGGTCGTGCCATAGTAATCGTAGCCCCACACAGCATTGAGCAGAACTTCTCGGGTCAATACACGGCCGCGATGCCGCAGCAAATGCTCGAGCAGGCCGAACTCTTTCGCCGTCAGCGGCACCTCTTGTTTCCCGAGACTGACCTCATGCCGCTCCAGATTCATGGTGAGCGCACCATAGTGCTGCGGATTTGATCCACCGGCAGGCACACGTTCGATTCGACGCAGCAGGGCCTTCACGCGGGCGATCAGCGCTTTGGGACTGAAGGGCTTGGTCACATAATCATCGGCGCCCAATTCAAGACCGACGATCGTGTCCGACTCTTCGGCTTTTGCCGTCAGCATGAGGATCGGGAGCATGGCGGTATCAGGAACGGAGCGGAGGCGTTTGCAGACTTCGAGTCCATCCATCTCAGGCAACATCAGATCGAGGACGACCAGATCGGGTTTCTCCTCTTTCACTTTCTTCAGAGCTTCAAGCCCGCTCATGGCGGTGAGAGGTCGAAACCCCTCCTTCTCCAAATAGTGCTTAACGAGCTGCAGAATGTCCTGCTCGTCTTCAACGACGAGGATTTTCTTGTGGTTGGTGAAGCCCATAGGCACTTCAGCCTACGGGGGAGGGGAAAGAGAGTCAAGTGAGAGGAGGGATCGCTAGTTCAACGTCGAGCCAGGAAGCGGAGATTGGCTGCTGGTCTTGCGTAGAACCGCGCGGCCTTCATTTCACCAAGAGGCGTCTAGGTGCTTACCCGGCCTGGTTAGGCCGGGTTGGCCGAAACATCAAGGTGCCTCAAAATCTCTTGCTTTGTCCCACATGAATCACAGAGTTTGCGGAACTCGGCGCGATCAAGTATCCGGTCAACGTAGAGTTCAGCGGTAACGGGATATGGCAAATCTGCATGGAGTCCGCCCCAGCGAATGGAAGGATGGTTAGGCAACAGTGCACCATTGAGGTTCCGAACCGACGCTTGGGGTGGTCGAGCAAAGGTTACGGTGATTGGTCGGCGTGCCCACCCGAGGAATGTCCATACTTTCAATCGATGGCGTTCAATATCGTAGAAAACAGGAACCATTGCCCGTAGATCCAAACGAAGATCAGGATCAGATTCTACTCTGATCGCCCAGTAGGCAAAACGATCTGCGGCATCCCTGGCGGCTGCATCAGAACCTATAGCGGCGTCAGGAGTAAGGCCGAGCTCTCCGCAGACGCTTGTGTGAGCACCGAGAAATAGGGTTTCAATTCCAGCGAGTTCCTCTGCCAGAGGCGTTGAAACTGGTCCGGCTTCTGTTAGTCGATGGAGGTGCTCCAACTCGCTTGGCCCGAAGGTATCCTCCAGAACACGTCGAATGTATCTGTACCCAATTGCTCGGCGGAGGTAGAACGTGGCAAGAGGCTCTGCTGAAAGCACCGGGTCGATTCGGATGTATTTCTCTCTCCCCATGGTTGCGCCAAAGGAGGCTTGTTCGAGTTGCTTGATGTGCGTCTCGCGGGTCAAGGTCAGAAGCCCTTTGAATAGCTCGAGAAGGAGTCCCCTATACTGGTCGTCTAGCTGAAGGCGCTTCGCTTCCGGCATCAGATCAGGGACGACGAGGGGTTCTAGGCTCCACGTTTGATAGTCGTACCATCCAGATTCAGTGTTCGGCTCAAGGTTGAGTTGGTGTGAACGGATCCGGCGGATCATCTCGTCCGCCAGTATGAAGCCCTCTGGGATCGGGTTGACACCGAATAGTTTTTTCATCAGCGTGGTCTCATGTGCGACGGAAGGCGGGAAGAAGCGCATGTCTTGCTGGATACGACCTGTTTCGCCTCGGTCGTAGGCATCCAGGAGACTGCGCAAGTCAGGATGCGCAAATGGGTTCGTGAGGCTCGAGATCAGGCGAAGATGGCGTTCGTAGATGGCCCGTGCCGACTGGTCAGCATGCAATGCGTTCGCCAGGGTTTTGATGCCGGTGATATTCATGCCGCTTTGAAGTAGTCGGTCCTGCTGATAGATATTCTCCAATTGTCGTGACCAGCTGTAGAAACTGATCGGCTTGGAGCGCATCTCGTCGGCAAGGAAGAGCTCGACGGCATGCCGTGCGTTTGCCTCAACGGCGGGTGGAACATCAGTGACAGGTATGTGCCCGAGACGAGCTGCTCCCAAGAGAACGTCCTGTGCGGTTCCAGCCACGGAAGGGTCGGCTCCAGCCAGGACGCGCCCCAGTGATGCGATGAGGGCCGCTTTCCCCGCATGCCGACCGCCGCCGTCCTGTACGGCAACTTCGATAGCCGCAAAGAGTCCCTCGTCGAAGATCTTCGACTTTTGCGCTAAGACTGCGGCGGACATGGGAGCAGTGGGGCAAATTGTATTGAGGTCAAGAATTGGGTAGAGCCGTGTCTCGGCCCTCTGTTGGACCTCATCTGATCCGAATGATCCCCAAAAGTCCTGTTCCTCCGGAGCCTGGATGGCCAACACTTGGGTCGACAGATCAAGCTCTACCTTGAAAGTATCGCTGATAGCCGTTCGTTTCCCTGGGGCTATGAACTCATTGGCCGTTATGAAGTGCATTGATTTGGTCACGCCCGGAAAGGATTTGTCAGGGTACCATTCCAGAGCACACCCATGTTGAACATATTATTTGTAGGCCACTGCCGCGCTCGATGGCCCAGCCAGGTGAATGACCTCGAATCGTGTGAAGCCGACCTCGCCACACCACCGGCGGAAGTCCGCTCCGGAATAATCGAATGCGTCGCCGAATTCAATGAGCATGTTGAGCGACATCAGCAGTCCCTGCACGTTCTCGCGGCGGGCATCATCGATCAACGCCTCGATGGCCACCAGCGCGCCGCCCGGCGGCAAGGCATCGTAGACCGAACGGATCAGGTGCAGCTTTTTTTCGAGATTCCAGTCGTGCAGGATCATGCCCATCGTGATGAGATCGGCTTGCGGGAGCCGGTCCTTGAAGAAGTCGCCGGACGCCGTACGCACGCGACTCTCCAAGCCGGCGGCGGCGATATGTTTCTTCGCGATCGGCTCGACGACCGGTAGATCAAAGCTGGTGCACGTGAGATGAGGGTGCCGTTTCGCGACCTCGATGCTGAGCAGTCCGGTCGCACCGCCCACATCGCAGAGGGTCCTGAAGTTCGAGAAGTCAAATTTCTCCGCGAACGTTTCGAAATTGAGGCGCGAGAGTCCAGTCATCGCAGCCATGAATTGTTCCAACCTTGGAAGGTTCGAATAGAGTTCCTCAAACATCCCTTTCTGTCCGTGCTTGATCTCGTTCTGGGGCTGTCCCGTCCGTAACGCCTCGGGCAAATCATTCCAAAATTTGTACAATCGCTCATTGAGCATGACCAGAATCCCACCGATGTACCTTGGGCTTGCTGCATCGAGGAACATGGCGCCTTCCGGCGTATTGAAATACTTCGCTTGTGGACCCTCACCGTCGCGGTCGAGAAACTTCATCGCTACGAGGGCATCGAAAAAGTCTGGATCAGCGCGGGAGTGGAATTGCAATTCTTTGCCCAGCTCCGCTCCAGTGAGCCGACGACCGGCGAGAGTGGTGAACAGACCTACCTCGACAGCCGTGAGTAGGACCTTGGAACCCCAAAAGCCGAAGGCGGTCTGCAAAATGGAAGATGGAGTTGGAATCGTATTCATACGATAGCGCCCCCTTGCTATTCTCCTCTCACCGATCTACTTACTTCCCGGCCTTAAACATCAACGAGAAGTCCGCAGATACTGATGAACACCCGTACATTGCCCGTAGCATCCTTACGCGCTACCGAAAACCGGAGATCGGACTTGGGATCTGCGTAGAGGGCTGCTTCCTGGCTCCCAAAAAATCTCGTTGGAAACTCGGGCTCATCTATTTCTGAAATGCCGGTTGGTGCGATCGGATAGATGCCGACTTCCGCTCGTGTCGTCACGTGAATGGCGTAGAAGAGGGATTGATTTGGGTGTCCAAACCCATTGATGCCGAGGAATTTGACGTCGAATCGTTTCCTGGCGGGCACGGTATAGATCACGACATCCTTGTCGTTTTCTCCGCCATTCAAATTGACGACAATCCCCGTTTGAAAAGGTCGTTGTGCCATACGAGGTGGCCTCCTTTGATAATCAGAATCAGAGAGGGAAGTGGTTCAGCTGCCGCTAACGATGCACTCTCTCATCACATAGCGAGGGTACGGAGGACGGGAGAGAGAGTCAAGCGGATAGGGCAGGGTATAGAACCCTGTCGATTCGCCCGGAGGGGTGGGTATATTCTACCAAGCTGCTTCTGGGACGGCACTTGGCCGGGTGGTGCTGTAAGGATAGTATCCATATCGGTAGCATTATGGATGCCCACTGAGAGGAGGCGGCGATGGCGACTCTGGCTATCAAGAATGTTCCGGAACCGGTGGTAAAGCGGCTTAAACAACAGGCAGCCGCGCGGCATCGAAGCCTGAATTTTCAGGTCATCTCGTATCTCGAACAGATGACGCACAGCGCCCCAGTGGATGCGGATGCGTTGTTAGCTCGCGCTCGGGTACTTCGTCGTACGCAGAAAGGAGTCAAAGTGACGGATCGATTCCTGGGAGAACTGAAAGTAATCGGTCGGCCATGATCGTGGCCGATACGAATGTCTTGATTTATCTGTATGTCCAAGGGCAATGGACGGCTGAGAGCGAAGCCGTGCTGCGACGCGATCCTTCATGGGCGGCTCCGTTGCTGTGGCGATCTGAATTTCGCAATGTGCTGATCGGGCTCGTCCGCAAGCGGGCACTGTCGCTGGAGGCAGCGGCGGCTATCGCCGAAGAGGCAGAACGGTGGCTGGCCGGCCATGAGTACAGCGTCATCTCTCATCACGTGCTGAGCCTCGTGGCGCAATCCGGCTGCTCGGCCTCCGATTGTGAGTTTGTCGCCCTGACGAAAGATTTGCGAGTGCCCTTGGTGACGACGGACCGGCAGATCCTCAGGGCATTTCCTGCCATAGCGGTCTCACCATCCGCGTTTGTTGGCTGAGTATGGAAAGGACAGTGACACCGGTGGCAGAATCCTGAAACACAAAGGTATCCGGCCCCTTAACTTCTGCCCAAGTGTATCTCAAGGATTCGAGGGAAGTGTGGGATAATTGTTGTGCAAGCGGAGCACCTGTAGTACAATGGCGTCCTACAAATAGGAGGACGCTAAGATGCCGTTGACGGTTCGGGTGGACGTGAAGACCGAACGGTTGCTGCTTCGGCTGGCTCGCAAGCGGGGTGAGACGAAATCAGAGATCATTCGAGATGCCATCGGAGTACTTGCCAAGGAGGTTCGCGTTCAAGAAGCGACCGAACCTCCCTATGAGAAAGTGCGGGACCTCATCGGCAGCGTGAGCGGGGGATCCGCCGACCTCTCTACGAGGACGGGAGAAAAGTTTCGCCGCGCGCTGGTTGGCCGACGTGAGAAGCCCGGACGATGATGCTGGTGGATGCCGGGCCGCTCATCGCCCTGATTCATAAAGATGATGCAAATCATGCCCGCTGCGTCGCGGTATTGCAGTCGCTCACCGAGCCACTGCGTACCGTGTGGCCTGCCTTGACTGAGGCGATGTATTTGTTGAGTTTTTCCTGGAAAGCTCAAGAAGCCTTGTGGGAGATGCTGGAGCGAGGCGTCGTCGATCTCGCGACTCTTGAAGAGCGAGACCTATCGAGAATGAGAGAGCTGATGAAGAAATACCGCGATCTCCCGATGGACCTCGCCGATGCCGCATTGGTGACGGTGGGGGAACGGGAGAGAATTCGACGAGTCTTTACACTCGATCGCCGGGATTTCGAAATCTATCGTCCAGCCAAGCTTGGCCGTTTCATCATCCTGCCGAATTAGCGGACAGTTTCTTTCCCACTTGGTGTCTCGTTTCTCAGACGAGCCAGTGTCACGCAGTGGATCTTGGAAAACGATAAGGCCTGAAGCTTCCCGATGCAATCGTTGCCGCCACAGCATTGGCACTGGATGTAACACGGAGAGGCGACGACGGATTCTTGTCTTCATTTGTTAAAGTAGCTACAATAGCCCCTGAGGTCAACCATGAGTCGGATCGGCGTCAAAGAGCTTAAAAACCGCCTCACACACTATCTCCGTCGGACTCAGAAGGGAGAAGAGATCATCGTGACCGACAGAGGACGACCGATCGCGCTGCTCCAGCAAATCGAGACCGGCAAACCCGGGACTCGCGAAGCCCGGCTGGCACAATTGGCGGCACTCGGCAAGATCATCTTGCCGACCGCGGCACCGAGAAGACGGCTGAAGCCGCTGGTCTACCGTGGTCCATCAGTCGGGCGCGTCGTGGTCAATGACCGCGAACGGTGACGATGCTGTACTGGGACACGAGCGCGCTTGTAAAACAATTCATCGAGGAAGCTGGAACCGACGAAGCTCTTTCCTTGCGCACCGGATCTCCGCCCCATGCGACGGCGACGATTACTTACACCGAGACCTTCTCGGCCCTGCGTCGGCGCGTAAGAGAATCCGTACTGGGAGCGCCCGAGTACGAGGAAATCGTGCGCCGTTTTTTACAGGACTGGCCCACCTATGTGCGGATGAATCTGGACGAGGTCGTTCTCGCGCGCTCGAAGGCACTGCTCGAACGATACCCACTGCGCACGCTCGATGCCATTCATCTGGCTTCGGCAATCGAACTGCAAAGTCACCTCGAAGAGCCCTCTGTGCTTATCTCGGCAGATACCCAGCTCCTCAAAGCCGCTGCTGCCGAACGCCTCGAAATCAAACGTCTCCCCTTGTAAGACCCAAGTGTTCAGGACCTCAATGCGGGTTTGCTGCTTGGCCAGCGTGGCGTTGAACTGATCAACTTTATCACTGAGCTTCAGGGTGTTGGCGAACGCCGAAAGGCGATGCACAATACAAGATCTGAGGTGGCCCCGAAACAACAGACACGTGAGTTAAGAGCCACTTCCCTGCCGTTCGAATTCCTCCGGGCTCCGATAGCCGAGGGTTTGATGTAAGCGCTGCCGGTTATAGAAGCCCTCGATATACTCCGCAATGGCATACCGGGCTTCCGTGTGATGGTCAAAGCACCGATGATGCACCAATTCGTTCTTCAAGGAACTAAAGAAGCTCTCCACCGGGGCATTATCGTAGCAGTTGCCTTTGCGGCTCATGCTCGAGAGCACCCCACGTCGTGCTAAGAGCTGCTGATAGAGCGCCGCGCGGTACTGGTTCCCTTGGTCACTGTGATGAATGAGTCCGGGCGCAGGGCGGCGGTGGTGCCACGCCATCCACCAGGCTTCGGCCACGACGGTGAGGGTTTGACGGGGACTCATCGCCCAGCCCACAATCCGGCGTGAGTAGAGATCCAGCACCACCGCGAGGTAGAGCCAGCCCGTGCGAGTCGGCACGAAGGTATAATCGGCCGTCCAGACCCGATTCTTGGCCGAGACCGCAAACTGCTGATTCACCCGATTGGGAATCTCCACAACGGCAGGATGCCGGGCCCGAATCGTACGGGCGTGGCGCCGACGGCGGAGCGTCACCAGCCCCGCCTCCCGTCGCAGTCGCGCCACCCGATGTCGCCCACAGACCAGCCCTTCCCGCTTCAAGAGCTGCCACATCTTGCGCGTTCCATAGGCTTCTCGCGTCTGTTGATGGAGCACGCACATCCGCGTGAGGAGGCGCTGGTTCGCCTGTGTCCGACTACTCGGCGTACGCCGACACCAACCATAGAACCCGCTGCGACTGACCTGGAGTACCCGACACATGCGCGTCACCCGAAACTCCCGCTGATGCCCCTGCATAAACGCGTACCTCACCGTGATTCCCTGGCAAAGTACGCCGCGGCTTTTTTTAGGATGTCGCGCTCCTCGGTGACCCGCGCCAACTCCCGTTTCAGGCGGGCGAGCTCCGAGGTGCGTTCCTTGCGCCCCCCACCGGGGAAGGCGCTGGTCCCCCGCGCCCGCACTTCCGTCTGCCATTTGTAGAGGCGATTGCGGGGAATCCCCAACTCTCGGGCCAGGTCGGCCGCCGGGCGGCTCCCGCTCTCCAGCAACTGGACGGCTTCGCGTTTGAACTCGGGCGAGAACTGTTTCCGTGTACCCATCGGACACCTCCATGGGGGATCCTGTCCCCCTTGCAAGGTGTCTGTCAAACCAGGGCCACCTCAATCCGACCCCTACTTACCTCTTAATATCTTTAGCTGCCCCTACAAGTCATTTCGTATATACAGGTGAAAAATGGCGAATGGATTTACATGTTTTATCCATTCTTGCCTTGAAGATGTCAGACACTAGTGCTACACGATCTAACGAAACCATACTTACTTGAATAATGTGTCTCCAGCTTCCTGTAAATTACATCACCGGACACCGCCACTACTTCTCACGGCCATTATTCTCCGTCCGAATTTGCCACCCTCTTAACGTCATGGTGAGCATCGAGGTGGGAACTGCATAGCCGTATTGTCCCCTTCCTTCAACAATTACTCCAACAACCGTACCGTTCAGAAACAGTGGCCCTCCGGAGTTACCCTCTTCAACAGGTGCCTGGAATGCCAAGTCCCGTCCGTTTAGACCACTAATACTTCCATTAGTAACGGTCCAAGGAATTGCGGCAGGTAATGGAAACCCAATGAGTGAAACCTGCTCACCGCCGGTCACTTGGGCAGTCGTATCCAAGCGGAGCTCTTTTAATCCAGATGGAAGCTGTCCTTCCATGAACAGAGCTGCTAACCCCTTAGGATTACCTCCTTCCATTCCAATTATTTTGGTCTGATAGGAGTGTGGGGTATCTGTGAAAAACGTGACCTCCGGTTTAGAATCACCTTCAACAACGTGCGCGGCTGTCACAATGTATGCGGCGTGCTTGTCGAGTCGTACGATAAATCCTGTCCCCGTTCTATGAAGACCTTCGAATTGAGCGGTCACTCTCACCACGCCTTTTTTCAAGTCGTCGATCTGCCATTGTCCTACACTGTGCGTGTCGTCGGAGTCGGCTTGGTCACTCTGATTAAGAGGCTCGCGTGTTTCGGAGATGGTGGAGAGCCGTGCTACGATACGCTTATCATCTTTCAAAATCTTGTCCGAGATACTTTCGATCATCTGGCTCAATTGTTCTTCTACTACCGTGGTAGCATAGCGACCTTGACTGCTAGTAGCGAGCGGCACGGTGATAGGACTGGTCAGACCGAACGTGAGGACGGTAGCTCCCGTCAACCCCATGGCTGAGTTATCCATATCTATACCGAATGTCTTAGAAACATCATACGAAGATACCCGTTGCTTCGAATAGGGGTCTTGAAGGGACAGTTGGAGTCGAGCGTAAAAAACACTAATGGGCACGTCTTTCTCCCCCCTCGGGAACTCATGGGTTTTATTTTGTAGTTCAACTTCGAGATGTGCCAATAGATTTGTATCGGTCGCTTCTCGTACATCCGTTATTACAGAGACGCCTTCAAATATTGAACTCAATTTCGATGCAAGAGCGGCAGTCAATCCAGGATCTAAATTAATTTCATACTTAAAAGGACCTCCTCTTCCGTGAAGATCTGGTGATTCTTTTCTAACAAGGGAAACCTTCAAAGGAATTTTGTGGTCCGGCCGTGACGGCGGAATAGTAAAGTCGCTGGGAATTGAGCCCTTATACGTGCATCCGACAGCCCCAGTAAAGAGAAGGCAAATGAGTATGTGATAAACGAGTACTTTTGAACCCGTGGATCCTGAAAAATCCCAAATCATGTCTTGGCGTAGCTCCCGACACGACTCTGCATGCCGCTGGTGGAAGCTAGAAATCATAAGTATAAATCAGCAACGTGAGAAGAGTATAGGGTATCCTTGGCCAGTTGATAACGTTTCGCTCTCAAATTGCTGCGCGATAGGATGCCCCAGAATGAAACGACACAAAACCTCCCGACACGTGGTCCACGGAATGTTCGTTCAGCTTAATAAAGGGGTCTGTTAAACATAAGAAAGACACCTTCGTCGATGTCGATGTTCGCTTTGGATGGGACATGGGTATCAAAAAGGATACCATTCATAATGACGAAACCGGTGATCCGTCGCAGGGGGATATGTCGATGTTTGTCGAACAAACTGTTCGACCTGAAGATTGTCAGATGCATCTCAATGAAAATGGTCGGCTCAGCCGCCCCACTGTGTCGATAACACTTCGTCTGGTCCTTGCCATTGCAACGTTGCGGCGTCACGCCAGAAGTATCCCACCTCTCCATCGTTCGCTCGTGCGACCAATTCGAGATTGCCGAGCTGTTGGCGGAAGGTCCCCTATAGCAACGAAAATCAGATCGTCCGCATCCAGCTAGTGAGAGAGCTTTCAGTGTGGCTACCTGCGATTGCACCTCGAACGGAATAAGGAACGTTCTGATTTGTTGAAGCACGGATCGCATCTTTTATTGAAGTAATTCGACGACCGTTCGGCGGCATCTTGGGAGCATAGCCGTTCGTTCTAAAGAAGCAGTAAATGCGTTTGTCCTGAACTGGGCTACCATTTGTAAAACGTTGAATGTGCACTTCTCCGTCTGTAGCTGTAATGTTAAATCGCAATTCCGCTTCCTTTTGACCTTTGTTGGGATCGTAAATAAACAGCCGAACGTCCTGACCACTTTTCTCATAGGCGTAAGCCAGCACTTGATGGTTGCTTCCAACGTCCAAGTTGTCCGTTTGAATCAAACCCATGGGAGATAACTTGCCAGCATCAATATCGGCTTGAATACGTGGCCATTCTTCTCGATAGGTCACCCAGGAACGGCCCCTCGCTAAACCCGCGACATTCTGAATAACCCCCTCATCTCCATTGGGATAATGCGGTGAGGAGTAGCCTAGATAACGATGACCTTGTCCCGCAATATCAAAACTATCCAGCAGTCGATCACGGATATATTTGAAAAGAACATCATCATGCGAAGACGGACTTGCGCTTTGTTGCGGAGGAAGTAGATGGTGCTGATAGTAATCCATCACGGAGTACACCATGCCGCCGCATAATCCGGCATCGGCATGCGTTATGGGCAGCCAGTTCTCATCAAGTACCTTGTTGATTCCTAAGTCTCCTAATGGTCCGGGTAACGACTCGAACAATCTATTCCACAAAAATCCGATGGAGATGACAGGCAGGTCGCTGTTCCAACGGTTGGTAAACGCGAAGCCTCTTCCATGCGGATGAAAGTTTGGAACGCTACGACGAGCGGTGCGGCGTAGGCGAATCTCGAGTTCAGCTTCATGCCCCTGGCCACCCCAATGAGAAACTTCCCATCCTGCAGGTGCCCAAATATGGAAAGTATTATTGTATTGAGACTCAATCAAAGGACTGTTCCAGTGGATGTAGAGTTCGCCACCTCCCTCGGGAGCGATAATGTTATAGCGAACTCTGCCTTCAGTGCCTGAGGTTGGCACAAGTGCTAAATCTCCTTCGCCTTGAAACCCTTTCCTTTCTCCGGGCTTGATGACAGGCGGTGGATTCCAATCCGGGGTGAAATCGCCACTGACAATCTCACTACCGGCGAAAGTCAGCGTGGCTTCCGATTCATTGCGTATGAAGACATACATTCGGATGCGGCTCATTGGTACCTCCTCCAATTGTTACTGCAACGCAATCAGAATGGGGATTAAGCCTTGACCATTGCGGAGCGGGCGTAAGGCTTTGCCAATCACCGATCCAAATGCCTTGAGTGGGTCGTCGGCCCTCATTGCATGGCCTGGAATGGTTGCAGTCGTCAGGAGGTCTCCAACTTCAATTGGGGCCTGGCTCGCATCGGCCTTGCAAAACACTTTTCCGAGCAGTGCGATAGGTTTACGGTTTGGTTGCGAACCCTGCTTATCGAGTACGATGCCTGGTTTGTAATCACCCGCACCCGAGATAACGCCTGCCACTCGCTTGTCATAAGCCTGATGGCTCGGTTGTAGCGCTCCTTGGTCACTGAGAACCATGACGGTACCTGCTTCCACACCACTTGCTTCCATGACATCAAAATCTTCGGCGCAGTCGGCATTTGTTAATCGAATGTCTCCTGTCACTTCGATATCTCCTTCGAAAAGCCCAGCTAAACGCCCGCCTTTGCCGACAATCCCAATACCGGTTTCACTTTCGCCGTGAAGACCAATGGAACTCTTCGAAAATCCGGCTACACCCCAATTATCATTGCTCCAGCCTTCGACGCCTCTCCCCTGGGCCGAGGTTCCACGCACGCCAGCAGAAGCCTGACTTTCACCAGCTACCCCATACTGCGTCTTACTCCATCCTTCAATCCCCCGACCTTCGGAACTTTTCCCAATAACCCCCACGCCACCTGTGCTTTCTCCATGAACCCCAACCGAAGCCTTGGATATGCCCGCCACTCCGAAATTGTCATTACTCCATCCTTCAACGCCTCTTCCCTGGGAAGAAGTTCCCCGAACACCAGCGGATGTCTTGCTTTCACCGGCGACACCATATTGAGTCTCGCTCCATCCCTCAACTCCACGACCATCGGTGCCGATACCTACAATTGCATTGTCCCTGCCAGTAACTTTGTTGTTAAGAGTGGGCATCTCTAACCTCCATAAATGAGTTAATTATCACCATTTGTGCTTCTAACTTAGGAGTTCGATCAACCTATCACGTAAGGAGTGGGTTCCGGAGAGAACCTGGTCCTTAACCGAGAATCCACTTGTTAGTCCTAATGTCGATCGCGCAACCTGGCGCACGCTCATTGTCTGTACTGCCGCAGCAGGGGCAATCTGAACTTGCACTCTATCTGAGGGGAAGTTTGTCAGCAGTCGCACAGAAAGGTTGTACTGCGTGTCGAGATAGTCTCGGCCAGGCAGTTGCGTATTGCCACTTCCATCAATCCTCGTCTCGGTGGCGATGCTTCCAGCATAGTATGCAAATCCATCAGGACGAAGCTGGTGAATAACTACAGCCGATTGGTCTAGCCCACGGTCCCACCCATCGAATCTGTATTCAACAAAATAGGTAACCTCTTGCGGCGAATTGAGTTGGATGGTTGCAACCTGCTTGTGTGTCGGCTGCTGTTCACTCAAAGGCGACAAGGTGAGAATTGTCTTATTGGGTGAACGCCCATTGGTGGGGATTTGTGCTATTCGCCACGATAGCCAGCCAGCGTTAAAAATATAGGGTGCGCACAATCCAGGACCGCTTGCTCCGAACCTGCCATTGAACGTTGGGTCGTGGTCACCGAAGTCCATTGCGCTCATGATGCAAAACGGATCTTTATAGTCTTGTGGATCCGCTACTGAGCGAGAGTGGTTTGATAAACCAAGTGCGTGTCCAACTTCCTGAAAAATTACAGCTGGAGCATGATTGGGACCACAGACTGCGTATCGTGCTGTTGACCCAAAAAGATCCGTATCACTGTGGGTAGCCAAGACAACGCCGTAGAATTTATTGACATCAATGCCAGACTTCGTTGCTGCGTTCTTAGCCCAGTCAACGAGATCGCGACGGCCTTGTTGATTTATGCCGCTGCCGGTGTACTCACTTCGCTTCTTATCAAGCTCTAACCATGGAGTGACCTCGGATCCGCTAAAGTCCAATTGACCAAAAGACATGTCTTGCCAAAACTTAGCAACACTTTCGAGATCTGGCGCAGTAAAAAGGTCGGTGTAATGCTCTAAGGTGTGGGGGGCTGGACCCGTCTCATCTTTGAACCTACATCGAATAATCAGCCAAGGCACTTTCTGACTCATAGTCACCTCACCTGTTTTAGAGCTACTGCAGAGCCACAAGAATCGGTATCAATGCCCGCCCCTCTGCTAAAGGACGGAGTGCCTTTCCGATAATGGTGCCAAGGGCCTTCGACGAGTCTGAAACCTTCATTGCATGTCCTGGCGTGCCAGAGGTGGTAAGCAGATCGCCCACTTCTATCGGCATCACGTTCGCATCAGCCTTGCAGAACACTTTCCCAACCATGGCGATGGGCTTTCGGTAATTGCTGTTTGTTTGCTTGTCCAGGATGATGCCTGGTTTGTAGTTGCCTGCGCCAGAAATCACGCCTGCTACACGTTTATCGTAAGCCTGATAACTTGGTTTGAGTGAACCGTCTCCGTTGAGAACCATGACGGTTCCCGGTTCCGCATTATCGGTCACATCGATGTCGAAATCCTCTGCACAGTCAGCATTAGTCAAACGAATATCTCCGGTAACCTCGACGTCACCCTCGAACCGCCCAGCCGGAACGCCTTTTCCGAAAATACCGGGACCCTGATTGGTTAAGTGAAATCCACAAACGGCTGCCTTACCCGGTCCACTTGCATGACCTTTGACGCCATCTCCACCATTCTTTCCCTCACCTAATACACCAGCTGCCCCTGCGTTTGCGGGCGCCTGGGTTTCCCCATAAACGCCGATCCACTTCTTTCCGATTGCCTGAAGTCCTGCTGAACCTTCACCAAAGAGAGCAACACCTTCCGCTTCATTGGTGCCAACAACCCCTGCGTGATCTTTGTTTTTAGACGTACCGCGAACACCCTCAAAATTTGTGCTTTCACCATATACACCAATCCAGTCAGTACTCACTCCAATTACGCCTGATCCACGTGCCGCCTCCCCCATGATCCCCATACCCTGATCTGTGGCAGTGCTCTTGCCGTGAACTGCAGGTTCATTTGGTTTCGAAGATTCTCCTCGTATCAGTGCCATGTCAACCTCCTTCTAATCGTTAGAGTTAACTGACAACCACGCTTAAACGCTACCCACCATACGCAAAACCTATACCTTCAAAAAATAAGTGAACGGTACTGTTTGACAATGGAAAGCGTACGCTTATTCCTCATTCTAGAGAACAACAGTGAGATGTTGCATCATTGTACAGCTGGGAAATACGTATGCTGTATCCGATCCGATTCAGCGGTGAATCGGATCGGATACAGAAGTTCTCTTCACCCATTACGCGCCAATGCAGCTATCTTTGAATGCGACTCTTATCGATCATCATCATGCCCACGATCATGATCGTCATCATCATGCTTATGACCTTTCTTGCCGATCGGATTCCGCTGGGATTTCGTCAGCTGGGCCTTGTAGGCGATGGGCAGTTCTTGGACCCAGCCGTTATAGACATTGGGCACCGGCAGGACGCCCTGGCCGCCTTGGCCTTTGTTGCCGATGATCTTGTCGTCCTTGGCGACATGGTCATCCGCTAATATCACCGCGCCCACGATCACGGCGTCGTCCACATTGCCATCATTATTCGGATCATAGTCCAGCACGATCAGCCGATTGGCGAACTTGCTGGTCACATAGGCATAGTACCCGCCGCCTTTCTTGGCGCCGAAGTTCACGCCGTGGCAGCCTGGATCGCAGGTGAGACTTTTCACTAACGTATCGGTCTTGGTGTCGATGATGGTGATCGTGCCGGTGAGGGTGTTGCCGGTAATCACGAACTTGCCGTCCGGACTCACCGGTGTCTGGATGGGAAGGCCGCCGATCGGTCCACCGGTCGGGCCGGTCATCACGTCGTAGCTCCCCAACAACAGTTCGATGTCTTTTATTTTCTTCCCCGGCTCACAGCCCTTGGCGAGCGGGCCGCACATGACCGAGATGGTGTGCCCTAGGTAATTCGACACGTAGTACTTGCTCGAATCCGGCATCATGCCCGCCGCGATGGGCAAGGCGCCTGTTGGCTGCTGATCGACGATCTTGTTTTCCGTGAAATCGAACAGGGTCGAGTCGTTCGTATTTGAATTAGGCGTCGCCATCGAGTGCCCGTCATACCCCATCCAATGGGCGTGAGGCTGAGTCTGCTTCGCCCCGTCCTTGGACATTTGGATGAACCGCTTGAAGGCGAGCAGGCCGGACGGCAGGCGGTCATACTCCGCCACGGTATCTTCGCCGTTGCAGGTCACATGCACTTGCTGCGTGTCCACCCGAGTCATGACATGTGCGGGATCATTGCATTTCCCGTCCAGATCCAGTTCCTGAAGCAGCTTCCCGTTATGACGATTCAACACATAGAGGCTCTTGCCATGCCATTCCGTTTGGTAAATCTGCTTCTGGTCGTGGCTCGCCCACATGTTATGGCCGTTATTCATCTTCTGCTCGGGCAGCGCGATCTTGCGTTTGACGTCCCAACTGGTGGCCGACACGACCGTCATCGTGCCAGGGAACCACTCCGGTTTGCCCTGCGTCAGCTCATAGGCCGTATCGATCCACACTTCCCCGATGCCCTTCTTATAAGGCGGCACTTGCTTGTCGATCGGCTTGCCATCGTAATTTTGTCCAAGGATGGCGCCCTTTAGATTGACGACGGCAGACCCGACATTGACGCTCACGTCAGGGTACTTCGGCTGATAGATCTCGCCGGCCTTCGTGTAGTCCTTCCAATTGGAGGGGCTCGTGACGATAAAGAAGGCGCGCAAGAGACGGAGTCCGAGATCCGACGCGGTGGGGAAGGTGACTTTCCCCAGACTCGTTCCCAAGAGCGTAATTTTCGCGCCGAGATCGAGCCCGGGCGTGCTTGGATCGTCCACAATGACCCCGCCGAGCATGTAGGGGTGGAGTTTGCAGACAAAGACATACAAACCTGGTTCCTTGAGGGTCACTTCGTGATTGGCGGTATTGGCCTGGTCCTGATCGATGACCCCTCGTCCGGGAGCAAACTCCGGCGCATTTTCCGGCCAGATCAAGCTGGTGACGGTGTGGCGGCTCTCTACATCTCGCGGCCCGCCCTGCGTTTGCTTGAAGAAAACCTTCTCGCCCTTGTTGATGATTGCCAGCGAGCGGCTGCCGGTCTCCGTGATGTCGGCGCCCGTATCGAACCAATAGCCCGGCGTGTCGTTGACGGTAAAGGTCGCATTGGCCGCAAAGGCGAGTTGCCCCGCGCCGAGCAGCAACCCTGCAACGAGGGGTAATCCAGGAACAATCTTCATCATGGCCTCCTTAGTGATGAATTGAACTCGCGCCCACTCTTCTCGCTTAGCGTTTCTCTTTCTCCTGCTCGATCGCCCATTGCTGTTCGACGATTGCGGTGGCCCTGGCCCTCACGGCCTGGTCTTGATCCTCCATCGCTTCGAACACTGGATCGAAGGAGGCCGTCGTGCTCTTTGTTGTCCAATGGTCCAGGGCTCGCAATCTGGAGTAGGGATCTTGCGAGGCGAGATCCTTGAGGACGGGCTCCGGTACGCCGGGGACTTCACGGTTCCGGCCGTTTGGCTTATATGGCTCCGCATCCGCCTTAGCGTCGGCCTTGTTGTCCGCAGCAGCTCCTGGCTTGGTTTCGCTCTCAGCGTTCCCTCCCACAGCAGCGGCCGTCATTGATGCGATGTTGGCCGTTGCTCCGACCACGCGACCGGTACTGTTGTCAGGCATTGTGGGTCCGCATGCGGCCAGTCCGACCAAAAGCACGCAAGTTGCTCCTGAGAGCTGCCATCTTTCCGGCTTGTGGCACACCAACAAGATATTCGGGAGCCAAGAGAGGGTTGGTCGGCGCATTGCGTATTGACCTGAGACCGTAAAAAATTAATAGGTGAAAAAGCGGGTGGACGCTACCCTACATAACGTTACAGATCTGTGACAGATGAGACGATTGGAGCGGATTTGAAGAAGGACTCAGGGTTTTGCGATGGTGTGGTAGAGAGAGACAGTTTCCTGGGTCGGAGGGACGCCGAGTTTGGTTTGAAGTGCCTGGCTGAATCGCTGATACACACCGATGGCCTCGGAGCGACGTCCTAACCGCACATAGGTCATCATGACCCGTCGGCACATCACTTCCGCCACCGGTTCGACTTCAAGGGCACGCAGATACTTTTGCGCCGCTTCACCGACTTCGCCGCGCTCTTCCAAGAGTGTGCCCAGTTGTTCGGTGAGATCGAGGAATCGCGCTCGCAATTGTTCCTGCACCGGCAAGACCCAGGACGCGGTCTCGCCTTGCAAAAAATGGCCGTGATACAGGGCAAGCGCTCGTTCGAGGGCTATGGCATCAGCTCGATCGACGTGCTGAGCCAGGCGGTCAAAGGCAAGATGATCCTGCGACACCAGCGATGGATCGAGTGAGACATGGCCATCGGAGACTCGCACGGCCTCGTCATGCCGCAGAAGCTTTCGCAGTCGGTGCAGCGTCGTCCGAAAGGCCTGATCGGCAGCCTCGCCATCCGCGTCCGGCCACAAGGCTTCTTCGATGAGATCTTGACTGGCGCCTTGCGCTCCTGCTGCACAGAGGTACTTTAAGAGTTCGAGCGGCTTGCGCTGAGTTTTCCCTGAATAGGCAAGTGGGACATCATCAATGGCCACTTTGAATCGCCCCAAGGTGGCAATCTTCACAGGGTAGGGCCAGTGTTTCAGCGCAGCAGTTGGGGCGCGCAGGCCGCGTCGACGAATGACGCTGCGCACATACTCGACCTCGATATCGCCCTCCAACGCATGCGCCAGCAGGTCAGCCATCACTGTCGGTCGCCACCAAAAGTCCAATACGAAATAGTTGTGACGACGGGCAATTTCCAACCCTTCTTGAAGATGTTCATGAGCCAGATCAAATTGTCCATCTCGCAGGTAGGAGTGTGCGAGCGTCACACGACACTCTGCGGCTCTCCAAGGACTGCGTATGACTCGCGCATAGTCAAGTGTCGTTCTCAAATGCTCGCGCGCCTTCTCTATTTGACCAAGTTCAATCAAGACCTTCGCCAATCCTCCACGGAAAAGGCCCTCAAAGTGAGGCAAACTAAGGGAGCCGATAGTTTCGACTGCTAATAAAGCAAAATCGAGGGCCGAAGACAAGACTCCTCTGATGAGTGATGCCCCTGCCCGGTAGTAGCTGCACAGGCCAAGGGAGAATCGCTGGTGAAACTGATTTTCCTCCTGCAAGAAGTTAGTCAGCCTTTCCCCTTCTTTATCGTCCCCGACGGTCAAGGCGTAGTATGCCTGACATGATCGCACCATCGTCCTGAACACCAGGATCCCGTACCTTTCTGTGATTCCAAACGCCTCTTCTAGCTTTGCCGTCGCCTGCGCACGGTGGCCGGTACCCCATTCGTAGTGCGCTTCCATTACCTTCCAGGTCAAGAGATACACAGGTGGAAGAACGACGCCCTTACTCCATGTAGCCAGGTCATCAAGAGTTCGGCGCAGCCGAGGGAATTCTCCTCTCCACCACATCAGGTTCATGAATGCGATCGCCACACCGACACGAACAGATGGATCTTCTACCTCGCGGAGGATTTGGTCTAAAGATTGGTCTAGCTCTTGGAGCAACGAGTGATGTGGGCAGGCAAAGATCAGTCCTTGAAGCTTCGAGAGTACGTTTGCCTTAACGGCTGAAGAGGGGCATCCATCATGCTGCTGAAGGATTTTATGAAGCCGGTCCCCCCAAATAATGGCAGGGGCCATATCATCCGCGCGACAATAGTAGGCTTCAATAACGCCGCTGCAGGAGAGGAGCAGTCCCGCAATATCTTGCTGCGTGGATTCGAATTGATGATAAGCTTCCTCCAATTCCTTGATTGCGGGAATGGGGTCGAATATCAATCGGCTTATCCCGGACCAATAGAGGAGCCATGGGCGTTGTTGCCGCTCTTCTTGCGGAAAGAGTGAGACGTATCCTTGGAGTGTTTGATTCCGTCCCTGAGAGAGCAACTTCTCGGCGCTCTCATTGATCAGCCGGCTCAGGTCATCCCACGAGTTCGTTTCCGCATAGAGTGCGACGGCTGTATCCTGTTGTCCGTACCGTTCCGCCACTCGCGCGGCGGTGCGTTTGTGGCCGTGCAACTCTCCATCGAAATGAACGCGGCATCGATCGAGAAGAAAATCCCGGAACAGATCATGATAGTGATACCGCCCCTGTGTATCGGCGCGCCGATCCAAGAATAGACCCCGTTGGTACAGATCGCGAATCACTTGCGCCGCATGTGGATCACCGCTGACCTCTTCCGCCATGGCCTCCGTCACCCATGGGAGCAGTGCCGTGCGCATCAACGCTTCTCTTGCTTGGGGAGTCATGTGCTCAAAGACCTGATTGGCGAAATAGTGAAAGACCTCGGTCATGTCGGATGGCGCAGGCTCGTTCCAGTCCTCATTCGCCTGCAACCGTTCCAACAGCAGCACCGTGCCGGCCACCCAGCCGTTCGCCTTGGCATGAAGCGACGCGACAGTGTCCTTCTCAATGCCTGGAACAGATGAAGCCAGGGAGAGCGTTTCTTCAAGGGTCAATCGCAAGTGTTCCCATTGGATGTGTCCCACCCTGTTGTGGGTCAGTTCTCTGGCGAAGTGTGAGGGAGGCTCGCCTCGGCTGATGACAACGAGCGTCGTGTCAATCGGGAACTCGGCGAGTGCGACCGGTAGCATTGAGTGGAGAGCCGCCTCGGCCGGTAGGTCTTGATAATTGTCCATGACCAACACGGCCGGTGCTGGAACCTTCGACCATAGCTCACGCATGAACCGCCTGGTGAATCCCGGCACATCCGCCATGTATTCCGGGGTCAGCGCCGGCAAGCGAAGTTGCTTCCGCCCGGCTGCGGCTTGAGCGGCCTGCGCGAGGTAATGAAAAAATGTGGCGAGATCTGCGTCGCCGGGATCCACGTGATACCACAACGTCCGCAGTTTGTGCTCGGTAAGGTAGCTTGCGATAAGGGCGGTCTTGCCCGCGCCGGGAGGACCTGCGACCCAGACCAGCGGATGGCGGCGGCACTGTTCTTTGACCAACTTGAAGAGACGCTCACGACGCCGTACCGCATGGAGGCGGGGAAGGGTAAGTTTGGCTAATGCGGCAGTCCGACGTGGCATGCGTCTCCAGTAGGTGAATTCAAGGAGCGCGCCATCTTAATCAAGGACGTAACAGACCGCAAGTGTAAAGACCGGCTCAATCTCTGTGCTTCACGTTCGCGACGCTTGTAGCGCACGTTTATAGGCTGTTCGCCACGACCATCTTGCGGGCCAGGGTTAAACCTGCTAATGTCTATACAATTGCTATACGAGAGGAGATATCGATGAGCGCAATCAGCTTGCTTCGAAACGCTAAACCGGTCAATGTGCGAGAAGCCCAGGCACAGCTCTCAAAATTGATCCGCTCGAAGTCTCCCTCAATGGTTTTATCCCATGGCAAACCGGTTTCGTTCCTTGTGCCCTATGAAGACTTCTTGGACCTAGTCGAAACCCTCGACGAACTCAAGGACAAGAAACTTATCGGCGAAATTGAAAGGGCACGCGCTAAGTACAACCAGGGCAAATCGGTTCCCGCCGAACGTCTCTTCAAAAAGATGGGGCTGTAGTTGCCCTACGAGGTGGTTTTCCCCAGCGAACGAATCGAGCGCGTATTTCAAAAGTCGTTAGAGCATGTTCCCGCCGGCTACCGTGAAGCCATTGTTACTGCCATTCGATCACTCGCGAATAATCCCAAGCCTCAGGGCAAGCGGGCCAAGCGGCTCACCGGTCAGCTCATTGTGTCGCAATTCACGGCTGAGTACCGTCTGCGCATAGGCCCTTATCGGGTTCTGTATGATGTCGATGATCAACGAAAGAAAGTGGTGATCTTGAAACTCGCCAAGCGGGATGAGCACACATACAAATAACGGATCAGACGGAAAGAAGCCGCACCGTGGGGCCTCGAAGCGATAATGCGGTCGGCCAATTCTGTTGACGAGTCCCCTTGTTCTCACGTATCGTGACCAGCTACGTTGACTGTAGGACCTTGTAGAGCCTGGCCGAAGGAGCTACGACGAATATGAAGATCTATCTTGCCAATCCCCGTGGGTTTTGCGCCGGTGTCGATCGGGCGATCGATATCGTGGATCTGTCGCTCAAGAAATACGGGGCGCCCATTTATGTTCGTCACGAGATCGTCCACAGCCGCCATGTCGTGAATTCGCTCCGGCAAAAAGGCGCGGTCTTTGTGGAAGAGTTGAACGAAGTCCCGGAAGGGTCGGTCGTCATCTTCAGCGCACACGGCGTGGCGAAGTCGGTCTGGGAGGAGGCGAATCAGCGTCGCCTTCATGTGATCGACGCGACCTGTCCGCTCGTGATCAAGGTTCACAACGAAGTGAACCGCGATTATACCCAGGGATACGATCTGATCCTCATCGGTCATGCCGGTCACCCGGAAGTGATCGGCACGCTGGGTCAGATCCCCGATAAGTTTCACTTGGTGTCGTCGGTCAAGGATGTCGAAGAGCTGAAAGTGGACAATACGGTCAATCTGTCGTATGTCACGCAGACAACATTGAGCGTCGATGAATGTCGGGACATCGTCGGCGCACTGCATCAGCGGTTTCCGACCATCAAGGGGCCGCATCAGGAAGATATCTGCTATGCGACGCAAAACCGGCAGAATGCCGTTAAAGAATTGTCTCGCTTGGTGGATGTCATTCTGGTCATCGGGTCGCCGAACAGCTCCAATTCCAATCGTCTGCGCGAACTGGGAGAGCAGTGCGGGATTCCCTCTTATCTCATCGATTCAGCCGCCGACATCGATCCTGCATGGCTGCAAGGGGCCAAGGCAGTCGGGATTGCGGCCGGTGCCTCAGCCCCGGAAATCCTGGTTACGGAAGTAGTGGCCTCCTTGAGAGCCTCGGAACCATCAGAGGTTGAAGAGCTGACGGTCATTGAGGAAGATGTCGAGTTCCTGCTGCCGAAGGAACTCGTCCAGATAGAATCCTCGAAGAAGTCGGTAGCCGGCGCCGTCGGCTAGCTGCCGTTTCCATCCGCACATATCTCCAAATGGCCCTATATATTGTAGGGCCATATCGATTTTCCCACTATACAATGTGTTTTGTTTTTGATTTCTCAGAACCCTTGTGGTACAAGGACCAGCGGCTTGTATTCCTGGGAAGAAGGCTGTGCCTGTTCGTAATTTTAAGGTGAACCGATGCATTTGAAATCGTTGAACATGTTGGGTTTCAAGTCGTTTGCTGACGCCAAGATCGAGTTTCCCGAAGGGGTCACCGCGATCGTTGGGCCGAATGGGAGCGGAAAGAGCAATGTCGTCGACGCCATCCTGTGGGTGCTGGGCGAGCAAAGCACCAAAACGCTCAGAAGCGAAAAGATGGAAGACGTCATTTTTAACGGCACCGAACTCCGAAAGCCTTTGGGGATGGCGGAAGTGTCGTTGGTGATCGGCGGGCTTGATCCCGCGATAATGAAACTGGATGGGAGCTCCGGACTTCCGAATGAACTGACTGAGGCGCATGAGATCATGATTACCCGCCGTTTGTACCGCAGCGGCGAGAGCGAGTATCTCATCAACAAGATTCAGTGCCGACTGAAGGATATCCGGAGTTTGTTGCTCGACACGAGGGCGGGCAGCAAAGGACATACTGTCATTGCTCAGGGCCAGATCGACCAGATCTTGAATGCGTCGCCGCAAGAGCGGCGCGAGCTTATCGAGGAGACCGCGGGCATCGTCCGGTATAAGAAGCAAAAGGCCGAAGCACTGCGGAAGCTCGAAGCGACGCAGCAAAACCTCCTGCGTGTCCGAGACATCGTGGCCGAGGTCAAGAAGCAGCTCAATTCTTTGGAGCGTCAAGCTCGCCAGGCGCGCACGTTTCAGACGTTGCAGGGTGAGGCGCGAGGAATCGAAGTGACATTGTTGACGAGGGAATTCAGAGTATTGCGACAGTCCTTGCAGGAGGCGGAGACTGAAGTTCTGAACCTGGATCAACAGGAATCTGAGAAGGCGGCCGAACAGGCTCGGTCCACGACGGCACTCGAACAGGCGCGCCTTGATGCGATTGCGACCGCCGATTCCATCGGGAAGATTCGAGAAGGACTGGTGGGTGTCGAACAACAGCAGGCTCAGGCATTGACCGCGGCGGAAGTCGAACGAAACCGAGGGCTGCTGTTCAGCCAACAACAGGTACAGGAATCGGCTGAGCTGGAAGAACTGGTCCGATCACAGGAGAATCTGGCCGCCGCGCTTCAAACCATCGAGTCGTCATTGACGTCGGTCGAAGAGGAGATGGCGACACGTGATCGGGCTCTCGGTGAACTCGATGAGGAGATGAGGCGCTTGCTCCACCAACGGGTTGCGGCCGTTGCAGAGGAGGAGCGAGGCCGCAAAGATGTCCTGCAACTGGCTGTTCTCGTCGCGAATACCGAACAAGGCCTCTCGCAATTGGCCCAACGAATGGAAGATCTTGCGGGTCGTGGAACTCGCTTGTCGTCGGAACGGGACGAATTGCGGAGCCACCGTGAATCGACGATCGATCGCCACGAGGTGTTGCGCAAGGAATATGGAGAGGCGGACCGCCTTGTTTCGCAACTGCGGACGGAACGGGGAACTGTGCAAGAGGAGGCTGCTCAAGCGACCGGCGCCCTCCAGTCGTTGGATCAGGTGGTCTTACGACGTTCGGAAGAGCTGGCGGGAGTGGATTCGCGCCTTGAGGCGTTGCAGAGTGTCGTTCGTGAGGAGATGGGCTACGGACGGCAAGGGGCTCAGCAAGGTCCTGCCCTGAAGTCTTGTGACGGAGTGCGGGATGCGGTGGCCGAATGGCTGGTGATCCCATCAGGGATGGAACGGGCGGTTGAGGCGGTGCTGGGGGAGCGCGTGCGAGGATGGTTTGTGGATGAACCGTCCGTCGGGCGGCAGTTGATCCGTTTTCTCCAGGAGGAGGCACTGGGACGAGGCAGTTTTATTCCGCAGCGTCCGCGCTGGGAAGGCGGGCGGGCTCATGACTGGTGGCCGGCGATCGCGACGCAGCCCGGCGTCATCGGGCTCGCCGTGGATCTGGTCCAGACGGACGCGGCCCGAACGGCGGCCCGCGATTCGCTGTTCGATCGCGTCGTTATTGTTCGATCATTGGACCAGGCGATGCCGTTGTGGGAGCAACAAGCGTGGAGCGCTCCGAACGGTCCCATTCTGGCGACCCTGGATGGTGAGGTGGTGGATGCATCCGGCATCGTGACGGGTGGCCAGGTACAAGGCACGCCGGGTCTGCTCGAACGCCGACGGGAGGTGATCGATCTTGAAGCCAAACGTCACGTCCTTGTCCTGGAGCTCGATCAGAACAAGCAACAGCGAGAGATGGTGTTTGCACAGATCCAGTCGCTCACCCAGCGGGACCGCCAACTCGGCGATGCGCTTCGTGAGGCCGAAATGCAGAATCTGTCGCTGCGCAAGGACGAAGAAAAACTTCAGCATGTGCTGAACGATCTTGATCATCGACTCACCGGGACGGAGATGGAAATTCAAGAAGGGATCAGCGAAGGACGGCGGTTGGAACAAGAATCGCACTCGATCCAGGCCCGATTGGGTCAGTGGCTTGCTGAGAAGAGCGGACAGGAAACGATGTTGGGAAGGGTACGCGAGCGACTGGGGCTGCTCGATCAAAATATGAGAACGCACCAAGAACGTGTGACGGAGGCGAAGCTGACCGCGGAAGGGTTGCGGGCCAAGCGGGAACATGAGCAGCTGAACCAGTCTCGTGTGGCACAACAGATTCAAGAAACGGAAGATCGACATGGTGCATTGGCTGAGCACTTGAACAGTTTGAAGGGACTCATTGACCAGAGCCGAACAGAACAAGCCCGTCAGGAGGCGCTCTGCCAAGAACTTGCCGTAACCGCAGGGCGGGTGAAGGGGGAATTGGTCACCGCTCAGGAACGACAGGCGCAACAGATGGCGACGAGCCACACGCTTGAATCCGGTCTGGAAGAATTGCGCCGAGAAATTTCAGTCATTCGGGATGCTCGGATGACGGTGGAGGTTCGACGAGCGGAAGTTCGTACGCAATTGGGGACCGTCGAAGGAACCTTGTCGGGAACGTATCAGCTGGATCCGATCACGCTGGTCGAAAATCCGATGACATCAGGCGAATCGATCAGGGCGGATGACGCCGCAGCCGTGCAGGAGACCGAACAGCGCTCGGATGCCGAGTTGAAAGAACAGTTACAGAAGCTGCGTGATCGGTTGGATCGTATGGGGCCGATCAACCTCGCCGCCATCAGCGAACACCAGGAGTTGGAAGAGCGCCACAAATTCTTGTCTGACCAGGAGCAGGATCTGTCGACCTCGATTGCATCGCTCAAAGAGATTATTCAACGGATTCACCGAACGACGAAGGAGATGTTTGCGGCCACGTACGAGGAATTGCAGCAGAGGTTCACCGAGGTTTTCGGCCAATTCTTCCCCGGCGGGCGGGCCGAACTGCAGTTGGTCGATGAACCGCCTCCGGAAAACGGTGAACCGGTCGGCAGTCAGGAGCCAGGCATTGAAATTGTGGCACAACCGCCCGGCAAACGGTTGAAGAGCATTACCATGCTGTCGGGCGGAGAAAAGACACTCACGGCGATGGCGCTCTTGTTTGCGAGTTTTCTGATCAGGCCGACGCCGTTCTGTTTGCTGGACGAAATCGACGCCCCGCTGGACGAGGAAAACATCGGCCGGTTCACGGGAGTCTTGAAAGAGCTGGCCCAGAACGCGCAGTTTCTCGTCATCACGCACAATAAGCGGACGATGAACATTGCCGATTCTCTCTTCGGCGTCACGATGGACGAGCCTGGGGTGTCCAAACTGGTGTCCGTTAGGCTCGGCGATCTACAGCCAGCGTAGGAGGAGCTGCCCTCCGAATTTGAGATGAGCCGGCTACCGAGAAGACTTAGGCGGGAGACGCTCGCTTAACACCGGATAGTTTGCTTGATCCATTCCTGAATTGCCTGTAGCCAGGTCAGTCGCAATCACGCGAAGCTTGATCCCATCGGGAACCTCCCTCGACGGCGGAACAAAGAACGGCGCTTCGAAGGCGCGGCTTCCTTCGTCATAAAACAGTTGTAACCGCTCAATGATTCGGTCTCCGATCAACACCTCTCCATAAATACGGATCTTCCGCGAGTCCCAATCCCCATGGGGTCGGACCAGTGAGCCGGACAGGGTTCGGACTGAGGCTCGAAGTTTCACATCGTCTTTTGCAATGAGTGCCTCACGCGGCTTGGGTCGCTCGATCTGCACCAGGTAGCCATGGAGATGCAGGACAATGCCATCGTTCGTCAGGTCTTGTCCCGGGATCAACAGCAAGGTCATGCTGGTTCTCTGTAACGCAGCGAGGTAAGCGAGTGGCCCTTCCGCGGAGATTTCCACTACCGTCGGTTTCTGCAGTTCCAACGTGGTGGTGAAGGCCGCAGCAGGACGAGAGCTGTAGATCGGCTCTTCCATCATGTGGGGGGTACGCATGATTTGATTCTGATCTCCTGATTCGCCCTGTTGCAGGCCGGTTGCCAGAATGTGGCCGCTTGCGACATCAGTAATCGTCACGCGCGCTCCGCCGACTTCGCGGCCTAACACCATTGCCCCATGCGCGACGACCCGCACGAGCACCGTGGTTGGCTGAGGACCGTTGAGGGGTAGTGCAGGAAGTGTCTGACCTTTGGCCGATGATGTGAAGCAGGGGAGCAGGATGAGGGGGAGAATCAGTCTAAGCGCGACGAGGAAAGATCGTGTCATTTCACCTTGGTGCCGGGATCGACTTCTTCCTGAATGGTGAGCAGCCCCTGTACATCGGTGTCACCCGCCGCGAGCACCATACCCTGTGATTCAATACCCATGAGTTTGGCGGGTTTGAGATTCGCCACGATCACGATGGTTTTGCCGACCAGCGCGTCCGGCTCATACTTCTTGCCGATACCGGCCACGATCTGACGTTGTTCAGTGCCAAGGGACACTTGGAGCTTGATCAACTTTTCCGATTTCGGAACCCGCTCGGCGGAGAGTACCTTCGCCGCCTTGAGCTGAATCTTCATGAATTCGTCGAGGGTGATTTGCGGTGGAGCTGCTGGAGCAGGTGCAGTCGGCGCCGGTGTCGTCTGTTGAGGAGTTGTTGGTGCGTCACTCACGGGTGTAGCTCCTTGGGGCTTGGTTATATCGATTCTTGGGAAAAGCGGCTTGCCCTTCGCGATCTCAACACCTGGCCCATGCTGGCGTAATACTAGTTTTCTGCTTTGCAACTGTGGGTTCAAACCAAGTTGACGAGCCACTTCAATAGCCGTTTCCGGCATGACTGGGTAGAGTACAGGAATGAGGAATGCTAGTGCCTTTGTCACACGATGCAGAACACCGTGGAGCCGGTCTGTGTCCTCTGCCTTCTTGGCTAGAGCCCAAGGCGCTGTCTTATCAATGTACTGATCACATCGCTGGATTAATTCCCACATGCTTTCGAGCGCCCGATTAAAACGCAGGTCCCTTGTGTGTACCATCGCACTTGTGACTAGCTCACCTATGTCCTGTTCTAACTGATTGTCCAACCCATCTTTGGGCGCGCTGCTTGGAGGAATCTTGCCTTGAGTGAACCGCTCAATCATCGTGAGTGTTCGACTGAGCAAATTCCCCAGGCCATCGGCCAGTTCGCTATTGATACGGCTAATCAATGCCTCCCGTGAAAAATCTCCATCCTGACCGAATGGAACTTCGCGCAGCAAAAAATAGCGAAAGGTGTCCGTGCCGAACTCATCGAGTATCTTGTTGGGGTCCACAACGTTCCCTCGGCTCTTGGACATCTTTTCACTGTTCACCGTCCACCAGCCATGGGCGAAGATGGTCTCCGGTAACGGAAGATTTAGGGCCATCAGCATCGTGGCCCAATAGACGGCATGCGTCGTCAGGATATCTTTGCCGACCAGATGAACATTGGCCGGCCAGAAGTGATTACCAGCGGGTTTCTCTCTGGGGAGGTATTCCAAGGCGGAGATGTAATTCACCAGCGCATCGAACCAGACATACGTTACATAATCGTGATCAAAGGGGAGTTCTACACCCCACGTAAGGCGCGACTTAGGGCGAGAAATAGAAAGATCTTCCAGGGGCTGCTTTTCAAGAAAACTGAGGACTTCGTTAAACCGTGATGATGGCCGAATAAAGGCCGAGGGCCTATCAGCAAGGCCAGAATGTGCCTTCATATGGTCGATCAGCTTCTGATGATATGCACTCATTCGGAAAAAGTAATTCGTCTCGCTTAGCCTCTCCACGGGGCGTTTGCAATCGGGGCAGAGCCCTCCAACAACGTCTTTTTCAGTCCAAAAGCGCTCATCAAATGTGCAGTACCAGCCTCTGTACTCCTTGGGATAGATTAACCGATCGTCTTTTTCGTCTCTTGTGTCATAAAGCTGTTGAAGGTAGCGCTGAACGATCGCCTTGTGTTTAACATCCGTCGTTCTGATGAAGGCGTCATTAGAGATATTCAAACGTTTCCACAGATTTTGAAATCGAGGCACCATACCGTCACAGTATCGTTGTGGGTCAGCACCGACCTTGGCCGCCGCCTGCTGCACTTTTTGTCCATGCTCGTCGAGGCCGGTGAGGAAGAACACCTCGCGCCCGCGCAGGCGCCAGTAGCGCGCCAACACGTCAGCCGCTACCGTAGTATAGGCATGGCCGATATGCGGCACGTCGTTGACATAATAAATCGGCGTGGTGATGTAAAAGGTGTTGTCCTTGGTCATGACCAAGGCAAGATATCAGTTGGCGGCGTTTATTGCTAGGCGGAGGCTCCGACCCGGACCAGGCCGAGTGCCTCGCGCAGACGGAAGAACGTCGTTTCCAGCGCCATCTGCACGTTCAAGTGCCGCGTGGCCTGCTGCTCAGTCCGCTCGATGTCATTCAAGAGGGTCAGGAGAGCGTCGATGTCCGCTCGTTGGGCATATCGGCGCAGGTCGGTGAGTTGATCGAGGTGAAGGATCTGGTCCTGATCCCCATCCACGATGACAATGACAAGATCACGGATCCACCGCGCAAGCCAGGCGAGCGTTTCTGCTCCACGGTCTGTCTTTGCGAAACTTTCCGATGCAGCGAGAATGGTCGCGCTCGATTTCAAGCTTTCCGGCTTCACCAAAGTCAGGCATTCTTGCTGTCTCGCACGAACGTCTGCCATATTCGCCGTGAGCGCTTCTCCGATCCGGCCATCGGCGAAGACCGCCAGGAAACGAGCATCGGCAGGAGGAAGCTCACGCTTGACTATCAATGCCGCCTCAACTTGCGTGCGGGCCGGAGTGGTGAAACGGAGCGCTTGGCAGCGTGACCGAACGGTGATCGGGAGTGCATGGAGCCGGCTGGTGATCAGGATGAAGAGAGTATGACCCGGGGGCTCCTCCAAGGTCTTGAGGAGCGCATTGGCTGCCCCGATCGTCAGTCGGTCCGCGTCATCAATCAAGCAAATCTTCCGTTCCCCGACGAGTGGTCGATAGACGAACTGGTGTTCGATCTCCCGTACTTGCTCGATTTTGATTTGCGGTGTGGTTGCTTTTGGGTCTGGCTCGATGACGAAGTAATCGGGGTGCGTCCGTGCGGCTATCTGCAGGCAGCATCGGCAATGCCCACAGCTGTCCTGAGCCTCCGTCTGAGCGGGCTGTTCGCAGTTGAGGGTCTGAGCCAGCCGCACGGCGGTCATCAACTTTCCCACCCTGGCTTCGCCATAGAACAGATATGCATGGGCCAAACGACCATTGCGCAGGGACGCCTGAAGGAGGGAGATGGGTTGCTCGTGGCCGGTGATATCGGTGAAAGGCATGGGCTATCGATGCCTCGATGTCCGTGCGGAATACGTTCTGAGCCAGTTCATGACCAGGTCTTCTACGGTTTGTGCCACCGATTCCAGAGGTCGTGCGGAATCGATCATCATGATGCGTCGAGGTTCTCGACGGGCCAACGCGTGAAACCCCGCGCGAACTTTCCGATGGAACCGTTCCGTTTCTCGATCGAGTCGGTTTTGGGTAGCGGCGCCACCACGACGCCGACTGAGTCCAACAGCGACTGGGACGTCGAAGAGCAACGTGAGTTGGGGAGGAAGTTTTCCAGTCGCCCAATCGTTCATCGTGCGCAACAGGCGGAGATCCAATCCCCGCCCATACCCCTGATAGGCCAACGTCGAGTCTGAGAATCGATCACAGACGACCGTCATCCCGCGTGCGAGTGAGGGTTTGATGACGTGATCCACATGTTGGCGTCTCGCCGCGAAAATAAGGTAGGCTTCCGTCTCGGGAGCGATCGTTTCTGCCGAATGGTCGAGCAGGAGACTCCGCAGACGTTCAGCGAGAAGCGTCCCGCCCGGTTCTCTGGTATGCAGCACGTCTATGCCTTGTGCGCTCAGCCGCTCGCAAAGTCTTCGAGCTTGTGTCGTTTTTCCGCTTCCTTCACCGCCTTCCAGCGTGATGAAAATGCCCGTCGTTTTTCTGGACGTTCTACCCATTGGCGATTTTCATTTCAGCCGTAATCGGGGATCGATCCTATGTCAGGTCCCGGTGAATAGCAAGAGCGGTACCTTCTGAAACCTCACCCTATTTAAGTACATAACCCATTGAAATTTACAATAAAACGCTTGCGAGGTTTGTCGGGAACTCTGTAAGATGAACAGCTGAATACTCTGCCTGTGGCTGGGTGTCGGTGATTCATGCTCAAGACCGCGCTAAGACGCTATTTTCTAACAGGGCTCCTGCTTGTCACTCCTATCTGGGGTACTATTCTCGTTCTGAAGACCCTGTTCGTCGCGGTAGACGGCATCCTAGGCGACGTCGTCGCAGAATTGGTGCCCGACCATTATATCCCAGGCTTAGGGATCGTCACTCTGGTGCTGCTCATTTTTTTGGTCGGGTTGTTCGCGGCGAATTTCATCGGACGCCAGATTGTGGGGCACTGGGAGGATTGGCTTAACCGACTACCCCTTGTACGGGGGATTTATTCTACATTGAAATCCATGATGGATATTCTGTCCTTTTCGGAGCGAGGGTCGTATCGGCGTGTCGTCTTGATCCAGTTCCCGAAGAACGGCCATTATTGTTTTGCGTTCGTGACCGGCATGACGAAAGGTCAGACAACGGCATTGGGCCAGGAGGCGCTGGTTCATGTTTATGTGCCCACCTCGCCCAATCCGACGTCGGGCTATTTTCTATTGGTGCCGGAACGGGAAGTGACATCTGTTGATATCAGTATTGAGGAAGCGATGAAACTGATCGTGTCGGGCGGTCTCTATACCCCGTCCGGCACAATTGCTTCGGCCCTGAGCGGGGACTCGAAGTGGAGTCAGGTCAAACAACCGGATGCCGGTGTGCCGATCGGATAAATACGTGTTTTAGACTCGATTGCGATCCTCTCATATCCGGAGTCCTCGATGAAACGATCAGGAGAGCAACAGACGACGGTCACGGGTATTCCCGGCTTAGGGGTGATCGTGATGGCGGCCGGGTTGGGCAAGCGAATGAAGTCCAGCCAGGTAAAGGTGCTGCACCATGTCGCGGGGCAGCCCATGGTTCTCTACGCCGTTGATGTGGCGCTACAACTGGCGGGCCATCGCATTGTGGTTGTGGTCGGGCATCAATCCGACAGGGTTCGGCAAGTGATTGAATCGGGTGTCTCGGGCAGGCCGGGATCACAGTTCGTGCGCATCGTCGAGCAGGCCGAACAACTTGGGACCGGCCATGCCGTGATGCAAAGCCGCCCCGCGTTCTGTCAGGGCGACGAACCACGTCCGACGAATTATCTTATCTTGAACGGTGACACCCCGTTGCTGAGAGAGGAGACGACGCGCGAACTGTTGAGGGTCCATCACACGCAGAGCGCGACCGTGACGATTCTGACGGCGATGCTCGATGATCCCAGCGGCTATGGCCGAGTCATCCGCCGACAGTCCGGCGGCGATCCCCAGGGTGACATCACTCCATCCGATGTGTTGAAGATCGTCGAAGATCGTGATGCTAGTCCGGTAGAACGGGCCACCAGGGAAATCAACGCCGGGACGTATGTCGTGTCCGGAGAATTTCTTTTTGAGGCCCTCGAAAAACTGGAGCCACGCAACGCACAACATGAATACTATCTGACGGATATTGTTCGAATGGCAGTCGCACAGGGGCGGTCGGTTGCAGCCGTGACCCTTCAAGATCCCGAGGAGGGGCTGGGGGTCAATACCAGGCAACAGCTGTCGACAGCGGAGCGAGTCGTCCGCCAGCAGATTCGTGATCGCTGGCTTGAAGCCGGAGTTACGATGCGAGATCCCGGCTCCGTGTGGATTGATGCCGGCGTCACCATCGGAAGAGACACAGTGCTTTACCCACAAGTGAGCCTCGAAGGCAAAACAAGCGTTGGTGAAGGGACGACCATCCGTTCCGGGGTCCGCATTTCGGATTGTCTGATCGGAAACAATGTAGAGATTCTCGATCATTGCGTGTTACGCGAATCGCAGATCGACGACGACGCTCATCTGGGACCATTTGCACATTTGAGACCTGGGGCGATCGTGCGGCGAAAGGCGAAGGTCGGAAACTTCGTCGAGATGAAGAAGACTGAACTGGGCGAAGGGTCTAAAGCAAATCATCTGACGTATCTCGGCGATGCGCGAATCGGGAAAGGCGTGAATATAGGAGCTGGGACGATCACCGTAAATTATGACGGCGTGAACAAACATCAGACGTTGATCGAGGATCATGCATCTGTCGGGAGCGACACACAGCTCATCGCACCAGTGACGGTAGGACGCGGTGCCTATATTGCCGCAGGCACGACCGTGACGCAGAACGTGCCCGTCGATTCATTGGCGATCGCTCGTGTTCAGCAAGTGAATCGAGTCGGGTGGGCAGCTAAACGGCGGATGTTGCTGACCGCCCGTCCGGCGAGCGAAAATTCAGCGGACGCTTCCGACAAGCAAGAGGGCCAAAGAGCCAAAAAGACTTCGAGCAACATGAAGAACAGGCGCGCGAAGTCATTGAAACGCTGATTGCGACCGGAGAATTGTCTGTCGGTCAGTCTCGTTAGACCTGGAGCAACCGCCATGTGTGGAATCATCGGATACGTCGGCAATCAAGATGCGATTCCGATTCTCATCGGGGGACTGGCGAAGTTGGAGTACCGAGGGTACGACTCCTCGGGAGTCGCCGTCATGCAGGGAGCAAAGATTGCCGTTAGACGGAGCGTGGGCAAGCTGGTCAATCTTCAAAATTCGCTCAAAACCAACGAACTCAAGGGAACGGTCGGAATCGGCCATACCCGGTGGGCGACCCATGGAAAGCCCTCGGAACAGAATGCCCATCCGCATCGGTCGAAAGGGTGTGTGTTGGTGCACAACGGGATTATCGAAAACTATCAGGAACTGAAGCAGCAATTGCAAAAAGACGGCTACAAATTCGAGTCGGAAACCGATACGGAGGTTGTCGCCCATTTGATCGATAAGTATCTTCAGAAGGAAAACAAGCTGGCCGATGCGGTGCGGCTCGCGACAAAAGATGTGCGGGGGAGTTATGCACTGGCGGTGATTTCCGAGCGGGAACCCGGAACGTTGATTGCCGCCCGATCCGGCTGCCCGCTCGTCATCGGACGGACGGAGTACGCGTCCTATGTTGCTTCCGATGTGATGGCGATGCTTGCCCATACGCGGGAAGTGACCTATCTCGAGGAGGGGGACGTGGCGGTGGTCACGCAACAGCGAGTGGATCTGACCGACGCCGACGGCCATGACGTTTCGCGTCAGTCGTCGACGATTACGTGGGATGCTTCGGCAGCGGAGAAAAGCGGCTACCCCCACTTCATGCTGAAAGAGATTCACGAACAACCTCAGACCATTCTTGATACCATGCGCGGACGGTATTCCTATGAAACGGGGGAGGCGGATCTCCCTGATATCGGCTTGACGCCGAAGGAATTCGCAGCGGTTGAGCGCATCTGGATCGTCGCCTGCGGCACGTCCTGGCATGCGGGGCAAGTCGGAAAGTATCTGTTCGAAGAAATGGTCCGTACCCCGGTGCAGGTGGATATTGGGAGCGAGTTTCGGTATCGCGATCCGCTCGTCGGGAAAAACGACCTGTTTATCACGATTTCTCAATCCGGTGAGACGGCCGATACGCTGGCTGCTGCGCGAGAGGCGAAGCAAAAGGGCGCACGTGTGGTCTCGATCGTCAACGTCGTCGGCAGTACCTTGGCACGTGAGTCGGACGGAGTATTGTACACGCACTGCGGGCCGGAGATCGGAGTCGCCTCCACGAAGGCGTTTACGGCGCAACTCACCGCGCTGTATCTTCTGGCATTGCATTTTGCGCGAGTTCGTAATGTGATGAAGGTAGCGGATGGGAAAGCCTGGCTCGACCGGTTGGTGAAGTTGCCGGTGTTGGTCGAACGGGTGCTGCAGCGAGAGGCCGAAATCGTGGCCATCGCCAAGCGGTATTACAAAAAACGGAACTTTCTGTTCTTGGGACGCGGCATCAATTACCCGATCGCACTGGAGGGGTCGCTGAAGCTCAAGGAAATTTCCTACATCCATGCCGAAGGCTATGCGGCGGGTGAGATGAAGCACGGCCCGATCGCGCTGATCGACAAAGATATGCCGGTCGTGGTTCTGGCGCCTCGGGATCGGCTCTACGACAAGACGGTCAGCAATCTCATGGAAGTGAAAGCGCGACGCGCGCCAGTGATTGCCCTCGTCGCAGAAGGAGAGCGGGAGCTCGGCAAGATCGCGGATGCGGTGTTTACCATTCCTGACACCCATTCGCTGATTTCGCCGATCTTGTTTACCATCCCGCTTCAACTTCTCGCGTATCATATTGCCGTGTTGCGCGGGGCGGATGTCGATCAGCCGAGAAACCTGGCAAAAAGCGTGACGGTGGAATAGGCGAAGCTGAAGGGGAACAGAGGAGCAAATGGAAATCACTCAACAGGATGTAGAGAAAGTAGCGCAGCTGGCGAGATTGGCTGTGAGCGCGGCTGAAAAGGAGACATTTGCCAAACAGTTGACCCAAATTCTCGCACATGTCGATACGTTGAATCAGTACGACACGACGGGAATCGAGCCGACCGCCACCGTCATGGGGCAAGTGAATGTGTTTCGCGAGGACCTTGTGCGCCCGTCGCTCCCTTCGGAGATGGCTTTAGCGAATGCGCCAGAGCGTGAAGCGGACGGGTTTGTGGTACCCAAAATTCTAGAGGAGCGTTAATCGTCAGACAGTCGACTCGTACGGTGACGGCAACGAATGACGAGTGGCGTCGACGAATAACGGGAAGATCGATGTTTCGACAAATGCTGCGTTCCAAAATTCACCGTGCCACGGTGACAGGGGCTCATCTTGAGTATGAAGGCAGTCTGACCATCGATCACGACTTGATGGAGGCTGCCGGGATCCTACCGTATGAGGCGATCATCTGCTCGAATCTGAATAACGGCGAACGATTCATGACCTACGCGATCAACGGGACGCGAGGGAAAGGGGAGATTATTTTGAACGGGCCCACGGCTCGCAAAGCCGCGGTCGGGGACCAGATCATCATCTTCTGTTACGAGTATTACGGCGACGAAGAGATCAAGAAGCACGCACCCAAGATCGTTCGGGTGAATGAAAAGAATCGAATTGTGGTGATGAGCTGACAGGCTGAAACGAGGCCGATCGATGAGCTCCCGTGTCGGTCCGTGTCGCGCTCACCTGTCTGTAGCAGGAACTTCATGTCCCTCCAGAAACTAAGCCTCGTCGAGCTTCATAAGAAATTCAAGGCAGGGGAAGTCACGGCCACAGAGATTGCGCGCGCCTATTTTCTGCGCATCAGCCAGGTGGAGCCGAAGGTGAAGGCCTTCGTCACGCAAGCGAAGGAAGCAGCACTCGCACAGGCGGAAGCCTTGGATCGAAAGCTCAAGGCATGGAGAAAGATCAATCCGCTCACCGGAATGCCGCTTGCCATCAAGGACAATATCTGCACGGAAGGGGTACTCACAACCTGCAGCTCTCGAATGTTGCAGAATTTTGTGCCACCCTACGATGCGACGGTGATCGCCAAGTTGCGGGCCCAGGAGTACATGTTGTTGGGTAAAACGAATTTGGATGAGTTTGCGATGGGATCGTCGACGGAGCACTCCGCATTCGGCCCCAGCCGAAATCCTTGGAACCTACACTGTGTGCCGGGAGGATCTAGCGGAGGATCCGCGGCAGCGGTGGCGGCGGAGGAATGTGTGGCGGCACTTGGTTCAGACACCGGCGGCTCCATCAGGCAACCGGCGGCGTTCTGCGGAGTGGTGGGGCTGAAGCCGACCTACGGACGGGTCTCGAGATATGGATTGGTCGCGTTCGCCTCCTCGCTGGATCAAATCGGGCCGATCACGAGAGACGTGGCTGACGCGGCATTTCTTCTGCAGGCCATTGCAGGGCATGATCCGATGGATTCCACGTCGGTCGATCGCCCTGTGCCGGATTACATGAAGGCGCTGCAAAAACGGGATCTCAAAACTCTGAAGATTGGCGTACCGGTTGAATTTTTTACCGAAGGACTCGATCCGGATGTCGAGCAGGCAGTCAGAGCAGCCATTGAGGAGCTGAGGCATCTCGGTGCAGCGGTCAAGGAAATTCGTCTCCCGAGTACCGACGCGGCTGTGGCAGTGTACTATGTGATCGCGACGGCGGAAGCCAGCTCGAATCTCGCCCGCTTCGACGGAGTGAAGTTCGGTTTCCGTGCCAAGGAAACCAAAGATCTCCTCGAACTGTATATGAAGACGCGGCAGGAGGGATTCGGGCCGGAAGTCAAGCGTCGGATCATGCTGGGGACATACGTACTCAGTGCCGGCTATTACGATGCCTATTATGGGAAGGCCCAAGCTGTACGAACGTTGGTCTGCCAGGATTTCGTGACCGCGTTCGAGGAGGTGGATCTGATCGTGACTCCGGCCACACCGACGCCGGCCTTCAAACTTGGTGAAAAGAGCGAAGATCCTCTCCAGATGTACCTCTCTGATATTTTTACAATCTCGGTCAATCTGGCTGGATTGCCGGCGATCGCCCTGCCTTGCGGCTTCAGCAAAACAGGGCTTCCCATCGGCTTACAGCTCATCGGGCGAGCCTTTGAGGAGGAGACGCTGCTTCGGGCTGCCCATGCCTATGAGCAATCGGCACACTGGCGGCTCAAAAAACCGATGCTACGGTAGGGGCTGCTGAGGAAGAACATTCGGGATGAAAGACCGGGAGGATTGACACCTATGACGATCGTCGAAATCGCCGCGCTCCTCGTAGCTGTGGCATTTGCTGTGCTGGTCGGGTATCTCGTACCGGTATTGATGCAAGTCCGCAAAACGGTGGCTGAGTCCGAACAGCTCCTCTCGAAGATGAACGCCGAGGTGCCGGCTCTCGTGGCTGAACTTCGGGCCATGAGCCAGAACCTGAATGATGTAACCGCCCAGGCTCGTGAGGGGGTGGAGCATGCGGCCGTCTTGCTTCACGCGGTGGGTGAAGTGGGTGAATCCGTGCAACAAGTCCATAATGTTGTTCGTGGATCGAGTGGGACGCTCTTAAATAATGTGGTCAGCATGGTTGCAGGTTTCAAAGCGGCCACCAAGGTCGTGCGTAAACGCATGAAACATGAAGGAGGGACACACAATGGCGGATGATCGAGGAACATCAGCGATGGTTTTCCTGGCGTTCTTGAGTGGAGCGACGATGGGTGCCGTCGCGGCACTGTTACTGGCACCACAAGCAGGTGACGAATCGCGCGACCAAATCAGGAAATACGCTCGTCGTGCAGAAAATGATCTTCGTGATCTGGCCGGCCGTGCCGGTGAGGCATTTGAAGAAGTCGTCGGTCAGGGCAAGGAGTTTGTCGAAAACAAGCGATCGGTCTTGCGAGAGGCTTTCGACGCCGGACGTGAAGCGATAAAGCGGGAGCGGGGTCGTATCGACGAGGGGCCTGATCGAGGATGATCTTTGAGACCGTCATCGGAGTGGAGGTCCACGCCCAACTGCGGACCAGCTCCAAGATGTTCTGCGGGTGCGGCACGACATTCGGTCTGTCGGCCAACAGCCAGACCTGTCCGGTCTGCCTCGGTCTGCCGGGCAGTTTGCCCGTGATCAATCGAACGGCGGTCGACATGGCAGTTCGTGCAGGCTTGGCGCTGAAGTGCACGATCGCGGCGAACAATCGATTCGCGAGAAAGCACTATTTCTACCCGGATTTACCCAAGGGGTATCAGATCTCCCAATATGAAGCCCCCATTTGCCAGCATGGGTGGATGGAGATTCGTGATGGTAGCGGGGCGAAACGAATCCGTATCCGTCGCGCTCATTTGGAAGAGGACGCCGGAAAAAACATCCATGAAACCGGCACCAGTGGGAGCCGAGTAGATCTGAACCGCGCCGGCACGCCGCTGTTGGAGATCGTGACGGAACCGGACATGCGTTCGGCTGACGAGGTGGTGGCCTATCTCAAAGGACTGCGGGAAATCTTAATGTACCTTGAGGTCTGCGACGGGAACATGGAGGAAGGGAGCTTTCGGTGTGAGCCGAATCTGTCGCTGCGTCCGTCCGGGCAGAAGGAGTTTGGGACGAAAGTAGAGCTCAAGAACATCAACTCCTTCAAGTATGTGAAAGATGCAGTCGAGTATGAGATCAAGCGACAGACGAAGGTCTTAAATGAGGGAGGCAAGATTCGCCAGGAAACGAGGCTCTGGCATATCGAACGTGGTGAAACGGCGGTCATGCGATCCAAAGAAGAAGCCCATGACTATCGATACTTCCCCGACCCTGATCTGGTGCCGTTGAAGTTGGACGAGGAGTGGATCGAAGGATTCCGTGCCGACTTGCCCGAACTACCGGCCGTGCGGACGAAACGATTTATGTCGGACTATGGGTTGCCTGAATATGACGCCACCATCCTGACGGCTTCGAAAGGCATGGCGGACTACTTTGAAGTGTGCACGAAGCAGTTCAATCAACCCAAGACCGTGAGTAATTGGGTGATGGGTGAGTTGATGAGAGAGTTGAACAACTCTGGGACAGATATATCAGCGTCGCCTGTCACACCTGAACGGCTGGTGAGCCTTTTGCAGATGGTAGACAAAGGGACTATCAGTTTAAAGGTCGCCCGTGAAATCTTTCCGGAACTCTATAGCAGCGGGAAGACTCCCGAACAAATCGTGCAGGAAAAAGGGTTGATGCAGGTCTCTGATGAAGGGGCGCTGGCGAAGATTATCGAAGATGTCCTCAGCAAGAATCCGGGGCAGGTCACGCAGTTCAAGGAAGGCAAACAACAAGTATTGGGTTTCCTTGTCGGGCAGGTGATGAAGGCAAGCGGGGGGAAGGCAAATCCGGTAAAAGTGAACGAGTTATTGAAGAAGAAGCTGAGCGTCTAACCAGAGAGGGATAAGTGGTATGAGCGCGATTAGAGAAATCAAGGGCAGGCAGATTATAGACTCCCGGGGCAATCCAACGATTGAGGCCGAAGTGACGCTGGAAAGCGGCGCGAAGGGGCGGGCGGCCGTTCCATCTGGAGCGTCAACGGGGGAAAAGGAAGCGATTGAACTCCGTGACGGTGACAAGAAACGATGGATGGGAAAGGGCGTCTCAAAGGCGGTCTCGAATATCAGCAAGGTGATTGCCCCGGAATTACTGGGCAAGGAAGCATTCGATCAGGCCGGTATCGATCGAGCCATGATTGCGTTGGATGGAACGAAGACGAAGAGTAAGTTGGGGGCCAACGCGATCTTGGGTGTCTCGTTAGCCGTGGCGAAGGCATCGGCGAGTGAAACAGCACAGCCGCTCTATCGTTATCTCGGAGGGGCGAATGCGCGAGTGCTTCCCGTACCGCTCATGAACATCATCAACGGGGGAGCCCATGCCGATAATCGTTTGGACCTCCAAGAGTTCATGATCATGCCGGTAGGTGCAAGCCGATTTAGCGAAGCCCTCCGAATGGCCACCGAGGTCTTTCATTCGTTGAAGGCCCTCTTGAAGAAGAAGGGTCTCAACACGGCCGTGGGTGATGAGGGTGGGTTCGCCCCGGATCTGCAATCGAACGAAGAGGCGTTGGGCCTGATTTCACAATCGATAGAAGACGCCGGCTATAAGGTTGGACAGGATATCGCCTTGGCGTTGGACTGCGCGGCAAGCGAGTTCTACGACAAGGGACGGTATGTTCTCGAAGCGGAAAAGAACCCGGAGCGTTCGTCAGATGAGATGATCAGCTACTATGGAAAGTTGCTGGATCGTTATCCGATCCTCTCGATCGAGGACGGGTTGAGCGAATTGGATTGGAAGGGTTGGAAGATTCTCACAGAGAAGCTGGGTAACAGGGTGCAGCTCGTCGGGGACGACATCTTCGTCACCAACGTCGAAATTTTCTCAAAGGGCATCAAGGAAGGAATCGGAAATTCAATTCTGATCAAGCTCAATCAGATTGGGACCCTGACAGAAACTCTGGACGCGATCGAACTTGCAAAGCGATCGGGCTATACGGCGATCATTTCACACCGGTCCGGTGAGACCGAAGACACCACGATTGCGGACGTGGCGGTCGCGACGAACAGTGGTCTGATTAAGACGGGATCCTTGTCTCGAACGGATCGCGTGGCGAAATATAATCAATTGCTCAGGATCGAAGAGGAGCTAGGAACCGTGGCGTTCTATCGTGGTCGAGAGGCTGTGCGAGCGAGGGCCTAGCTGATTCCGTAGTCAGCGGATGGAGAGATGATGGTCAAACAGAATCGCGGACGGCAGTGGCTGGAATGGCGGCAACGCATACTTATCGCCATGCAGATGATCGGCGCTGGTGGCTGTGTGTGGCTGCTCGTGGCCTTGTTTTCCGGAGAAATGGGCCTGACGCGGTACCTGTCTATGCGTGATTACGCCAGAAATTTAGAGCAAGAACTCTCGGCTTTACATCGTGAAAATGCCTTATTGCAGCGAGATATTACTCGTCTCCAGCATGATCCCGCCAAGATCGAGCAGTTGGCTCGAGAGCAGTTGGGCTATGTGCGCAAGGGTGAAACTGTGTATCAGTTAGCGCCGGATCCAGAGAAAACCCCACAGCCCTTCTCGAAGCCATGAAGTTCGGAACGGTGGCCATCATTGGCCGACCCAACGTCGGCAAGTCGACGCTGCTCAACTGCCTGCTGGGTGAAAAAATCTCGATTGTCTCAAGTAAGCCTCAGACCACAAGGACCCGTATTATGGGCGTCGTACATGTGGAAGGAGCACAAATCGTCTATCTTGACACGCCGGGGCTTCATAAACCCGAGCACCTGTTGAATCGTCGAATGGTGCGCACTGCTGTGGAGACTATGGAAGGTGCGGATGTGTTCTACATGCTCATGGATGCGACGAGCCGACCAGGTCCTGGAGATCTGACCGCTGTAAAACATATGAAAGACGTACTGGCCAAACAGCCACGTCCGGTCATCCTTGTCGTCACGAAAATCGATCTCGTCAACAAGCAGAAGCTGCTTCCGATTCTCGCCAGTTATAACAAACTCTTCGCTTGGGCGGAGATCGTGCCGGTTTCTGCCAAGGTCGACGACAATGTTGACCGGTTGTTGGCCCTGACCGTTTCTTATCTTCCGTCTGGAGAAGGAGCCTACGGCGACGATGTCGTGACAGATCAGACAATGAGAACGCTGGCGGCTGAGATGATCCGTGAGAAGGTGCTGCAAGAGACGGAGGAGGAGGTGCCATATGCGGTTGCGGTCGAAATCGATGAGTTCGTCGAGCAGGGGAAATTGGCGAAGATTCGGGCGTCGATTTTGGTGGAGCGAGAGACGCAGAAGGGCATCCTCATAGGCAAACAAGGAGAGCGGTTGAAATCGATCGGTACGCAAGCCAGACTGGACATGGAACAGCTATTCGGTATGAAAGTGTTCCTAGAACTGTGGGTGAAGGTGAAGAAGGCGTGGCGTGAGGACGAACAGGCTTTGGTGCAGTTAGGGTACTGACGAAACAGACATGCAGACGGAACGACCGAGAGAGCCGCGGGTGACGGATCAGCAACCTCGCCAGTCCGAGCGCGACGTGTTGCGCGAAATCTTGCGGGATCAGACAGAACGTGGGCAGACGAAATCGGACATTGTCATCCAGTCGGTGCAGAAGCTACTGCGACGCGGAGCCATTACAAATCTTTCCAAGATGTTGGGACGTATGCATCCCGCGGACATCGCCAAAGTCGTGACCCATCTTTCCTCCCCAAAGGAAAAGCGTGAAATTTTCGAACTGGTCCGCGGCGAAGGCAAGCGCGGGCAAGCGCTCAGTGAACTCGACGGTGAAAGCATCCAGCAAGTACTCGCGGATCTGTTGCATTCCGATATCGCGTGGCTCTTGAAAGACCTTGGTCCCGATGACGTGGCGTACATTCTTGGATTCCTTCCTGAAGAGCGGAGCAAAGAAATTCTGGCCTTGATGAAGACGGAAGATTCGACCGAGGTGGCCGATATCTTGAAGTATCCGAAGGATACGGCGGGCGCGATCATGACCACGGAGTTCTTCTCCTTGCCGGAAGATGCCACGGCACATGAAGCGATCCGTCGGTTGCAGCAAGCCACCGATGCCGAAATGGTGTTCTATATTTATGTGACGGACAAGGATGATCGCCTGGTCGGTGTCCTCTCGCTCCGGCAACTGATCACCGTCCCTCCGACAACTCCCCTGAAAAATATCATGGCGCGAGAGGTCATGAGTGTGGCGATCGACATGGACCAAGAAGAGGTTGCGCGCCAGGTGGCCAGCTATAACTTGTTGGCTATTCCGGTTGTGGAACGGGACGGCAAACTCGTGGGCATCATCACGGTTGATGACGTGGTGGATGTGATTCGGGAAGAAGCGACCGAAGACATGTTGAAGATGGCCGGGGCGATTGAAGAAGAAAGCGGCGCCAAATCTTCGAGCCTCGGCTCGGCAAAACTGCGGTTGCCGTGGCTCTTCACCAACTTGGTCGGCAGTCTCCTGTCCGGTGCGATCCTCTGGTATTTCCGTTATACGATCCAGGAAGTCGTGGCAATCGTGAGCTTTATTCCTGTGATTGCGGCGATGGGCGGTAATGTGGGATTACAGTCGTCGACGCTGATTATTCGAGGATTGGCCACCGGCTCCGTGGATCTCACCCATGTATGGCCCGTCTTTTTTCGGGAAACGAAGATCGGCTTGGTCATGGGGCTGGCCTGCGGGGTGACACTGACGCTGGTCGCCTGGGTTTTGCACCAAGGGTTTTTAGGCATGGTCGTCGGAGCTTCGCTGATCATCGCATTTCTGGTGTCCACCAGCATGGCGACGATTATGCCGATCCTCCTCAAGCGTGTGGGCGTCGATCCAGCCGTTGCGGCTGGTCCCTTTGTCACGACGGCGAACGATATCACCGGTATTACAATCTATCTGACTTTGGCCAGTCTTTTCTTGGAGTATCTCCGGTGACAGGGCCTGGTGTGTCTCCACGTTTCTATCGCGGATGGGAGTGGAGGGAGCGATGCCTCTGGTAAAGACGACGGCAATCGTCCTGCGGAGCCGCAAGTGGGGCGATGCCGATCGAATCGTCACCTTGTATTCCAAGGATTTTGGTAAAATCCGAGGCGTCGCTCGTGGTGCCCGTCGTCAGAAAAGCCGTTTTGGGGGTGCAATCGAACCGTTCAGCGTGTGTCGCCTGAATCTATTTGAGAAAACAGGAGATTCGCTATTTAGGATTTCGCATGTCGATCTGGTACGGTCCTCTCAAGTGCTGCGGGAAGACCTTCGCCTGATGGCCTCGGCGGCGCGGATGGTCAACGTCGTAACAGCGATCACGCCCGATGGAGATCCAGATCCGCTCTTGTTTGATACCCTGGAGCAGGGCCTCGCCTCGCTCCACGAAACCAAAGACTCGAGCTTTACGGCGCTCCTTTTTCAGGTCAGGCTGCTCGGGTTGACAGGATTTCGCCCGCAGACCGATCAGTGCGCCGCCTGTGGGAAGACGCATTTCATCGGAGAGCCTCAATTTTCTCCGACCGCCGGAGGTATCGTCTGCCTGGCCTGTGCCTCACGTCAACGAGTTCGATGTGTCGCATTCTCACGAGGTAGCCTCTTGTTCCTCCAACAAGCCATTCGACTGGCTCCTACGGTACTTACACGGTTGCGGGCTGCGGGGCAGGTGCGGAATGAGGTGGAGGAAGCAATTGAAGGGTACGTCACGGTTATTGCTGGGAAACGGTTGCCACCGGTTGACTTCCTATCGTGTGCATCGTCAGGATGAACCAGACATGAGGAGAGGTGAAAGCATGGCCGCCACTGCTCTGGAGCCCCGAGATATGGAGTGGCTCGACAAGGGAGTGCTCGGAATCCAGTGGAGCGATGGCCACAAGGGCCGCTATCCGGTCCGTTATCTGCGGCAGCATTGTCCCTGCGCGGCCTGCGTCGATGAGTGGACAGGCGAGCGGCGTCTCAAGTCAGAGGATGTACCGATCTTGATTATGCTCCAGGATATCGAGCCGGTGGGACGCTACGCCTTGCAGTTCAAATGGAGCGATGGCCACGATACCGGTATCTATGCTTATTCATTGCTGAGAAAATTGTGTCAGTGCGACATCTGTCAGCCGGTGAAACCAGTTGAGTCAAAATCTAGACGGCTCCTGTGAGGCTTGGATATAACGTGACCAATATTTCCGTGGCCCCGATAAATCCGATAAGGTGCCTAATCAGTGGAGTTGTAATACTTGCATCGATCGTAGGTTGCAAGAGCATGCCGACATTGGAGCAGCAAGAACAGCTGGTACGAGTCAATAATCTTGTGCTGAATCAAATCACCACCAGGGCAGTCGTGAATGTCTGGGGGAAACCGCCGTATTATCACAGTGAATTCAGCCATTTTTTTGTGATGCCGGATTTCACTGTTATTCCGCGATCGCGGGTGGCAACAGGAGAGGCTCCGAGGGGCTGGAAATCCGGCGTGCATGCGGGCGAAGGAGTGTATTTCGCATACCCGGATCATGGGTGGCTCTTGGTATTTCTCGATGATCACCTTGTCTACAAGGAAGAGCTCAAAGCTGAGGAGTTGCATGCTCTTGCAAAATCCTGGGCTTATGAGGATCGATTCAAAACCCGGCTTGACGGAATTTCCAGTCCCTAGATATTCCGCATAATACCGCGCATGACTTCAGCATCAGGAGATGGATTGAACGTCGTGATGGCAACCTCCGAGGCCGTTCCGTATGCCAAGACGGGCGGATTGGCCGATATGGTCGGCGCGTTGGCGATTGAGCTGACGAAGTTGGGGCATCATGTGACATTGCTGATGCCGGGGTACCGAGGTCGAGTAAGCCGTGAGGCTTGTCAACTGGCCATGCGATTTTCTATTCCGATGAATGGGAAGCCGCTAGACGTAACGGTGGAAGAAGAGAGAGATCCGGTCACTGGTGCATCACCTAGGTTGAGGGTACTGTTCGTGCGGTACGATCCCTACTTTGATCGCCCGGGCCTCTACCAACAAGACCATCGCGATTATCCGGATAACCTCGATAGATTTGTCCTATTCTGTCGTGCGGTTCTTGAAGTCGTGCGTAGGCTGGTCGAGACTCGATCGGAAAAGGTTGATGTGCTGCACCTACACGATTGGCAGACAGCCCTGTGCGCAGTCTATCTGAAAACCCTTCCTCATGAATATAAGGGACTTGAGCAACTGAAAGTGCTTCTTACTCTGCATAACATGGGGTATCAAGGAACCTTCCCTGGCCAGGAGTTTATGAAGACGGGGCTTCCCCCATCGGTTTTTTCCCCGAGCGGCATCGAGTTCTATGGGGCAGTTAATTGTCTGAAAGGCGGCATCGTCTTTTCAGATGCTGTTTCTACGGTGAGTCCAACCTATGCGAAGGAGATCATGACCTCAGAACATGGATGTGGTTTGGAGGGCGTGCTGGCAAACCGTGCGGATGGCGTCAACGGGATTACAAACGGCATCGATGTCGCTGTCTGGAACCCCGAGAGCGACCCCTACCTGCCGGCGCAGTATACGGTCGGTGATCTGTCTGGAAAACTTACATGCAAGCGGGCGCTACAACGGGAGCTTGGGCTTCCGAATCGTGATGTCCCCTTGTTGGCTGTGATCGGTCGGCTGACCTTTCAGAAGGGGTTTGATCTCTTGCTGGATGTGATTCCTGAGCTCATGTCCCTAGCTACACAAACCGTTGTGCTCGGTACCGGAGATCACCATTTGGAACGACAATTTATTGAAGCCAGAGCCAGATATCCTGATCGAATTGGGTTATTCCTTGGTTTTGATGAAGGGATGGCGCATCGTATTGAAGCTGGTGCTGACATGGTAATCATGCCGTCTCGCTATGAGCCATGTGGTCTTAGTCAGCTGTATAGCCTTCGCTATGGCACGGTACCTGTTGTTCGCCGTACCGGAGGATTGGCGGATACCGTCGTTCCATTTCGACCTTCGACGGTCAAGTCCGGACAGGCAACCGGCTTCCAATTCATTGATTCTTCGGCTGACTCTCTGCTCGTGGCGCTCTTGCTCTCACTTCATGTGTATGCAGAGCGGCAGACATGGCGATCCTTGATCCAGGCTGGGATGAAGACCGATCTGTCTTGGAATCGATCGGCAAAACTCTATGTAGATTTATATAGATGGATGCAGGGAGAAACGAGAGAGAGCTAGCGAGCGTTGAAGGAAACGTTGATCACTTGCCCAAGTCTTGCCAGCAACGTCTTTGCCCTTAGAACGTAGTAAGAGTTTTCTTGCTTATGCAGCCTGATGACGGAAACCAGGAGATCACGGGCGGTATCAGTCTGTCCTTGATTAAGAGCTAGTTCTCCACTGTATAGAGCGCAAGAGGCTGCCATTGCTTCGACATCAACCGCCACCCGGCTCGTTGGATTGGCCACTAGACGCTCAAGATGAGTCGGCAACGGCAGGACAAACCCTTCGTACACCTCTTGGCTAGCTGAACGTAGTTGCTTCAGATCTGAACTCGCCTGTGCTAAATCAGAGGTTGATTTACAATCGGCATAGGTATTCCACAGTGACATGAAGCCGCTATTTTTAACCTCTGTCAATTGGGACGAAGCACCGGTTGCACAACCTGAGGCAAGAATCGCTACTCCCAATAACCCCACCATCAGTCCTGCTCTGAGCGCGTCATGCTTCATTTCATTCATGCTCCAGCTGAACGAAATGCAAATGGCAGGCCTGAGAAGCATCGCCTGAAATTGTAATTAAAATAAGAGAGTTTTGCAGAACCAGCTGGTAGCAATGTGTTAATCTCAACTCACTGTTGCGTCATTGACACATCAACGTATGAAGACATCTATTAAGAATTGAAGATTTGGACGAGAATTCCAGTTCGGGTGGTAGCGTTGGTCTTTCGCATGATGTGCTTAATGTGTTCTTTTACCGTTTGTTCAGTAATCTGGAGAGCATTGGCGATTTCTTTATTGGTCCAGCCTTTTGCCAGATTTTCAACGACTGATTGCTCGCGGTTAGTCAACTGAAAACGTTCTCGAGCATGTTCTGTATTGAGGTTTTGTTTCCGCCCCAACTCTTCCATCGTAACGACAAGCCTGGCGTTTTGGATGCCTCCTCGGTCCGGTAGGCCAAAGCCTCTTAAAAGGATAGGCTGATTAGGGTCACCCGTTACGCGCTTGAGTTCGAATTGTTCCCAATCCTTGGCTTCCGTGCGTATGTGAAGGGCTTTAATAATTTCCGCACAAAGCTCTGTCAGTGCTGTTGGGAGGACTCCATGCGCTGAGATCGTAGTAGTGCTCCCCTGGTCGACGGCATTGATCTTTTTGGCAAGTTCCGTAGCTTGTCGATTCATATGCAGAAGTTGCATAGATGCTGACAGCACCACTATCCCGGACCCGGCTCTCTGATCAGCAAGCGCATCTGTTTGCTCAATACCTTTAATGGCCTGTGTCATAAGTGTGTTAAGACATCACAAAATTATCAAATTAATGAGATATCAAGTCTCACAAACAACCAGCCTTAGCTCGATCCGATAACAAATACGAGGGTGACGCAGGAATAGTACCTAACACTTCCGAGGTAGTCAACATATACCTTTGAAGAAGCAGCCTACGTCCTTGGTATTGTTGATCCAGGAAGCGATAAATATATTCCGCATAGACTTGACATGACGTGACGGGGGTCGTTCGGACAAGGCCTGAACCATGTCCGGACAGCCAATATCCGATCTAAGAATGCAGATTCAATCCGAGGCGTAGGGATCTTACTGAGGGGAGGAATGGACGTGGGGTCAATGGAATGGGAGTGGTCGATAAGAGATAGCCATGAAAACCATAGCGAGCGGGCTGCGTTGTTGCGACCAATTCTTTATGAGATGACAGCGTCAGAGGCAGGGAATGCTGATGTTGTCAAAGAGGGAAAAGCGCTGTCCCTGAATATTAGCAGCGGAGGCATGTTAGTGCTTATGGACCGAGCCCCGGATATCGAACAGGTATTGAAAGTCTATGTACCGACACCTATAACGATTGCTGAAACGCCAACGCTCGCTGAGGTGCGTTGGACAAGAAAGCTTCCGATTGGAGACTCAAGCGGCCGCATCACCTATTTCGTAGGGCTGAAGTTCATACTCTAGTTTTGCCTGGCCACACGTCACACGTGGGGATATCGAGAGATGTCGGAATCACACAGATTCTTTCAATGAACTGCTGGACATTCGCGTTCCCTGCATGGTGGTCAGAAGTGCTTCGCCGCCGAGGAGCCTGGTTTCAGCTCCATGCCACAAGCAAGAATGCGAGCTTGGTCAGGACCAACCCAAACAGGAACGAGCCAAGGCGCATTGGTTCTCGGCTGATCAGTGGCTCTCAGAATCGAAAGGCTGTCTGCGATCTTCACAGTAGCTCGATGTTCTTGTTTGAACTGACACGGCCTCCGATACCCGGGAGTCGAATGCAAGTACCGAGTGTTGTACAAATCGACCCACGCCGCCAGGACGCGTTCCAGGTCCGGAGCGCTCGTCCACTTCCGGAGCCAGAGGAGTTCTTCCTTCAGCGTCCGCATGAGTCGTTCTATGTCGGTGTTCCCGTTCGGATTATTGTCGCTCATCAATGACAGCCCTTGAGCCTGGACCCCCGCCGGGCATTGGTGTTGTGACGTCTGCTCCAGCGCCGGGAGCCAGTGAGTGTGCTTTATTTGCCTCCCAGCATCGTGGCCGACAATCTTCTTCGTGTAGCAATTCAGGACCAGGACAAAGTAGGTCCAACCCACCTGCTCCACCAGCAACCCATAGGCCTGCATCAGCCGCAGTAACCTGTAGCTGGGTCCGGATGCCTCGATAGCCTCAGAGCGGATGCTCGGCTTTCAGGGCAAGAATCCGCTGCACGACGAACTCATTTCGCTTGGCGACGGTCTCCGAGCTGCGCCGCCCGATCAGCTAGCCCTAATCCATCCGAAAATAAAGATTCGGCTGTTGGCTTATGCTGCGGCTCCTGCCGTGGCGAACAGCCCCACCGTGCTCACTTCACCCATCCCCCGGTGGGGCTCTTCCGTTGCGCGCGCTTGGTGGAAGCCGCGTCTCGACGCGGCCGGGTTGGGAGGGTGAGAAGTTCGCTCCGTTCGCCACGTCACCCGCAGCGTTGATGCGATCTGTTGTCAAAATTATTTCGGATTAGGGCTAGAAGCACAGCCGCAGCAAGATGGCCTCGGCTCCACCGTGATCGGATGGTCGGTGAAGGCGGAGCGGATCTTTGGGTACAGCGGTGACGCTGCAGGGCGACGGGTTCGCATGCTAAACATCCTGTGCCGACAACATTGACTTGTCGCACAGGCACTTGCCAAAATATGCGCATTACTCGCTCCTTGTCCTTCTGTGAAGAGCTGAGGATGTCAATATCGTCCCGTACAGTCGCGATACTGCTCATGATCCAACCGGCGGAGGGGACCGGATGTGCGCCAACATGGGAAGGCTTGGAAGGGAATGATGCAAATGATGGTCACCGGGATCCAGATAAGCCAATGACGTTAGTCTTCGCGGTTATTTCTACGTACACACACTTTTGAGTGCGCTGTGTTCTTACCCCTGACATGATTGAGACAGTAGCATGAGCCGGGCGGAAGCGACTGAAAGAGGTGGAGGCATCCAGTGCAATGAAGTACGGCAGACCATGAACGGGAGAGGACGAAGCTCACGGAAAATTGAGACGCAATGAAGCCTATACGTACCTTGTTGTTCTTGAGGAACTTACTCTCGTGGTGGCTGATGGTGATGCTGTTGGCCTCGATCATGCACGGCGTTGCGATGGCAACGCCGGCTGACGAGGAAAAGGCACAGACTATCGTCCACATGCTGGATTATGTCGGTGTGGATTACCTCGGGGTCGTGCAGGATGGCAAGGTGGTGAACGTCGAGGAGTACGCGGAACAGCACGAGTTTGCCACGCAGGTCGTAGTCCTTCTCGACCAGTTGCCCGCCGTTTCCGAGCAGCCGACGCTATTGAAGCAGGCTCGTGGGCTTCTTGCACGCATTGAGGCCAAAGCTCCTGGCAGCGAGATTTCCGCACTCATCGGCCGGCTGCGCATAGGCGTGATCCAAGCTTGGAAGTTGAGAGTGACGCCAGAACAACCTCCTGACCTCCAGCAGGCCGCGAGACTCTTTTCTCAACAGTGCGCCGCGTGCCATGGCACGCAGGGGCACGGCGACGGACCACTGGCGAAGGGTATGGAACCGCCGCCTAGCGATCTACAGGATGAGGCTCGCATGCGCCAGCGCAGTCTGTACGGTCTGTACAATACCATTACGCTGGGCGTGCACGGCACGCCGATGCGGGCCTTCACCGAACTCTCCGAGGCCGACCGCTGGGCACTGGCCTTCTTTGCCGGCGGTCTGCGCGCGGATTCTGAAGTGGTGGCGAAAGGGGAGGCACTGTGGCGGCAAGCCGAGGGCAGAACAGCTTTTGAAAGCCTGCGCGGGCTGGTGACAGAGGCGCCCAGTGAGCAAGCGCCTCCTGGTTCATCGATGGACGCTGTGCGTGCCTACCTGACACAACAGCCACAAGCGCTGCAGGCCGCCGCTCAGAGACCGCTGGGTTTGTCCCGTACTAAGCTCGACGAGGCAGCGCAAGCCTATGCGAAGGGCAACCGAGAAGATGCACAACGCCTGGCGACAGCGGCCTACCTTGACGGCTTCGAGCTGATCGAATCGGCACTGGACAATGTTGATGCGCCACAGCGCTTGGAAATTGAGCGCGAGATGACGTCGCTACGGACGGCCATCCGCGAGGGGCGGCCGTCCGAGGCCATAACAGCGCAGACCGCGAAGGTCAAGGCCCTGCTCGACCGTGCCGATGACGCGCTCTCCGGTAGCAGTTTATCGCCGAATACGGCCTTCGTAACTTCCATGCTGATCTTGTTGCGCGAGGGATTGGAAGCGATCTTGGTGCTGTCAGCCATCGTGGCCTTCACCGTCAAGATGGGACGGCATGATGTCTCACCCTACATCCACATCGGTTGGATCGGAGCCTTGGCGCTGGGCGGCATCACATGGATCATCGCTCGTTACGCCCTTAGCATTTCAGGCGTCAGCCGCGAACTGACGGAAGGCATCACAGCACTGCTGGCTGCGGCCATGCTGCTATACGTCGGCTGGTGGCTGCACAACCGCGCGAACGCGCAAGCTTGGAACCGCTTCGTCCGCGAGCAGATCAATGCCGCGCTGAGCAAGCGCACGCTGTGGGCGATGGCCGGTATCTCATTCCTCGTCGTGTATCGCGAGTTGTTCGAAGTGATCCTGTTTTACGAGACATTGTGGTCGCAGGCTGGTCCGGCAGGGCAGGGCGCGGTGCTGTGGGGCATTGCCACCGCAGCGTTGCTGCTGGTACTGATCGGCGGCATGATCCTTCGCTACAGCGTACGTCTGCCGATCGGGCCGTTTTTCACGGTCACCTCCAGCCTGCTGGCGCTGATGGCCGTCGTCTTTGTGGGGAATGGGGTTGCGGCATTGCAAGAAGCAGGCGTGCTGGAAACAACGACGGTGCGCTTCTTCTCACTGCCGATGTTGGGAATCCATCCAAGCGCGCAGAGCCTCATGCTCCAGGCGCTGACACTTGCGTTGATCGCCGGTGGATTTTGGTCCAGCCGGGCGAAGGCGGCATAACAAGCGCATCGCATCTACAGCCCAGATATTGCTCCGGCGAGGCGGTCCTCGACTGTGCCTCCCTTAATCTGATACCTCTCGAAGTGCCGTTCAGGTCCGATCCGGATATCGTGGTGCGATGTTCGTGACGGATGGGCCCCGACACTCTTCCTATGAATCTACAAGTAGGCATTGCGTCCTTTGCCGGCACCGGCGTCGAATTTCTAGAAACCGCCGTGATTGCCTATGCGTTGGCTCGAACCGGTTCCGTCAAGGAGGCGATCATCGGAACGGTGCTGGGAAATCTGCTCATAGCCCTCCCAGCCTATGCTGCCTGGCCATGGCTCGCGCGTATTCCCATTCATCTCTTCCAATGCGTGGTCGGCATCCTCTTGCTCTGGCTCGGCGGGTCGTGGTTGATCAAGTCCGTTCGTCGAAAGCGGCACAAGCAACGGCCGAGGTGGGTTGACGCTCCTCTGCGGGAGTTTCCAAGCAGCAGCGAATCGGGTGGAACAAGGTTCAACTTCTTCACGACATTGGTCATGACGAAAAGCGCGGCGATCGAAGCCTTTGAAATCTGCATGATCGTCTCGGCGTTGGCAGTGGCGTCTGGGGCGTGGGGTTCCGCATTGACGGGAATGACCGTCGCGTTGGTGGCAACAGGGTGGCTGGTGATCGTCGCAAAAGGCAAGCTTCAGCGTGTGCCGGAGGTGGACTTCAAACTATGGACCGGAGTGCTGCTCTCATCGATCGGCCTCTGGTGGGTCTACGAAGGATTGGTGAATTGGCCGTGAGCGACTCCTTGTCCGAATAAGGAGACTGATGATCGCAGCTATAGGCCGGAGAAGATAGAGTTTAGAAAACCGGCTTTGGAGTGATTGCTGCAGCGAGTTCGGTCAAGAGGCGTTCGGTCTCATCCCAGCCAAGACAGGCATCGGTAATCGAGACGCCGTGAAGGAGTGCGACGCCTTCTTTCCACGCTTGTCTGCCGGGATTGAGATTGCTTTCGATCATCAGGCCCATGATCGCCTGTCGGCCCTCACGGAACTGCCTCAGAACTTCGCGAGCGACGAGGCCCTGACGCGTATGGTCCTTACGGGAATTGTCGTGCGAGCAATCGATCATGATGGGACGGGCGATACCTTCGCCGGCTACTGCAGTCTCAGCAGTCGCGACATGTTCCGGCTCGTAGTTCGTTCTTCCACCTCCACCGCGCAGCACGATATGGCGGTCGGGATTGCCCATGGTTTTGATGATCGCCGTTTGTCCATCGGCGTTGATACCGACGAAGTGGTGCGGCGCACGGGCGGAAGTCATGGCATTAATCGCAACCTGCAGGCTGCCTTCGGTCCCGTTCTTAAAACCGACCGGCATCGATACACCGCTGGCCATTTCTCGATGGGTTTGGCTTTCCGTGGTGCGGGCCCCGATCGCCGTCCAACTGATGAGGTCGGCGATGTACTGCGGACTGATCGGGTCCAACAATTCGGTACCGCAGGGGAGGCCCATCTGATTGATCTTGAGGAGAATCGTTCTTGCCAGCTCCATACCCGTCGCGATATCGCAAGTACCGTCCAGGTGAGGATCATTGATGAGGCCTTTCCATCCCACAGTGGTCCTGGGCTTTTCGAAATAGGTCCGCATCACGATCAAGAAGCGATCACGGAATGCATCGGCGACCGACTTGAGCTTGGCGGCATATTCATAGGCGGCATCGGGGTCATGAATGGAGCAGGGGCCGACGATGACTAGGAGTCTTTCACGATCCTTTCCGTGGAGAACTTTGCGAATCGCTTCTCGGGTTTCGACGACGAGTGCCGCAGCTTGATCGGTAATAGGTAGCTTGATCTTAATGGCGCGCGGAGATGGCAAGGCCTTGATTTCAATAACATGCTGATTGTCGATCGGTCTATTCATGAGGGATTACGTCCTTCCACTCTCATTCTTGATGACACCTTGAGGGGGTAGTAATTTAACGAATCAGGCAACAAAAGTCCATATTGGTTGCCCCGATCGGCCGATCAAGTGCGATGGTGCTCTGTGTTGCAGTTCTTGCAATTCTGGCCATGGGTGCCTATTCTACCGCCATGTTTTCGCTCACGTTCAGGTCTCTTTCCGCGCGGCTCCTTGCTGGAGTCTCGTTGGGGATGGTCTGCATCATCCTGGGACTGGCTCCGTTCGCCGTGGCCCAGGAGGTTCACCATGAACTGGCCGCAGCGGACTCAGATGGTCACGAACATTCGGACACCGACATCTGTCAGTGGGTGCAACACCATATCGCCGGTTCGGTTGATCTGGATGTTCCACGATTAACTGTCTGCGATGCTGTCCGGCAGCAGGAACCTCCGAGTGATTCCATTCTCCTATCAGCTGCTCCTTCCCTGGTCGGTCCTTCTCGCGCTCCTCCGCAAGTATAGCTGGTCCATCACCCTAAGCAGTCAGTCTGGCTGGTAGGCCCTGGGATTCCAGTGCGCCTCATCCATTCGTTCATTAATGTGATGGGTTTGTGAGCGCGGAGGGACACGATGTACCCAGTCGTGAAGTGTGTGTTGGTGGTGACGTTCGTCATGATCGTTATGACACTCGCATGGGGTCTGTGCTCAATCGTTTCTGCACAGAACAATGACCAAAACTTGACAATTAAGGGGGTTGTTCAAAGCCAAGATCTTCGGCGAGCGGACCAGGCTATGGTCCAGGTACGTGATCAGGAAGGGAGCGTGGTCTCACAAGGGGTGACGAATCAGGCGGGGGAGTTCATCATCACGGTGTCGCAAGAGGGTACTTATTCTATCAGTGCCGTCCAAGGTACGTACAGAAGTGAATATGTCATCGTAAAAATCGGGACCGATAAGCCGATTCCTGTGACGCTTACGTTGGCGGTGACGCAGGAGATTGCCTTGGAGATCGTCTCGCAGCTGCCGCCAATTCAGTACAAAGCTTCCAGCGAGACCTACCAATTAAGCCGGAAAGACATCGAAACCCTTCCGCGCGGCAACAATAACACGGTAGCGGATGTGCTCCTGACCATTCCGAGCGTGGCTTACGGCGCCTTAGGCCAAACGCACATCCGGCAGGACCATGCCAACCAGCAGTTTCGCATCGACGGGATTCCCATTCCCGACACGGTGACCGGCGCCTTTGCCGACATCGTCCCGCCTCGTGCCTGGGAACGGGCCGATATCATCCTGGGTGGCATGGAGGCGCAGTACGGCAACAAGACGGCCTTGGTGGTCGATATCACGAGCAAGAGCGGCACGAAGCCGGGATTCGGATCACTGCAGGGTTTCGGCGGATCTTATGAAACGGTGAACCCTTCGTTTGAATACGGTGGGACGATCGGTGAGAAAGTCCGCTTCTACGCTCTGAATAGTTATGTCAGCAATGCCAGAGGGCTCGACCCCCCGACGTTGGGCACCGCGAATTTTCATAATCAGAGCGAGAAGAACAATGCGTATCTCCGCGGCGACTATCAGCTCGACAATCGCAACAACTTCAGCTGGATCCTTCTCACCTCTGTGGGGAGGTTTCAGATTCCCACGACGCCTAATCTCGCCGCCAATCAAAGCGTGTTGGCCCTGTTACAAGCCCAGGATCCCACATTCAACCCTGTCAACTCGAAAGACGTCAACCAGTTCCAAAACGAAAACAATCAGTATAGTCAAATGGTCTGGAGACATGATGTGAATGCGAGTCGTTTCTTCAACCTGGGATTCTACTTTCGGCGTGGAGTAGCGAATTTTCAAACCGACCCGTTGAACGCGTTATCCTACGCGGACGATGTGAACTCGGCTCAGACTTCGAACCAGGGGCGAACGGCCTATTCCGGTGGCTTTCGCTTGGACCATACCTGGGTACTCGGCAATCAGCACCTGATAAAAGGGGGCATGCAGTTCGACTATAGCCGGGCGAGCAATGCGACGCAAATCTTTGCGTTTGGCGACAGTGGCGGCGTGCCCGCCGGACCAGTGATTACGCGGGAGGCATCCAACCAAACCATTCAAACGCGACAAGAATTTTGGCTGCAAGATCAATGGACGCCGCATGAGCAATGGACGTTCAATGTGGGTGTGCGGGGCGATGCGATTCAAGGGTTCTACAACGAAGGACAGGTCAGCCCGCGGATCGGGGTGACCTACAAACATGACCAATCAAACGTGTTTCATGCCTACTACGGTCGGCTGTTCACACCGCCCAACATCGAGCAGATCGCGTTCGTCAATCTCAATACCCAAGACACAACGGCCGCTCCGGACGATCCGACAGGGTTCCGTCCTCGGGCCGAACGCGCGCATTATTTTGAAGTAGGGAGCTATCATGCCATCGGCCGCTATGTGACGCTGGAGCTGGTGGGCTATTACAAGCTGGCCAATTTTCTCTCCGATGCTGGTCAGTTCGGGACGACCCCGCTGTTGAATTTCTTTGCGTTCGAGCGAGGCTGGCAGCGTGGGATTGATGCTGCGTTGAAGATGCAGGTGAGGGACAAACTCACCTTGCGCGGAAACGTGGCATGGGGACAATGCAAGGGGTATGGTCTGCAGTCAGGACAGTATTTGCTCGACCAGGCGCAAATCAACGACATCACGTCAAGCAGTGGAGTTTTCTGCGATCACTCACAGTTTGTGACGAGTTCGGCCGTGCTGACCTACCGCCTCTTGGAGCGGACCATCATCACCGGACAAATGCTCTATGGTTATGGATTGCGAACCGCGGAAGCAGGTGCAAAGACCAATTCCTCGCACGAACCTTCGTATACGGTCTATAATCTGTCCCTTGCGCATACGATCCCGCTGCCCTGGCATGGACAGAAATTGCTCTTGGGGTTCGATCTTATCAATCTGTTTGATCGACAATATTTCTACAACAGTGGTGAGGGCAGCATCGGGCTCGGTGTGGCCCATGCGGGGATGCCGCGTTCGTTTTTCTTTCGTGCACAGTGGTTTTTCTGAGGTGGAGAAGGTTGAGGTCAGGGTCAAGGTGCTGTCAAGATGGCTGATGGATGTAGGTGCATCGGGCTCAAGCGCAGGAGAACGGACAGCATGGTTCTGCGACACCTAAGATGGCTGCTGGCCGGTGGAATCATCGGTTCCTCCATCCTGCCGGTTGCTGCGCATGCAGTGGCCGGTAATGAGGCGACGCATGCCTCTGATCATGAAGAGGATGTGCTCGAACTTCCCGAAGTCCATGTCCACGGCTTGTCGCTGAATAAGGATCAGCAACTTGGCCCGGTGCCGAAATCGACTCCGTGGCCCGGCATTCCACCGTCGCTCGAAGGCCAAGAACTCGATGATTGGATGAAGGCCCGTCTGTTAGTCTCGAAACATGCCAAGGTCACGGTCGTGGTACTCGAACCCTGCAAACATCGAGAGCTCACGATCGCCGGAATCAATGCGCTCGGCAAATGGACCTTCGGTCCGCAAATGAAAGGGGACGACCCGGTCGACGGCGAGGTGACTGTCCGCATTCATTTCAGGACGCAATGAGGTTGCGTCTGCGTCAAGTGCCACTTGTCAGTCGGGTAACAGATCGGTTCATGCTTGACGGTTAACAAGTAACGTTTTATCGTCGCACGCATGAGCATGGACGAGGCTCTCTTTCTGACCATCAACGGGTTGGCAGGCCGGTCGGCGGCTGCTGATCAATTCTTTCTTCAACTGGGAAATCGCAGCATGCTCTATCTGCCCGGAGCTTGCGCCATCATCTATTGGATCTGGGCCAACCGGCGCGAGGCGTTGTTTGGAGGTCCGGCTCTAGGAGCAGCGGTCGGGTTTTCAGATTTCATAGGCGGACAGCTCAAATGGGTTTTTGAACGGGTCAGACCTTGCAGGGCACTTACCGAAGCGGTCAAGATCGAACCGAACAGCTGCGGTGCCTTGTTCAGTTTTCCGTCGAATCACGCGACCAACACCGCGGCAATTGCGTCGTTCTTACAAGTCCTCTATCCCAAGTCCGGCTGGGTCAGTTGGCCGATTGTCGCGCTGGTTGGATTTGCAAGGGTATATGTCGGCGCACATTACGTGACCGATGTGCTCGGTGGATGGATGCTCGGAGGGGCACTGGGTGGAGGGGCCGCCTGGGCGCTACTGCGATGGCCTAGGTTCAGGAAGAAATTGGAAGGGGTTGTGAGGCCGATCAAGGAAGTGGATGTGCGGTCCTAAAGCTTACGAAGTCCTCTGGTGGTGTTCCACCGTGGCTAAGAGCTCAGCCCCCAGACGGTCCACATCGTATCCCCTCCCGATCAGCACCAGCGTCGGCTCCGGTTCATCCAAGAGAGTGAGCGGTGTGATTGTGGCCTGCCCCGGCGGCGCATACTGGAATTCCTGCAGCTCCGGTTCCTGCGCGAATCGGAAATAGCCTTTCGCCCGTTCAAGTTCTTTTGGGAAGGTTTTGATCCAGGCCAGAAACCTCCGACGATTGAGCGGGCCGGGCAACGGGATCGTGGTCGCGATGGGATGGTAGGGCGCTCGCTGATGTGAGGCAACTCGCGACTTACTGAATTGCACATTGGTAGGAGTTGCTGGTTTCGGTGAGGGATGCGGAGCCAACAGGTCGGCGGCATCGAGGCGCGCGTGCGACGTTTCCCATAGGCGAGCATAGGGGTTTTGTTCGAGGATGGCGGCACGGAACCGCTCCCAATGGCCTGGGACATAGAGGTCCCGCTTGTTCAAGATCAGTTCATCGGCACAACGGATGGCTTGTGTCGTCACATAGGCGGCGGAGTGACTTTCCTCCGCCGATACCGGATGCAGAAGGGCCATGACTCGTTCAAGAGAAGCCAACCGGGCCGTATAGGCATCAGTCACCGCATCGATCACTTCAGCCGGATCGGCGAGGCCTGAGCATTCCAGAATCAGCACATCCGATCCATGATCTCGCACCAGCTGCGCAATCCCCCAGGAGAGATCTTCTTTCGTGTCGCAGCAGACACAGCCCCCGGCGAGGTTCATGACTTGTTCGGCGAGCGTTCCGGCCCGAGGGCCATCAATGCTGACGGTCCCTGCCTCGTTCATCAACACGCCGGTTCGTCGGCCCTGTGCCTTCCAATACTCCAGCAGCCGCATTAAGAGCGTCGTCTTCCCGGCACCAAGCGAACCGCAGAGAATGTAGAAGGGGGCTGGAGTGAAGGTCATACTCATCCTTGATCAAGCACGTGCTATTGTACCGGGATGGATCCAGAACATGAAGGGCGGGGAAGTGGAAGATTCTTCCGCGCCGGTTGTCCAGCAATGGCCCCGTCAATAGCCGGCGGCGTGAGGCTGTAACAAATGCCATCCACCATTGACGATCCAGCTCATCTCATGCTTCATCGACTTGTGGATATGACATATTTATACCTACGTTTATTAACCAGGATTCTCTCTCTCCGCCAAGCCAAAGGCGAACGGTTTGTCACTAATTCTGATACCGAAGTTCTCCTGGCCGCGTATAAGGTTTGGGGACGTGAGCGTGCATCGCATTTTCGCGGGATGTTTCCGGGCGCACTGTGGGATCGAGAAGAGAAAAGCCTTTTCCTGGCGCGCGATCGCTGCGGAGAAAAACCTCTTTTCTATCACAGGGATGATCAGTGTCTCATGTTTGCTTCGGAGCTAAAGGGACTCCTGCCGATGCTGACATCAAGCCCGGCGCTTGACCCGTCGGTCGTAGATATGTACCTGCACTATCAGTATGTCCCTGAGCCGTTGAGCCTGCTTCAAGGTGTGCAGAAAATTCCGGCAGGTCATACGCTCATGTTGTCGCTTGATCACTGGTTTGCCGAACCGTTGCGCTACTGGACTGTAGAGGAGCCGCCGAAAATCAGCGGCTTGCCGATGGATAGTCCCGGTATGCTGCGCGGCATTCGTGAAGCCCTGGAAGAGGCCGTAAAGTTGACTCTCCGTTCTGATGTCCCCGTAGGAGTGGCATTGTCCGGTGGGATCGATTCCAGGGCCATTGCCGCTCTGGCGCGACAGCACTCCTCTTCTCTGTCAGCGCTGGGCCTCGTTGCTGTGTGGGGTGGGAACCGTGCCAAAGCCGGTTGAGCAATTGCACGTTTATGCGGCCGATCGCGATTATTTCGCCTATAAGCTGGTTCTTCTTGAAGAATGGCACAAGAGCGTGGTAAAGGCCAAGAGTTCGCAACATCTCAATGCGTGACCACACACCATTCCGAAGCGAATCGTCTCATCCGATGGCCTCACGTGAAGAACTTTGAACGATCATCAAAAAGACAGATATCACCATCTGCAAGGCTAACGAGGGAGCCAGATAGAATCCGGCAGTTGGAGGTACGCGCTTGTAGACACGCGCCAAAATAGGTGCACGTTATTGTGACGATACCCGCTCGTACCCCCGACCGACGGATGGAGGAGTTGCTCAAATTCTCATCTCACGCTGATAACCAGACGAGCCTGATTTGTCATCTAAACGCAGTAGCCAAGACCTGTATTCCCCTCACTGGTTGAGTAAACCAAAAATAAAGAGTCTCTTCGAGGAGAAAGAGGATTGACAATTCTTCCTGCCTAGGATACTGCTCCGGTCAGATCAAAAAATACTCTCGGGCAGTACAGGTGGCGGATTTGCTATGCATGTCATTAGGGAAAGAAAGTGACGAGAGTAGGATTCACCGGCCCATGAACAAGGAGAGCTGTCGATGAAAACGTTGGTCTTAGCCAATCAGAAGGGCGGCGTGGGGAAAACGGCGATTGCCTGCCAACTTGGGTACTTTCTCGTCGAATACCTCAAGAAACGAGTGTTGATCATTGACTTGGACCATCAAGGAAACACATCGAAAAACATCATCATGTCGAACCTGGCGACCACCTCGGCAACTACAGCTCACCAATTATTGACCGAACATGTCACGACTCTTGAGGAGGGAAATTTCGTAGTGATCCCGTCGCACGGTGACCTCTTGAGACTCGAAAGGCGGGAAGAAGATCACAACCAATTCGCCATGAATCTCAAACTCTTCCTGAACGAAATGGATGACCGGTTTGATGTGGCTATCATTGACACGAATCCGAACCCTGATATTCGTGTCCTTGCTTCGCTCGTGGTGGGTGATTTTGTGTTGTCACCCATTCAATTGAATCAAGAGGCCGTCGATGGTATTGCCGCGCTACGGGCGCAGGTCTTAAAGATACAAAGTACATTGAATAAAGATCTTCGATTCATTGGTCTGCTTCCGAATCTTGTGGAGCCCACTCCCTTTCAACGCGCCAATTTCGAACAGCTCTGTACGGCTTTTGCCTCGCTGTTCATTCGACTGGATGATGGACGTATGGCCGCCATTCCCTCACGCACGGCTGTGGCTGAAGCCCAGGCGATGGGCGCGCCTATCTGGACATTGCAAAAAACGAGTTCACGAGATGCGTGGATGCATCTCAAACCGATCTTTCATAAAGTTGCTCATACGATGGGGGTTATAGAATGAAAAAACCAATCACAGCGACACTGGATCTCACGGCTCTTGATCGTACCGCTTCTGCTCCCACTCCCGATCCGATCGCCAAAGAACGGACCGTGGCGGCTGAAGTCTTAGGGCGCCCGCTTCAAATTCCGGTCAGGGACATTGATGAAGATCCAGCCCAACCACGCCAAGAATTCGATGCGGCGAGTATGGAGGAGTTGGAGAACAGTATCAGACTGCACGGAGTCAAAACTCCTGTGTCGATCCGTCCGCACCCCACCGAGCAGAAGCGATGGATCTTGAATTTTGGAGCACGCCGACTCAGGGCCTCCAAATCTGCCGGGAAACCCACGATTCCCGCGTTCGTCGATCGGTCGCATACCGATTACCAGCAAGTCATCGAGAATTTGCAGCGGGAAGATCTTAAACCTCGTGAACTGGCGATGTTTATCAAAAGAAAGATGGATGAAGGGGAGAAGCAGGCGCAAATTGCAGAACTCCTTGGTGTGAATCGGTCCATGGTCACGAATCATTTAGCGCTCATCGATCCTCCTGGTTGCATTGAGGAGATTTATACGTCCGGCAAATGTCTCTCAGCGAAGACGCTCTACGATTTGCGGAACCTGCACAAGGAGTTTCCGAAGGATGTCGAACGGTGGTGCACCGCCACGCAGGAGATTACACGTGCGACGGTGTCGGCGTTGTCCGCCAAACTCAGAGGTCCACGAAAATCAAACAGCGCCTCGCCGAAAGTTGAGCAGGGGAGCGAGGAGCAGCTGCTCAGTCCGTCGACAACGATGCCTTCGTTGATCATCATCTTTCAAGATCGATCAGGAACGGTGGATCTGCATAAAGCTCCGCAGCAACCCAATCACCTGATCGTACATTTTACGGATGGAAAGCAGGAGGAAGTCCCAGCGCGCCAATGTCAAATTGATCAAATCATTTTTCAATAATCCACGGTCACTGCCCCCTCTCCTAATCCTAGCCAGGGAAGGGGAGGGGGAGGGCGATCACTCATGACACCGTAGTCGTTTGCCACCCACTAGCTTTTCAGATCGGTATCAAATCGCTTCCTGCCATCCCAACTAGATTTAGTCGTGAGTAATATGAGCGGGTGGACTTGTTGTTGGACATGTCCAACAAAACGCCGTACCATTCCTTATCACTTCTCACGACCTAGACGAACCGTATCAACTGGAACGGCTAATCCGTCCAGACGGAGCATGAAATGGACAATGAGACAATCGGATCTCCACTACAATAGTACGCTCAGGGCACGAACTGGCCAGCGGTGGTTATTCGCGGTTGGGGTTATGGGTGGAAGGTAAGCATGAGTCGGTCCATGAACAGTTGCGACTATCAGTGGTTGAGAAATTGGAGTTGAGCATCTGGAGACTGGAGAAATTGTTGGGCACGACATGGGGGGCCCGGCAACAAGAACTTTCAATGTGCTCTCAAGGTGATGTGTGGGCAAGAGGCCATACAGGTGCTCGAGCTGGTGGTAGGTAGGGGGCAGTGGTAGATCGTCGGTATGGTTTTGAAAGCCGCCTCGACCTTGGTGAGCTGGATATCGAGTTGCCAGAGATCTTCGTGGTCTCGCTCACAGAGATTGGTGCGCAATAGAGAGCCGCCTTCGCACCGGCGCACTTGGCGAAGAGTCTTCCGAGTGCTCCCTCATTGAATAAGGTGTCTGAGGTCGCCGGTTGAGGGGAGGGGTGATTTCCATCAAGCTTCAGGTGGCCCATCCGCGTCGCTTGGCCGTACCGAGTTTGAGCCGCATCAGCTCGAATTGATTTAGTTGCTTCACAAGCTTCATGAGCCGCCAACACACGGTGCGTTTCTTGTGGATGCGATCGCGACTTTCGACGAACAGGGACCGTTCGCTCGCTTGCTGCAACAGATTTCCATTGACGCCCTGGTGCACCGAGACCCAAGGCAAAGGGATGAGATCGCGCTCCAGTTCGGTGAGCCTGGCCTTGGGTGTGTCAACCGACAGCAGACGAGGGGCACCTGCCTGCCTGTCCGCAAACACCTCTTTGATGGAAATGCAGCGATCCATCACCCAGGTTCGTTCCGCTTTGCCATATTGCGTCTCAATCTACTACAAGAATCACTTGAGTGTGGTCTTGTCGGTGGGGTTTCGGGAGAGCACTTCGTAGGCGAGAAGAAACCCGTCCGGGGTGACGATCAAAGCGATGACGACTTGGGTGCAGTCAGAGCGTTTATCGCGATAGGAACCATGGCGGAGCTCGTCGCTCTCGTCTTTCGGTGGTGGCGATTCGAAAGAGGGGCTGGCCGGGTCGTAGAGCAGGACATCGAATTGATCGCTGAAGATGTCATGCCATGGCACGGTCAGATGATGGAACAACGCCATTTTATGGGCAGCACTTTGTCGAGGTAACGATAGAGCGCATTATTTTCCACGAGCCGAAGGTTCGTGTCTGGCAGATCGTCCACGGCGCTTTGCTCAAACCGCAGTCGGTGTAGGCGTCATTCGCTGCCGAGATCGAGCAAGCGGTACTGCGCGAGCGTCTGCAGGCTGTTCTGCCGACCGATGCCTTCGCGACAGCGAGGTAGACGTACATGCCACAAACGATCACGTCCTACCTGTTCGTATAGGTGACAGCCGAGCCAACAGGTACTCCATTGCCGCGACCGATGCCACTCCATCGCATCGAGCCGTCCATGAAGGCCCATTACCTGGTGTATTCGGGCACCTCGCGGTGAGTGGGAAATGCGGTCGGTTGGGTGCGCCGTTGGGTATCTTCATCGAACGTCTCGACTATCCGACACCGCTCCTCGCGCTGGATATTGTTAACCGCAGTTGATCGATCTTGATGTAGGATCGGCATTCAAATCTTCTTACAGGCGCAGGAGGTTTGGCATGCCTGTCCGTTAGGTCTCCGCATCCCGGCTCTACACGAGATTCGCTTTTCGGTTACCCGCCATCCGATCACGATTTAGGCTGACGTGATTCTACTTCCACTGCATTGCGAACTGATTGGACCGCGGGTCACGCTCGCGCCATTCCTCGATCCATTCGTGAAGACTTCCAATGGTTAGATTTTCGCGGTGGAGGTGCTGCTGGTTTGGAGGTGGGGGCTGGAGCTGGGCGCTGAACGGTTTGAACAGCTGACCGGCTATCGGCGTGATTCGTTACTCTCGTGTCTGTTGGGCCGCTCTCGGTTTCCATAGTTTCATGCGTTGCGAAGCTCGTCCCACGCCCTAAGTATCGATGGCTCACGGATGTCTTGGAAGCCTTGGTGACCATGCGGCCGACCTTGCTGGGGCATAGTCTGGCTTTGAATTTTTTCTTGTTTTGTCGCTCGGGTGAAGCCGGCGGTGTGAAGAGCCGCAAGTCGGTGAAACTCAGGCCACCACTCCTATGATCATCTGGGCGCGTCGCGACCAACGATGGCGTTTGTGGGCCACGTTACGAACGAACCGTACTGGTACAGCAAACGACGTGCATGAATTTTTGACCCGAGCGTTCGCGCTGCTGGCCACTGGACCTCGGACCAGTCTGGTGCTGGCCGATGTCGGATACCTTGAGTCGGCCTTCTTGCTCTACGGTGAAGACCTGCGATCCTTCTCCATCATTCTGATGCGCAGCCTGTCCAAGAGAATGACTTATGGTCAGTCGTCTGCGGTGGCTCGCTCGCGACGACCTTGTTGCCGATCTGGCGTGAACAGTGGCGCCGGTCAGCGTGTCTGCCAGTCACTCATGGAGTGGTTCGTGGCGATTAAGCGGTGGCTGATTGAGCGCCCGGATCTGAAGACTGTGTCCTTTGTCGCCAGTGTTCTCTATAGCCCTGAGCTGATCCCGCGCAGATGTACGACCCAAGGCGGACAGCGAGCATTGGATCAGGAACTAAAAGATGGTCTGAGTTTTAACGCTTCTGACCGCAATCGGTCGACGCGGCCGATACGACCTTCGAATCAGTTGCGGCGGAGCGTCATCAATACCTGCAGGCCATTCTAGACGGGATTCCGATTGCGACGCGGTCGGAGTGGGATCTCGTCGAGTCCTACGCTATATCCAATGCTTCGTCGTGGTAGGCGGACCCACTAAGACAACCGTCCCATCTTCGCCGTCCACCACGATGCTTCCAGTTGATCGTCACTCAGCTGACGAATCCTGGTTCAGTCATGAATGCATGAGCTAGGGGGCATGTTGTTGGACATGTCCAACAAAACATTTAACTGCCTCTGATCTGTCAGGGTCACACGCATCCTTTCAATAAACTTAGGTGTGTTCCAGCTCCATGAATGGCGATCGCGAAGGACTTTTATACAGATGGGTGTGGGTTCAGCCCTATGCCGCAAGCAAGGACACGGGTTTTGGTTCTGCCTATATTGCGGCATCAGTCGCCCAGCCGTACAGCTGTGGGGGGGAGAGTTTTCCGGTGAGTAAGGATGCGGAACCTGAGAGCCTGAAGCAGAGATCGCATCGTCCGTCTCGTCGCGTCCTGAATCGGAGCCACGCGGATCTGACCCTCGGTTTGCACGATGAACGTAAACTTGATTCTGAACGCATTCAAGGAGGATTGCTTCGTCTTCACATTGTTCGGTCGGCCACTGAAGCGATTCGGAAGGTCCTCCAGGCTCATGAGCGGGCCTCGATGGTTCACAGACGACCACAGGAGAGTCCCAGTTGGTATAGCTGTCCGGTGACTGGAAATCGCCTGCAGGCCGATACGATGAAGGTCAGGGCCTGCCTCTTCTAGTTATGCCGCCATTGACGAGTGCGCGCACAGGCTGGTTATTGCCCTGTATCTCGATCGTATCGCTACCAATGTGATTCGGTTGCCTGAGGCATCGAGTCATCGAAGGGGCTACGCTTTCGATGCGGCTGGTGCAAACAGAGCGCGGTGGCCAGTTTTTGAGACGTTCCAGGAGGCGCTGCAACATTATTGGTATAAGGTCCGGCCCACTCGTCCCCGACCCCCTCATCTCAATGGCAAGGTCGAACGTTCTCAGCATACCGATCCGATTGGAATTCCATTCCACCGTGGATATACCGGATCCGTTGCTGACAGTCCTGTTTGCTGGGCGAGAATTCCACTACAACCGACTTCGGCCCCACAGAGTATCGGTGAACGAAATACCAATCGGACGCTACCTCGAACTTCTAGGGGTGACTCGATGTCAAGACAGCGCAGGCGGTCGGTGCCAGTCTAAATAGGAACGAGCCAAGGTAGGCGAGTTTCGGCCGATCAGCAGGTCCTAGAGTTGAAAGGATATCCTCGGTCTTCGCAGTATTATCGCTGCTTACGGCATGGTCTGGACGTGGCCTGTCCGAGTGCGACCAGTTCTCTCGGATAGAACTCTCGTTGTACGACACGATGGTTGAGCAGCGACTCGTCATCACTCACGTGGCTCAATAAGGGAGGGCAGAACTGTAGGGGTAGGATATTGGCATCGACGAGCGAGTGAGAAGTGAGTCAAGATCAACTGAGGCCATCATGAATGTGAGGCGAGAGGTCTGGGTTGCTCGAATGGCTGGAAATGTTGCGTACGCGATGTGGCTTAAGTCAGGCAGGTTAGCAAGGCTTGCAGGGGCAACAAGCGCAAATTGCTGGCTCGTGAAGTAGTGGCAATTCCTCCGTTCTCACGTTGCAGGACTATCTGAATGTTTTCAGTGATGAATTTGAACTGACCATCGATGCCTGTCGTCTCATCTCAACGGCATCAAGGTTGTCAGCATTCGACGATAGACCGCTTCCAATTCAGAACTTCTCGAGGTTCGGATCTCACGAGTCAGGCCCTGCCTCTGAGATGCGGGCATCTTGAATCGATAAAATTGTTTGCCTGTCCATGTAGGAGGCCACAGTTCCCCGTCGTCTGTCGTAGGTTGCTACGGAGGATAGATCAAGCCGTTAGATTCCGTTTCAGCAATCGTTGAGAGGCCACAATTTCATCATGCCATTACTGTTGGACCAAGTTATGACACCATGAGGAGACGACATCTTGTTGGACATGTCCAACAAATCACTTCGGTTCTCGCCAATCATGTCCGTCATGTCACGCCGCACGGATTTGGCCATGGATCTTCTGAATCGAACAGACTAAGCGGCTCCGGCGCAGTGTGGACGAGAGGTCGAGCATGGCGGTTATTCCTGCTTGCCGGTCCGCTCAACGAACGGCTGCTGACGATTCAGGCAGGTACGAAGGGTGATTAGGTCAGTCTGCGAGAGTGGCGGGTCGAGTAAGAACGGCTCTTCCGTCGGCACTGAGATGGGGAGGGGGATCGGTGAGTGGTGGGACGTGTGGATGCGACCAGCGTCACCCTCGAGCGTGATCGACTAACTTGGTACGCACGGGATTAAGCAGGATATCGCGCAGGACGGTGAGTAGATGATCGTCCTGTTGAATGGGAAATCTCTTGAAGCGATCTTGCCAGACATGTCCATGACTGCGGTAGTGCAGATGGTAGTATCGGACATGACTGGTCATTCACCATTACACGAACGGGCTGAGGGTTGCCTTGGTGGCTTACTGCACCCAGATGAAAATGATTGAGCATCAGGCAGAAGCCGAAAATCATGACGGGATGTCGGACTTTAGCTGCCTCGAGCAGATCGAGGAAGGCGGCATGGTCGGCGTCCTTCTGAAGGACGACGGCTCCACCGTTGCCACGGTTCAACACGTGATAGACGTGGCCAGCGCTGGATCCGCGAGGAATGCGAGGCATGAGGCGTTCACCATGGAAGGCAAGCAATAGTCATTTCAGCAATCGTCGACCACCCTCGATGTGACTAGAGAATTCCGGTTTAGCCAGATCCTGATCTTAGGGGGTGACTAAGACTTGTTGGACATGTCCAACAAACCGTCTGATCCAATTAGATCTCCTATCACCGCACCGTAACTTTCTGGTCAAGAACACCCGCAGACCGCGCACCTATTTTTTAGGTGTAAACAAGAACTCTTACTCCTTAGCTTTGGCGAAGATGATTCGGTTAGAGGCCGACTGCCCGATGAGTTTCGTAGGTCATCACACCGAGAAATCCTGTGAGTAACAGATAGTAGGCCGCATAACTCCACCGCGTGGATTGAGGCACAGCATAATATCGTGCAGGTAAGGACGATTCGCTTTGTCGGAATGTCGAGAGCAAGTGGGGTATCGCCAGGAGAGCCACCAACAAAAGCATTGGGCTCTGATTCCAGATGAAGAGCATAACAATCATGGGGGCCCCAATCCACCAGGTTTTAGGAGAAATTATTGAGGTAATTCGTCCGCCATCAAGAGGGGATAAGGGAATCAGGTTAAACAGGTTTAGCATAAGTCCGGCATAGGCCAACGCCCGTAATAGTGGGCTCTGGTAGAAGTCGGCTGCATAGTAGCAGGCCATGGCCGCGAACGTCCCGACCACTGGGCCAGCCATCGCCACATAGGCTTCCGTTTCGACATCCATCGGTTGCTCTTTTAACTGAATCCATGCTCCGACGAAGGGAATAAAGGTTGGTGCTCCAACGTGCAATCCCCGCTGACGAGCCGCAGCAAAATGGCCCATTTCATGGCAGAAGATCAGACCAACCAGTCCCGTGGCGTACCACCACCCGTAGAGAAAACTATAGGTCACCACTGACAACAGCATCGTGCCGGATGTCAGTAAGACCTTTCCGAACTTTGCGCCTGCCAGCAGGGCAAGGAGCGTCTTCATAGCTCCGTACTCTGCCGGTTCGGTTTGGGTGATGAACGTCCTTTGACGAGCTTCCACACCCATGCGGCTATACCGACGGCGCCGATCACAATGACCTTCTTGAATGCGATGAGCAGCACGAGCAGTTTTGCCAGCAGCCCGGATTTAAACGCCGCGCCAGCCACGAGTGCCGCCAAGCCAACTGCCGCCACTTTGTCCGTCGTACTGTTAAAATCAGCATATCGCTTGCCGGTCACAAAATTGAGATTGGAGAGGAGCAGAGCAGAATAGTTTCTCAGTTTGGACAATTGATTGAGATCCGCGACAAGATTCATGCTCATGTATCCATGTCGCCCGAGTGCCAGGGTATTGTAATTGGCGATGGCCTCCTGCCCTTGGTCAGCAGAAATTGCCCACACCACCTTGTTATTCGCCTTATCATAATGGGGTTTTTCCTCCCAACCCCGGATTGTCAGCGGGGAGATCCCACTCTCTCGTCTCTTTGCATTGGCCTCCTCCGTCCCTTCCTTGATTGAGGCCAACATCTCCTCGGCATCCCAATCTGCGGCATCGTCATCCTGAACATAGCCGGCATCTATAAATCGGATGACGACAAACCAATTTTCCCCCTCCGAACCACCGGCGACTAGTCCCAATTCTTCTCCAGATGGAAAGTTGCCCATATCTTTTAAGAGCCGCTGTGCATCTTGAGGCCCTAAGAATACGAATTCCTCAGGCACCTTGAGTGTGGCTTGATCTCCCAACTGGGCTTCAAACGGCCCTGGTTGCCATGCATAGGTGGGTTCAGACTTCGTCGGCTCTTGAGCATCAACGGCTTGCGCCAAGAACAGGGCACTGAATAGAGCCGCCACGCATACGAGAATATGAAGAAGTCTGGGAGTCATAATTATTACTCTCCTAATACAGAGGTGTGAGGATTTCCTGAGTTGCGTATGGTCATAAATCGTACCACTTCACAAGAGCTTGTAAGGGTCACGCCAGAAGCTGAATCAATTGGACGATCGCATATGCTGTTCTGATGGATGGCGTTCCGCGTGGAATTATCAAGATGTCCGTTGAAATTTTCTGAGCCGCTCCATGGTTATGGTTACGCCGCTTTCTTCATCGAAGCCGGTTGCGGCTCTGCCTGTTCAGCCTCAATCATCTCCATGACCTGTACGGTCTGGGCATCGCCGTTCACCTTCCTGAACCGGCCTTCGCAGGCGAGCAGCACGGTCCCCAACCATCGCTGCAGCATGAGGCTGCCCCGTGTTCGCTTGATGTTCCGCTCGCTGTGCTGGACCAACGAGAACATGCTCTCAATCGGGTTGTGGACGGGAGCGTCTTGCGGAGCACGGCCGGCATCTGGAGCCAATGAAGCACCAAGAGTTCCTCGAAAGCTTTCCGGAGCGACTTCGCCGCCGACTCGTTCGTGGTTCGCAGCCACCCCTCCAACTCCAGGAGCATCCGCCTGGTGTTGGCATAACGTGTCTGCTCCAAGGCTGTCATGAGTCGCCAATGCGCCTCGCGGCGAGAGGGCTTGGTCAGGTGCCGTTGGAGGTTCCGGCTCTTATCTAATGGTCCAGCGCTGATGCACCAGCTTCTTGCCGAATCTGGCCCGGAGTGCTTTGATCAGCCCCCTGCCGCCATCGGTGACGAAGAGGATCCGTCGAGAGAATGCCGAGCCCCGATGATCCAGGTCCCCTGAACAGGGCTTTGCAGATTTCCTGATTCTCTGAGGACCCCTGCGAGAACTCGAGGGCCATCTTCTCCGCGGCCATGTCCAGCCCCAGGGCCACAAGAACCGCCTCACCACCTCGGTGGATCGTGTCGAGGAAGAGTGCAAATGGTCTGAAAGTCTCCAGTGATCGCTGTTGAAACTCCTTCAGCTTCGCGGCCGTCAGCTCCACGATTTTTGGCGAGATCTCGGTAGGGGACACGCCAATAGCGTGCGCCACGTCAAGGACGGTGTCGGCATATTTCTGGACGGATACGGCCCGGAGGATCTTCTCTAGCAGTTCCTCGGAAAACACGCCGGGGGAAACGCAGCCGAAGCCCCCGTTGGGGTCTGACCTTGCACCGTGCATGGCGCAGGAGGAGGTTCGAGCTTGCCACATTGCCTCTATGAATCGGCCTCCATTGGTCAGAAAGGGCTCCTGACCTCTTTGATCGTTCCCGCGCAACAGACGGTGCTTCATCCAAGTCGTTGTCCAACGGCATGAGCTTATGGGCTTATCGACCTGCGTGGTGCCGCCTCACGGTGTGTTGCCATTCAAGGAGGCGTTCGTCTGCGGTCATCAACGTCGCGCGATGCACGATAGCGGTCGCGGCAATGAAGCGATCAGCGGGATCCTTGTGAAGCGAGGCAAGATCCGCAGCGAGGATGGCGATGGCGCCGTCGACCGGCCACTCAATCAGGCCGGCTTGCAGCAAATCTGCGCGCCAGGATGCGGGCGATTCTGGAAGCATAATGCGTCCTCGTGCGTGCAGCATTGCGCACTCCCAGAAGCTGACCGCGCTGACGGCAAGTTGCTGAACTCGCCACGCCTGTTTGATGAGGTGACGAGCTGTGCGACCCAAATCGGAGGCATCGGTGTCCATCCACACCAGGGCATGGGTATCAAGCAGGATCATTTGAGCGCTTCCCATTCCACATCGATCGGCGAGACGATGTCGCCCTTGATTGCAATCAATCCTTTGTGCATGCCGAAAGGCGACCGTGGCCGCTTACCGGCATGGGGCCGTAGTTCGACAATCGGCTTCCCATTCTTCGTGACTAACAGAGGCTTGCCGGTGCGCGCCACCTCATCCATCAAGGCGAGACATTTGGCCTTGAATGTGGAGGCATTGACGGTTTGCATGCGGTACCTCGTTGATTTGAATCTGACCATTGACATGGTCATCCTAGCACAATGCCGAATCCTTCGCCACGCTGCTCATCCTTGAATACAGTCAAGACCTTTCCTCAACGGCGTCCAGCGTGTGAGCGTTTGGGATTATGAGAGAGAAGGGGATGAGTTCAACCTGGGCCTAGAACAGGCGTATGGCTTCGGCTTCGGTAAGGCCGAGGCGGTGGGTGGGGAAGATGAATTCGTCGGACCCGGTCGGCGGCACCAGCGGGGCTACAGCAACGGTTGGAGCTTGCTCAACGTTTCCATGATCGCGTTGGGTGATGCCGTCCCTTTCTTCACGGCTTGGCGAGTCTTCCTATCAGGGTCCGACAATCTTCCTTGACGTTGTGCTCAACAGAGGTTTAGGCTAACGATCTGCGAAGAGGTGCGTGATGAGACTTGTGATTGCTAGTCTCCTCATCCCTTTCACCGCGTACGCCAGGTATCGTGGTAGTCTCAGCACCAACCAATGTGATCTCAGTTCCCACGCGAATCTATTCGCGCCCGGCAGTTTCTTCTCATTGAAGAGGCTTTGGAACGAGCAAGGTCGTCACAGAAGCTCCGCCCGTAATCAGTCTACCGCCATCACTGTCTGTGCCACGGATGATTCCCTATTCTGCAATCGGCAAGGTCGGTCCAGAACCACGCTGGGAAAACACCAGCGTGATCCCAAGTCGATGAATAATCCAATGAAGGAGGGAATGTTATGTCTAGAAAACATTTCATATCCTACGCGCCCATCTGCTTAGCGTTCCTGCTACTAGGGTCACAGGCTATCGCCCACGATGCGGATCTCGGCGGGCCAAATACCCATAGGAATGTACCAGCTACGATTACGAAGATCGAATCGGGGCTGATGTACCTTGATATACAAGGGACTTCAGGCAAGAAAGTGGCACCGCGATGGGTCAGCGTAAAGAAGGCGGAACGTATGGGACTGCACGAAGCCAAGGTGGGTGATGAAGTGACCGTGACGGTGGATGAATCGAATGTTCTGCTGGACATTCACGATCCAAGCCGTCCTATCCATCGTCATCGCGTTGTGGTTGGGAAGCTTGCCTATGCGGATCCGTTCTGGGAGGTCGTCGAGATCTATACTGGTGAAGGATTGGAGTCGTATTCAGTTGACTCTTTAGCGGGCACCAAACTTGGTGCGCTTAAAGAAGGAGCTTTAGTAAGAGCAGAGTTAGACGAGGCGAATGTGATGATTGACATCCATCCCTACCACCGGCAACGCGAGCAGGCAGGTAGTTCGCGCAACACGCAACCGAGGGCGCACGCGTCCAGATGAGTGCGGCACGATCGCGGAAGCAACGGTGCCCCACAATCTAGCAGCTCGTGTGTGTGTGGCTTTGGCCTCATCCGCTTGAGATCACATGTCGTGAGGCTTGGGTGTCGATTCTCAAGTCCCCTCCGAACGTGAGGGGATCACGAAGGTTCTAGGGGGCCATCATCGTAGCAAGGGTCAACCGGGGAGCGTCGATTAATGACCAAAGGTGTCGGGGCGTTGCTCGCGATGGCAATGATTGTTGTGACAGGAAATGTTGCAGCGCTGTGGTTCGTCCTGCAATCAGGTTTTAGTGCGACGGAACAGCCAATGAAGCTCGAGGTTCTGTTCGCGCGCCAGCTCAGGCACCTGGCAATGCCAGCAGCCCAGAGGCAGATGAGCAACCCCGTTGTCGCCTCAGACGAGGTGCTTGCAGAAGCGCGGGTTCACTTTGCGGACCACTGTGCGACCTGTCACGGGAATGATGGAAGTGGCTCTACCCTGATCGGACAGAACTTCTATCCAAGAACACCCGACCTGACTAAAATAGAGACGCAGTCCTTTTCCGATGGAGAGCTGTACTATATCATCCATAATGGCATTCGATTTACCGGAATGCCCGCATGGGGGAAAGGCCGTTCAGAACCAGATCTCGATAGTTGGAAGCTGGTGCATTTTATTCGTCATCTCCCCAGCATTACGACCAAGGAATTGGAAGAAATGGAGAGGTATAACCCCACGAGTCAAGCGGCGCGGGAAGAGCAGGAACAAATCGACCGCTTTCTGCAAGGAGGAGAACTTGCTCCACACTCTCCCGCACCGCATCATTAAGTGAGGCAAAATGCTGACCAACATGGTGAAGCGAGTAGGAATACTGGTCCTGCTGATGACTGCAACATTACCCGGGATGGCCGCCGCGCACGGGGAAGGGCAGCACGTCTTTGGCACAATCACCGCCATCGATACTGCTGAGATTCAAGTGCTGACGACAGAGGGGAAGACAGTCTCAATCCCCACAGTCGCCGAGACAAAATATCGGAATAAAGGAAAAGGGAGTGGAGGGAACGTTCCTAAGGTAGGCGACCGAGTCGCGATAGATGTCACGAAGAAAGATGGCAAATTGATGGCCACTGAAGTCCAATTCTCCTCCTTTGCGAAGCCACAGAAGCCGTGAAGAGACGATGTTTGCCGACAGGTGAGTTGACCCCATCCCGCTTCAACAGGTGCAGATCCTCTGTGGGCGTCAGTGGAATGTGTGGTCACAGTCGTCGAGTACCCGCACCGCGGGAGGTACCAGTTTTATCTCCGTAGGACATCTCACAGATGGGATCTATTGCTCACTAGGTGTGGGTGTGCGTCGATTGAGGTTTGCACCCTTTCCGCATGGGGTCTTGATCGTTCAATGTTGATAACAATTCTTTGTCGGGTCATCCGGCGGGGAGTCGGCCGCGCACTTGGGACCCATGGGTCGCGGTATCCGCACGTATCCTTCGACCGTATGATTTTTTTCGAGGATCTCGAAATGAGACTCGTGGCAGGATCCTGAACAGCCTGGCGTAGTCGGCAGCGGATTGTTCAGGGTCATAGATTTTCCTCCGATGGGGATGAAGCGTGGGTAGGTAGTTGTGGTCGCGCCGAACGTGAGTTGTCCGTGGTCTAACGAGTGCTCGACGCGAGTGGTAAATGTGGGGCGCGCATGTTCCGGTCTCAACACCGTTGCCCATGTGGGATCGTCAGGCCCATACAAGAAGACGTTGTTCCCGCGGTGGCATTCCGTACAGGGCACGGTGTCCACAGCAAATCCCTGGGCCGGATCGTTGAGTGAGGCGATGGAAACTTGAGCCGTCTCTGGGTTCCAGCTTGTGCTTGGTGAGCGAGGATTGTTCCCCCAAAAACAGGCGTACCCGGTCGTGGCGCTCTGACAGATGACCTGGAACGATCCGCCATTCCTTCCCAACGCAATGCAAGCACCTCTCACATCTGGCGAGGCGTACGACCAGACGCTCGCGAACGTTGTTTCATCAACCGTAACCTTTTCCAGCGTATTCGGCGTCAACAATATGGTGCTGAGGTTGCCGTGACTTTCCCATTCAGATGAAGACTGCTTCCAATCAGGTGGAACCGGAACACCTTTTGCGCGGCACGATTCCGTGTAATTGTCTTCGCTCGCTACGTTCACGCTTGCTGGTTGAGCAGGAATAGGGGAGCGGGCCTTCGTTCCTTCCTTCGGCGACTCGATCAGCGAACAGCCTGCGAGTGGTAGGCAGATCAAGGCCATGACATATAATGTGAGAAATCTCACGATTGTTCCAAAATCCCAAGCACCCATCGCCACACTTCCTGCGTGACTTTATGTGATCAGAGTGCCTGATTATACATTGCAAGGAAGGATGTCAAGATCTCTTTGCCGGACCATAGGTCTAGCCAGATCTGAGGAAATGTCCTGAGCCTGTTTTTGACGAGAATCATCATCTACATGCAAAGTCATTGCGACCACACACAGCCCTACAGGGTCAAATCACGAACTGAGCCAGGGACCAACTGAGGACGGTCGGCCTCGAGCGCGCTGAGGGCATCAGCTCCCTCTGCCAGCAGACCCTCTAGATCGGCCGGTTGGGTAGCCTCGCGGGTGGCGTCCTCCAACACCAAGCGAATGTTTTTGGCGGCGGCGGCCCGCCGATCCTTGCTGGTCGCGCTGCTGCCAACGTTTTTGAGGAGCCGGACCAGACCCCGCGCGACAGCCGGCTCTCTGGCCCCGAACCGCCGGATCTGCTCTGTGCCGAGTCGCAAATAGTCGGCGAACGTAGGGAACGGTATAGCCACGCGCACCGTGTCATGTTCATCCTGATACAGCCGGTCGCCCAACCGCCGGCGAGACAGGACGCAGAGGACCACCGCCAAGTGATGCAATGCTTGGGTCGCTGTGTAGGGATCGTTGATTGCCGCTGACAGTGCCCTGTTGCCAATATCGACCAAGCGGCGGATGCCGAAAGGAACATCCTGCAGCATAGTCCGCTCGAAAGCGACCTGGATGGAGTTGCGGATTGCCTCTCGCAGGACAGCTTCGGGCGGTGCATGATCGGCCGATCTGTGCCAAGCCCAGGCGATTGGTGTCCCGGCGATGACATGGTCCCCCACCATCCTGATGAGCCGGATCACCACGTCCTGCCTCACAGCTGCTTGGACGAGCACTTCAGGTGCGACATCTTGGATATAGCCGGACTGGTCGGAGGGAACGGTGACGGCCCATGCGGGTGGATCCGGGCAGCGCTCCTCGGGTTCCTCGTAGCCGAGCCGATCAGGATAAAGGTTGTCGATGACTTCCAGAGTTTCCCGCACAATCATGCCCATAATCGTGTCGATCTGAATCGAGGAAGAAAGATGATGGATGAAGTAGATGAGCACCCCCAAGCTTGCCAGCGCGAGCCCAAGCGATCCGGAGACGGCTAGGCGGGGCATGAATGCCGCCGCGTCGGGGTTCTGCACCCCGACGGTATGTAAACCTGCCGTGCTGTAGGCGAAGGCGCCCACGAAGACACTCAGGACGAACTGCGTCCCGCGGTCACGCATGAAATTGCGCAACAGCCGGGGTGAATACTGGTTCGAGGCGATCTGCAAGGCGATGATTGTCAGAGCAAACACCAGGCCGGTCACTGTGATCATCGTGGACGACACCACAATCAGCATTTGGCGAGCGTCCTCGGGCGTGCCCTGGAAGACCAGCCACCGTATAGACGAATCGTCGCCAATCGGCACGTGGGATAAGACCATTCCCGCCACCAGGAAAAACACAACGGAGACGGTCGGCATGACCCACAGTGCGCTGCGAAGGTGATCCCACAACACTCGACGCCGAATAAGCATGCTCATATCGCGGCCTCCGGTTTGAGTGCGCTCTTACGTGATGAACGAGCAGCATCTTCGAGGCTGAGATGGAAGACGATCTCGGTAGTCCAGGAAGCCGAGGCTCCAAGGGCACGTATGCAGGAAGACAGCAGGCATGACCACCGAACTAGAGGTATGGTCGGAGCGAGTATAGCCAGATTGATCCGTCCAAAGCAAAATTCATGATCCCACAAACAGACGGGGGAGGGCGCATGTTCTTCCGGTGCCGAAAATGCCTGCCGGTTTGGTTTCGGTGCTAGGCGGTCGACTTTGGGGGAGCGCTCTCCGAAAAAGCACTTCTTTGAGCTCGAAAGAACTTCTGTAGGAGCTCGCGGCTCTCCTGTTCGAGCAGGCCTCCCAACACTTGCACTCGGTGATTGAGTCGGCGCTCGGCTGGAATGTCAAAGATCGATCCGCAAGCTCCGGCTTTGGGATCCCAAGCCCCGAACACAAGCCGCGCGATGCGGGCCTGCATTATTGCTCCAGCGCACATCGGGCAGGGTTCGAGCGTGACGTACAATGTTGTGTCAGTGAGGCGCCATGTCTGCAGCCGTTCAGCCGCTTTCCGGATCACGATCATTTCCGCATGCGCTGTCGGGTCCTGCGAAATTTCCCGGTAGTTGTGACCGGCCGCGATCACTTCCTGGTTGTGCACGAGGACTGCGCCGATCGGGACTTCCCCGATCGGCGCTGCAAGCTTCGCCTGCTGAAGCGCCAGCTCCATGTAGTGGGAATCGTGTGCTTGTTGCATCGAGTGTGCGGTCGAGGAGTCCTTGCTGATCGCTGCACATACTAGCATGAGAACTGGAGAGAGTGACAGAAGAGGGGAAGCAGCGTGAGAGCGGATTGGTTTTCAAGGCGGAGGAGCAGCAGAGTAGGAGAAAGAGGGGTCGATGGTTTAACCTATGGAGTTTGCACTCATCGGCCTCTTCTCTGAGCCAGCATTACTTTCAGTTCTTCTAACTCGGCTTCCCGCTGAATCAACTGGTCTTTCACCTCTGCGAGTTCGGCCATGCGGCGCTGAAGTTCTTCCCGGATCTGCGTGAGTATTTCTTCGCGTTCGCTGAGCTGCTGTTGGAGAGTTGCCAGCTTAGAGCCAGTTTCTACCGCTTGAGACTGTAGTTGAGCCACCTTCTCCATGTCTTCGGTCACTTGGGTGGAGGCGTTCCATCCAAAAAACGACAGCATGATCAGGACCACGAGGATGACCATTCCCAACGCCCAGCCGAATGGTGTGGCAGGTGGAGATGACGGCGGGAAGAGGTGATTCATCCATTCGCCCGGCTCAAGACTTGGCTTGGACCGTGATGGGGTTTCTGACTCAGTGGCGGGGGACGACACACGGGACGACAGAATCCTATTCTTTAAGGTTCGGGGAGGAGTCGTGATGACGAGCCCGAACGGCAACGTCACTGCTACCGACTGATACGCTTTCAGCCTCGTGCGGCAAGGGATACATCCTGCGAGCAGATGGGCCTCCAGGGCCTGCCGCTCAACCCGTTCAAGCGCTCCGATCGCGTAGAGCGGAACAGCGGCTTCCAACTCGTGATGTGTCATACCGCTTCCGCTTCTTCCCAAGATGCTTGCAATGATTCAAGCAGTTGCGACATGCCGAGGGCGATGCAAGTCTTCACCGCTTCCACCGGCTGATTCAAATGCGCCGCGATCTCCGCATCGGGAAAGCCCTTATAGTAAGCCAGCTCAATCACCTGCTGTTGGACCTGCGGCAAGCTCACCCACGCCGCTCGGACCAGATTTCGCAACTCTTGGTCGGCCGGTGAATCAAAAGTATCGGAACTTGGGTCGGCAACTTGGCTCCGCTGGGCGTCATCCATGGACGGGGCCATCTGGCGGAGGGTACGAGGGCCGCGTGCCCGCAATCGGTCGATCGCCCGGTTGCGGGTCAGCGTGATGAGCCAGGCGATGGGAGTGCCTCGACCGACATCGTAACGAACGACCTTTCTCCAGACATTGAGGTAGATCTCTTGAAGAACGTCGGCTGCTTCTTCACGGTTGTCGAGAATACGCAGTGCCAGGCTGAAGAGCACAGTACTGGATTGATCGTAGAGCTGGTTAAAGGCGTGGACTTCGCCTTTGGCGACTCGAGCCACTAGTTTAGGGTCAATGGCCGAGGCGACGAGCTGAGAGGATGTCTCCATAGAATGTTGCTGGTGGTGATCGAGGTGGTGATCCGTGAACCGGTCATCACTATAGCACTCTCCCTGCACTCGACGAAGAATTCGCGCAAAAGGATGCGCGGGATTATCGCCTGCTCAGAACATGAAATCTATCGGCGGAGGGATGAGCTCGGTCCTGTGGCGACGATGGTGCCGATCCATGCGACGGCACAGCGAAGGCCTTCAGCCCCTATATGGAAGAATCTAGCGAGGTAGGATCCGATGAGACCTATGCGAGTGGAGGCTCCATATCGCCGCGTCATGAATTGGGCAGAGGGAAAGAGGAGGGCGGAGAGGTAGTGGAATTGTTGGTGAAGGCTTTCAAGAGAACAGAGAAGTACAAGCTCTTCTCGTCCGCTGAGAGACGACCGAGCGAGGATCTGATTGCAGCCCATCAACGACAAAGGCGAAGAAGCACCGTGCACGTTGGTGGCGAGCTGTCTCGTCACTGCTTCAGGTACGGGCGAATGAAAAGTTTCCGTCACGATCGTGAGGACGTCATAGACTGCCTGAGTCTGCTCCATGAGCCGCGCCTGATGCATGAGGGTGTTCCAGTCGAGCGTTGAGCTCTGCCGCTGGATCACGCTATGCAACTCATAAAACCACAGGAGCGGAGCCTGCCGCCCTTTATGATGGAGGTGAAGGCAGAGATGGAGCAGAAGATCTTCATTGCTAAGGGCCCAGGTATTGCCCCCTGCCCATTGCTGTCTCCTGACCCGTGTCCACACCGGTTCCATGGCGGCAACGCCGATAAACGGTGGGTAAGCCAGAGTCCAATGAGGTTCCACCAGGAAACCATGATTTGGATGAACGAATTCCAGTGAATAGGAGAAGGTCTCTAGAAAGCCAGGCCGATGTTCGTGGTTCGTATAGCCAAGGTGCTGGAGGATGTCCTTGAGCGCAGTGAGATCCTCGCGATGAACGAGGAAGTCCAGATCATCCATCTGGCGGGTCGAGCCATTACCATACAAGTGTTCGGCCAACACCGGTCCACGAATTGGAACACAGGCAATGCCCTGCTGTTCACACGTAGCCAGGATGTCTCGGAGTTGTTTTACCAAGAGCAAATGCCAGGCTGTGTGCAGAGCCACCTGTTGCTTGAGAACATTCAGTAACCGGAGAGGGATTTCATGTCGGTGGGTGGGATGGCTGAGCCAACAAAGGAGGAGAGGGGCCATTCGTTGCGTGATGGCTTCTTCAACGACGGTCTCCCAAGCATCGTGTGGGACGAGGGCAGGTTGGTTTGTTTCAGACCAGGTATCCGTCAAAAGGGCCGTCAGAAAAGAATGTACGAACGGCAAGGTCAACATGCTGTTCTCAGATCGTGGAGAATGCCCGCCCGCACGTGGGGCAGAGCTTCGAATGAGTCCGGAATGATCAAGCGACGAACAGGGACCCGAGCGACGAGATGATGAAGAAAGTCGAATTCGCGGGCCAACATGGATCGGTCTTCAATATCCAGTTTGAACGCCAGCGAGAGGAGCGTCATGAGAGCCTCCCGCTGAGCAAGAGTCGGCCGCTCAAGGGCGATGGCTGAGGCAGCCTGTGGCGGGCTGCTGGTTTCGATCACGTAGATCCCGGCTAACGAAATGGCGGGAGGGCATATGGATGTGGCGGAGGCCGCAGCGGTGAAACGCTGTTTCGGAGTATAGTGCGCCACCGGCGCAGAAGCTCCCGTTGTGCCGTAGAGCGCGGCGATTGCATCATCCCAAAGTCTGAGCCCAGGGTAGGTGGGGATCGTAACGATGTCTTCGCCGTATCTTTCGAGGACGACACAATCATCGGCTAATACGGAATATCCCGCGGAGAGAAAACTCGCCGCCAAGGTGGATTTCCCGCTTCCGGTCGGACCGAGGAACGCACAGGTACCATAGGGTGTGGCGACCGCGGCTCCATGCAACACCTCCTTCCCTCGATAGTTCAGCACGAGGGGGAGCACTTGGTCCAGGAACAAATGGTTCACGGTGTGAGCAGGTGTGTGCCGATGCGGGATGCAGCGGATGGAACTGTCCGATGGAGAAAACACGAAACCGGCCAGATCGGGAAAGTGCAAGAGATAGCCTGCGGCGATCTTGGCACAGCGCAACCAGGGTGTGCCGTCTGCGAGCGACACGGTCAAGTACCAGGATGTGGGCGTAGGAATGTGTTCATCAGATGAGCAAAACACGATGTGTAGGTCAGCCGGTTCTGAGGCAGCTGGAGTCGCGGATTGCACCAGTTCATGCAGCGGCGAACTACAATTCAGAATATGGCCGTACGCGCGATACCGCACGCAGGAGTTCCGCAGAAGCGCCTCAACGGTCATGTGGAGTACCTGGTGACCACTTCGGCAACAAACGTGGCTGCGCTGGGTAGCGAAGCGAACAGGTTAGGGTGGCGACGGAGCACTTCCTGCTCGATCTGCGCTAATGGTCGCTGTCCGTCGCAGAGCGTCAGCACAGTGAGACGTGCGGCGCCCCGTGGACTGAGGGTCGGGACGAAGGCTGGGTGAGTACGCTGCAAGTCTTCCCGTGAGATGAGCATGCCTTTGAGCGTACTATGAGTAAAGCGCATAGGTTCTGGTGCCGATGCTTTATTCTTATGGATTTCAATCGTCCACGTGACCGCACTTTGAACGGGAAGAATGTGCATGGTAACGGTCATTGAATCTCCAGTTTGGACAGGAATCGGCCGGTCGATCGGAAAGAAGACGTTGCGCCGATCGATGCGGTGTTCGCTCAGTGGTGAATTGGTTATGGTGACAGAGGGAGACAGGTGAGCCACGAACCAACAGCCCAGGCCGTGCAGGGTCCCGGGTTTGCTGATCGAGAGCCTGCATTGGAACTGAAGTGGTTGGGAACCACCGACACTGGGGTCTATTGAGAGCGGTTCCACCGATTGCCCCAAGAGCTGTTCAGGCATCAATTTGACCGGATAGCCCGTGTTGGCGGCGATGGAACAAGCCGGGCTGACATCAAATCCCATGTGAGACTGGTTCCAGAATTCGACTTGCTGCCACAGGGCTTCATGTTCTACGGGAGCGAGACAGAACGTGATGCGCCCGGGAATCATTGCGCCGTTCGGCTTGAGAAACCGACGGCGGGCGTCACTGAAATAGTCAAAGAGGCCGGCTTCAAATCCAAAATGCCCAATTTGGTCGGCGAGGATCACGTCGGCCGGCTCAGGCAAATCGACATGGGTCGAAAGCTCTTTAATGAAACGAATCCGGTCTGTCAATCCGTTGGCGTGACAGATCTCACGAGCCAATTCGATGAGGCTGGTCTCCTCGATCGAATAGACACGCTTGGCCCCAGCTTCGCAGGCTAAGAGGCCCAGAATTCCGGTTCCACATCCAAGATCAACGACAACCGATCCCGGTACAACCAATTCTCGAATCGCCTGACGAAATGCTGCGAGGCGTATATGGTCCTGAAGATAATGGCGATGCTCATCGACAACAAGTGACAAAGGAGAAGCCTTCGAGTATCAAAGAGTTGGATATGACGAATAGAAAGTGGCTTCTGTCAGCCCCCGGCTAAAGGCACATCCCCATCCCCATGAACATTCCCGGCATGCCATCCGGAAACATTCCGCTCGGGCTGCCTTGAGTCAATTTAGCAACGTCGCCATATTCTACAAGGGTTGGAGGGCTGTAGAGTTTTTTAGGAGAGGGAGTTTTCTGATCGACGCTGGCTTCTTGTTCCATGGAGCATCCCTCCCATTGTCGCCGCGATTGTACAGAACTCCTAGGGAGGTCGCTAGGAGAAATATGCTCTGGCGGGACCCTTGTTTGAGATTGACAGGAGGTTGTAATATTTCATATACATACTCGGTCTCCATCACGTCATGATCATGTCTTCGACAAGAGGATGTTCGACAGTGCTTTTTTGGTGTGATGCAAGAGAGAGAAACGGGTAAGTCAGGGACTAGGATGTTGGTCAATCACAAGGAGGCAGTCCAATGAAGAGTGCGTTAACAATTATGTTTGGTGTAGCAGCCGTCGCGTTGGTCGCGGCGCCTCTCACCTCGTACGCGGGTGGAACGATCACTGGAAAGGTGACGTATGCCGGTAAGGCGGAGCAAAAAGAGTTTCTCTTTTCAAAGTTCCCGAATCCCAAGTTCTGCCCTAAGAACCCCAACAAGAGCTTGATGGATGGGGACAAGCGGTTTCTGAAACAGATCGAAGTCGGGAAAGACGGTGGTTTGAAGGGCGCGGTGGTTGCCGTGACCGACGTTGAAGACAAGGCGTTTATGGACGGCTATGGCGGCACGGAAGTCACGGCCGCGTTCTGCGAATTTTTGCCGTTCAGCGGCATCGTCGTCAACACCCGTCCGTTCAAGGTGGAGAACACGGATGCTGACCCGGATGATCCTAAGTCTGTTCAGGGTGTGCTCCATAACCCCCATAGCTTCACCGTAAAGGGCACCACTTCAGCAACCGGTTTCAACATCGGGCTTGCCAAGAAAGGCGACAAGCTTGATAAGCCGGTGACCTTCCGTGGCGGTGCAGAGAAGGAAGGGTACTTCCGGTTACAGTGCGACCAGCATGAGTTCATGCAGTCGTTCTTCCTGCCTGTGTCGAACCCGTATTTTGCCGTGGTGAAGGACGATGGTTCCTTTGAGATCAAGGATGTCCCGGCCGGCAAACACAAAGTCATCGCCTGGCATCCATTTGCCGGGAAGGCTAAGAAGATAGAGTTTGAGGTCGAAGTGGCCGATGGCGGCACCGCCAACCTCAAGGCTGAAATCAAGTAAGGCAAGACTCGTTCTCGTATGTACAGTTGAAGGGCAGCGGAGCACCCGCTGCCCTTCGTGTTTGAGCCAGCCCATTTTCATCCTTAATTCATCACCTTGCCTCTTTAGAACAGCCGACGATAACTGGTCCCTCGAGGGAGGAGGGCCATGAAGTTCCGTTCTTCAACCTTAGGGAGTGTTTGTGACCACCTCCGGCCGAATAGGTTCGCCCTGCCACTGCTCCTACTTCCCATCATTCTGACTCTCGCGTCCTGTTCGGTGATTGAGGCGTCCTTCTCAGTGATTACGACGACTTTCTCGGCTCTCAAGACTAGCTATCGTGTCGTCAAAAAGACGGTTAAAGGCACGATCTGGGTGGTGAGCGGTACCTATGAATTGACGAAAGAGACCACCAAACTTGTCTATCATATCGGGGAGTTTACCTTTGAGGTTGTGCGTGCTCCATTGGACTATCCATTGATACGAGACGACATCCAGACCATCGATGGGCTGCCGGTCAAGGAGGCGATCAGGCTTGGGCGGGTGAAGGCTGCTCCGTACACCGTCAAGGGTCAGCAGTATGTGCCGATGACCATCGTCAACGCACAGACCTACGAAGAGACGGGCTGGGCCTCATGGTATGGGGAGGAAACAAGGCGCCAGCCAGGAGGGCACATGACGGCCAACGGTGAGCTGTTCAACCCCAACGCTTTGACGGCGGCTCATAAGTATTTGCCGCTTCCGATTCACGTGCAGGTGACGAATCTCGAAAATGGAAAGTCGGTCATCGTCAGAGTGAATGACCGCGGCCCCTTCCCCAGTCGGCACAACCCTGATTCTGGGAAGCGGATCATCGACCTCAGCCGGAGAGCAGCCGAACAACTTGGATTTGTCGAACAGGGAGTTGCCAAGGTCCATGTTGAAACTATCCAGCTGGAAGAAGCTTGAACGGAAATCTGATCTCGTCGCGTGGGAAATTCGAAGAAGGGTCAGGCTGAGGAAGATCCGGAAAACAGACCCGGTGATGAGGCATCAAGTTCCCGCTGCTCGAACTCCTCCGGACTCCGATCGCTCAACGCCTCTTTTGCGCGGTACAAGGTGAAGTACGGACCCCGTATCTTCAGTACCAACTTTCCGACTTTGGCCCAAGCCTCCGCCTGGCGTTGGCGCGTTTTCAGCCTTGCTCCACGACCACATCCAGCGCACCGTCGACCTTAAGCACATGGACGTGCACTGTGCCATCCCGGGTCCGTTCGTATCGAAGGTCTACCTGCGCCGGCCCCACCTCCATCCCTTGAATGTGCAGTTCATCAACGGGGTTGGGTAACGTCGGACGAACGATTCGGAGCCGACGATCGAACGCTTCGGGAACCAATCCCAAGACCGCCTCAAGGAGGTAGGGGACGGCTCCTGCCGCCCAGGCCTGCGGCGGATTGGCGGCGGCATACGGGACCGGCACCTCGTACTCGCTGCGGCTGAACCCTGCGAACAGCTCGGGTAGCCGATAGGATTTGAAATGCATGGCTGCTTCCAATAGCCCGTCGAACACCCGGCAGGCTGCCTGATCGTAGCCGTAACGCCTGAATCCCATCGCGATCAAAGAATTGTCGTGCGGCCACACGCTGCCGATGTGATAGCCCAGCGGGTTGTAGGCCTGCTCCCTCTCCGAGAGTGTACGGATCCCCCAGCCGCTGAACATTTCGTCGGACATGAGCCGATCCACCGTGCGCTTTGCCTTGTTCTCCTCCACGATCCCGCTCCAGAGGGCTTGTCCCGGGTTCGATGAGATCACGGCTGCGGGCCGCCCGTCTCCTTGCAAAGCCATGGCGTAAAATCCGCGCTCCGCTATCCAAAAGTCCCTGTTGAACCGAGCACGGAGATCAGAGGCTTCTCGTCGAAGCCGGGCAGCGCGTGTCACGTCGCGGGCACGCTCGTATAATTGCGCAACCGCAAGCTTGGCCCGGTAGACATAGCCTTGCACCTCAACAAGCGCGATGGGCGGAGCGGCGAGGCTGTCGTCCGTATTAACGATGGCCTCGCCGGAATCCTTCCATCCCTGATTATCCAGCGGTTTCCATCCCTGATTAGCTGACGACTGTTCCGACCGGCACATGTATGCGAGATAGCCGTGACCGTATCGATGCGCGGTGGTCTCAAGCCATACGAGCGCCCGGTCAACGGAGTCTTGCAACTCGTGAAACAGGTCTAGGCTGCCGGTCCAGGCGGCATGGCGCCCAATCAGAATGAGAAACAGCGGCGTCGCATCGATCGATCCGTAGTAAGGGGTCTGTGGAATGAGGCCGAGACGGGCCATCTCTCCCATGCGTAGTTCGTGGAGGATCTTGCCCGGCTCTTCGTCTCGCCATGAATTTTCCTGCCGGCCCTGATACTTCGCCAGCAGACGCAACGTCTGCTCGGCCACGCTCGGATCGTAGGCGAGCGTCTGCAACGCAGCGATGAGACTATCCCTTCCGAACAAGGTCGCGAACCAGGGCGTGCCGGCGGCAAAGAACGTGAGGTGGTCGATCTGGCTCCGCAGCAGTCCAAGATTGACGAATGAGCGCGCGATGACTTTGTTCAACACCAGATTGTCGCTGATGATCCGTGGGAGCGTGCTGGACCAGACCGCCGAGGCCTGGGGAACCTCGGAGTCCGGCTTTTCCGGAAGCGATGGCCGCCGCACGCTCGCTTGCGCATCATGTGGATCTCGAGACTCCGCCAAGAGGAGTGACACACGCAAGTCCGTACTTTCCTTCGGCTCAAGCATGATCGGAATGTGCGCGGTCTGGGCGCCTGTCACTTCCACGGATGGCGAAAACTGGATGCCCAGGCTTCGGTAGAACCCATCTTTGCCTTCATACAAAAAACCCAGCACGCCGTTCCGCCACGTAGGTGGGTGTAGAACTCCCAATGTCCGCGACAACGCATCGCGCACGTCATAGACATCCTCGAAAGCAGCCCGAAAGGAGAATGAGAGCAGAAATTCCGCTCGTCGTCGCCCGAAATTCTTGATGAGGAACCGGTCATGTAGGGCTGGTCGCGCGTCATCGACGACACGCTGCCACGCAATTCCAATCGCATCCTGGCAGAGGACCTCGCCGTCGGATGTCCTGACTCGCGGATTCGTCAACTCGAACTTTGCAAGAACAGGGCACGCAGCCGCACTGCTCAGGGCGACCGGAAGCTTGCCGGCCAACCGAACGACGTATCCACTGAGGAACCGGCAATCATGATAATACAAGCCGAACCCATGTCCACCGGTCAGTGGCACCATGCCGTCCGCGTCCGCGACAAAGCACACGTTGCCGTTCTTGATGACCACGGCGTTGGCCAAGCTACTCCCGACACGAGGATCACCGAGATCCGACGACCGGCGTTCCCGATCATCAGACGGCTGGAAGGGTGAAGTTTCGCCTGGAGCTGTGGAGGGGACGGTGATTGAGAGCGGGACGGCGATCAGCGAAGAAAAGCGAAGAAACTGCCGGCGTGAGATCGCAGACACCCCTCTTCGCGTTTGAGCGGACATCTTCGAGGAACTTCGACCAATCCACGACGGATCAGGATCTTTCGCTCTGATGTGGAAGTCGCTGTCATTCGGATCGAAACTCCTTCGGTCAGGGCTGTCAGCTTTTCGTGCCATGCCCCTTCCTGATTGTTCATGCGCCGGTCAGCGCTAGGTCAACTCAGAAACACGTGTACAGACCTTACGGTGTGTTATGTATGAAACATACGTGCGCTCGACGAAGTTGTCCACTGGTAAAGTCCCTATGGTCGAGAGAGTTCTCTCCACGGGCTTCCAGACCAAGGAGAATGCGCTACCCGTATTTCAGCTTCATGAGAAGAATCGTCCCGGCCAAGGTCAGGCTCTTCTCGTGGAACTGTATCGCCTGGACATCGGCCGAAGATCAAGGCGGCGCTAATTATTGGGCCACCTTCTTGGTCACCGACAGTCACCGATAGAGAGTTCAGCGCCTTGTCTTTTACTTTCCGATCTAGGTAAGATCCTGAGATTCAGAGCTCTATGCTCGAGGGGGTTGGTGTGTCAAGAGAACTCTCACTCGCGGAAGTGTTCCAGCTTGGCTACTATTGGGAGACCAAAATCCTTTTGACGGCCGTGAAGCTGGACCTGTTTTCCACCATAGACGACAAACCGAGAACAGCCAAGGATGTCGCGAGTCGACTTCAGGCTGATGAACCGACCCTCTGTCTCTTGTTGAACGCCCTCGTTGCGATGAAGTTATTGTCAAAGGAGGGCGACTTGTATGGCAACTCTTCGACGGCACTGAAGCACCTCGTCCGGCATTCGGACCAGTACGTCGGTCATCTGCTCCTCTTGCACGATGCGGAGTGGAATAATTGGGGGCAATTGGAAGATACGATTCGAACGGGGCGACGGGCAGTCGATCGGCACGTCTTCGAGACCGATCCGGAATTGGGAAGCAACGTGTTGGCCGTGCTCAATCGCATTGGACAGCAAAGCGGACCCGATCTTGCTAAACGGCTGAATCTCGTGGGGAACGAACGGCTGTTGGATCTGGGCGGTGGCGCAGGAACCAACGCCATCGCCTTTTGTCAGGTGTACTCTGAATTGCGTGCAACTGTTTTTGATCTGCCGGTTACATTGAAGGTAACGGAAAAAACAGTCAAGGAAGCAGGCTTAGAATCACGAATCACGCTGCATCCTGGTGATTTCAATAGAGATCAATTCGGGGGACCGTACGATGTGGTCCTGATGTCGGATATTCTTCACTATCAAACGTTCCAGATGAATCAGGATCTGGTCAAGAAGGCCTTCGCATCACTGGCGCCAGAGGGGCGGTTGATCATTAAGGATCGATTTCTGGACCAAACCGGCACCGGTCCGGCTTGGACGACGGCATTTGCAGTCCATATACTCGTGAACACGCAGAGCGGCGGTTGCTACAGAATAAGCGATGCGGTTCAATGGCTGACCAAGGCGGGATTTGGCTCTGTCGTGGAATTAGAAAAGACGGCCGTGGTCCAAGGTGTAAAGACGTAAGCCGTGAAGTGTGAAGTGCGGCTCGCAAAGCGCGGACCGAATTGCGAGGTACGCTTCGCGAGATACGAGCGACGAAGGATGTAGCGATGGATTGGTTACGAGAGCCAGGGTTCTTTGGGACTCATGCCACGACCGGAGCGGACTTAAGCCAGTTGATGGCCACACTCTTTACCAGCCTCTTCATCCTGGGATGGTTCCAAGCCCGCAAGCGAAACGCCGATGCGCATCATTGGTTGATGTTTGGGGGAATGATTTCGATGCTCAGCTTCTTCATCGCGTACTATCTCTTCCGACAGCTCGGCGTACTGGCCGTCGAGGGAAAAGAAGGATTTGGCGGTTCCCAATCGCTCTATGATTACGTGTTTATTCCGGTGCTCACGCTCCACATCATTCTGGTCATCATCGGCCTGATCATGGCGGTGTACATGATTGTATTGGGCTTTCGCTCCCAACAGTTTCTTTCCGGAGCGCGGTCTCTCCGGGAAGCACGGCTGCTCACGACCTGGAAGAAGATCGGGCTCATCTTCAGCGGAATTGCCGTAGTGGTGCTCGGGTTATTTTTCTCGCGTGTGGCGACCGCCGGTTTTTCAATGCGCAAGTTGGAAGTGTACCTGGCATTTCTCATGGTGGTCGCATTTGTGTTCGCGATTGAAATGACCATTCAACGGATTTGGCCCAATGGCGCCCGGCGGCATCGCGCGCTCGGTCGGTTCACGATGGTCATTTACTGTGTCTTGTTTGTCACGGGGAGTTTTACCTACACCATGCTCTATATTCTTTATCCAGGGAAGATTGGGTAGCCTATTAAGATGCTGACCTGCGGCTGTGGTCGATGGATGCATGCGGAAGGGATTGAAGAACGTGCCGGCGAAACCGGTGCGTCTCAATGGTTCATCCGGTCGGAATGCAAGGGCTGTGGCCTGAAAATCGGCATCGACGTGCCGGAGGGACAGACGCAGGGACTTGTCGATCGATTGATGTGGACTGATGAGGCATTGCACCGGCTGGATCGCATGCCGCCCTATATCGCAACGCTTGTTGAGAAAGATGTGGAGCAAGATGTTCGTCAGCGCGGTTCATCGGTGGTCACATACGATGCGTTGTTGCGTCCAACAATCGGAGAGCGAATTGAATGGGACCTTGAGACGGAGCGGCGGTTGGAACGAGTGCCGGCTCCGGTTCGCGCCATGGCTCGGATCGAACTTGAGCGAACCGCGGCGGATCGAGGAATGTCGCAGATTACCGTGTCTCTGATGGAAGAAGTGAAGGCGAAGTATTTTGGGATGGGTTCTTCCAAATAGCAATGAAGGCTGAGGACTGAAAACTGAGTGCTGAGAAGGGACAATGAATGAAACCGGCCATTCCCTCGGCTGAGTCCGTCGTCCTCTTGCCTCAGTCTTGAACATCATGTTGCATCGGATGGCCTTGCGGGTGCTTCCGAGTTTAAGTTTGGCGGTCACGGAAGCGGCCGTGCGCAAACAGAAACGGATCGTGATGTTGGTCCCGGGACTGATCGCGTTCGGGGTGTATCGCCTCGTCAAGCATCTCGTTCCAATCGCAGATCCTCTTGTACTGTTGACGGTCAGCGGTCTGGTGGCAACGGTCACCTCGGTCCTGGCCTATCGAGCCGGCCGGTCTGCCCCGTGGTCCGTCATTATCCACCAAGATGGAGTGCGTCTCATCAGCTGGCTTGCCGGCTGGATCGGTGCCATCTATGGCATTCAGCTCTCTCTGTTGGTGCTAACCCTGCTGTGGATCATGCATTACGATTATCTCCAACATCCTGATGGGCCTGCCATGATGGCGATCATCATTTCATGCACGGCGGTCGCGCGCGATGCGTTTGAGATCGGACATGTACGTAAGCTCTCCCTGTTGGGACGGCCATTTCTCACGTTCCCTGATGGCGAGCAACTTCGTGCCTTGGTGCAGCGTAGGGCCGGGCAATTGGGACCTTGGGTTGTGGTTGGTCTTGGTATGGGGGCGATTGCATCGTTGTCGGGGATTGCCATCGCCGATGTTCAAGGAGCCGCGTTGGCTCAATTGTTGAGTGTGACGGTCCTCGGCGGTGGCCTCGCTCTCTGCGCCTATTTCGGCGGGCTCTACCCATCTACATCGTGGACTCGCACTCTCCGTCAGACCGCACCGGGAGAATTGCTGAAGTATTGGTGGTGGCCTGGGATGGCCTTTGCTTCGACCTATTACCTCGTGGCGATGGGACTGTTGTTATTTGTCGCGAAGCAGCCGACGATTACGCGGGTCTCAGCCGCCGTGATGGGTGCGTTGGTGACGGCGGTGATGGGCTTGTATGGGTATTATCTGGGCGATCGTCGCCATGTGGAGGATGATCATGCTCCGCAACTATCGAGTGGAATGTTGCGTTGTCCGTTTGTGATGGGAATTCTTGGAAAACCGGTCAGTGCCGACGGTGCGGCTGAGGAGTTGGCAATCGGCAAGGCTGGAATGAAGGGGTAGGTATATGGGGCAAGGATTCCGGTTGAAACGCTTCTCGATCAGTGGTGCGATCTGTATCGCGATGGTCGCGATTGTCATTGGATGCGTGTGGAACGGGCCCGAACCGTCATTTGCGGAATCTTCGACGGATGTGTATTTCGGCACTGAGGGGACTCCACAAGGACCGGCGGCTCCTGCGCCGCATGAGACGGCTTATCCGCGAATCGGCTCCTTGGACAGTCGGTTGCTGGTGTGGTTCGTGACACAGCAACATACCTACTTCGGTGGTTTCGTGCTCGCTCTTCCTTTATTTTGCGCGCTGCTCGAGTTCCTGGGTTTGACAACGAAGAAGCCGGCCTTGGCCCTTCGCTACGACGGTCTGGCGAGAGATCTGGCGAAGGTGGCGGTTTTGGCACTGTCGGTGACGGCGCTCATCGGCAGTACGATGTTGACGATGTTCATCACGCTGTACCCCAGTTTCATGACCTATATGGGCGGGACGTTCAAGGGCTTCATGCCGGCCTACGCTGCCGTGTTCCTCGGGGAGACGCTGCTGCTGATCGTCTATTACTACGGGTGGAATCGGATGACGGATCGCGGCATGAAATGGATCCACGCGGCGATCGGCATCCTGACGAATATTGTGGGGACAGCGTTGCTGACGCTGGTAAACTCTTGGTCTGCCTTCATGATGTCGCCGGCAGGGGTGGATGCGCAGGGGCGGTTCTTGGGGAATACCTGGCACCTGCTCCATTCTGCCCTCTGGAACCCGCTCAATGTTCATCGCTTCCTCGCGGACATCATGTCCGGTGGCGCGGTCGTGCTGGCCTATGCCTGTTATCGGTTTTTTACGAGCAAGACCGACGAGGAGCGAGCCTATTTCGATTGGGTCGGATACGTCTTCTTGTTTGTCACGGTCTGCGCGCTCATGCCCATGCCCATTGCCGGCTACTGGTTGATGAAGTCGGTGTTCATGTTTCGCCAGACGATGGGTGTGACGATGATGGGTGGGTTGCTCACATGGCTGTTTGTGGTCCAGGCACTCTTGATCGGTGTCTTATTCCTGGGGATCAACTACTACCTCTGGCAGAGTATGGCTCGAATCAAAGGGGGCGAACGCTATCAGCCTTACTATCAGCTCTTGTTGAGCCTGTTGATGCTGGCGCTCTTTATTTGGCTGACACCGCACACCCTGTTGATGTCTGCGAGTGAAATGAAGGCGATGGGAGGCGCTCAGCATCCCGTGGTCGGCAACTACGGAGTCATGTCGGCCAAAAATGGTGCCGTTAACATTATGATTCTCGTCACTGCGCTCAGCTTTTTGTACTATCGCCGAGCGAATCGAACCATGACCATCTCATGGGTCAGGACTGGAAACGCCCTCATTGCGATACTATACGTGGTGGGTGCGTTGAACATCATCTGGCTGTCTGTCTATGGCTTCTATTTACCGGCAAAGGTTCGGGTCGGTCTTTCAGGTCCCCAAGCGCTCACCACGTTGACCGTGGTCCTTGTTGGAGTGGTGATCAATCGCCTCATGCTTAAAGGAGCGGTGGTGCATGGCCCCATTCAGTGGGGGAAAATCCCGCTGCGCGGCATGGTGGGCTTGTTCGGGTTAGCGGCATCCTTTAGTTGGGTTATGGGGTTGATGGGGTACATTCGCTCATCGGGACGCCTGTCTTGGCATGTCAGTGAAGTGATGGCCGATGTTTCACCATGGGCCTTCACCCCGGACCTTCAATTCGCTACGAAAATGGTCACGCTGAATATGGTGGTGTTTTGGGCGGCGGTCCTCGCACTGTTTTGGATGTGCGAGAGAGGACAGCAGCCGGTGATGGGTGAGGAATTCCACGACAAACGAACTCCCCTCCTCACGCCGATCCCATCGCAAGAAACATAGAAAGGGAATGAAGGATATGAAGCGTCGGGCTCTGCATTGTGCCGCAATCGTTCTCAGCCTGTCGATGAGCCTTGGCATGTGGCAGCCATCCGCATTTGCCCAAGGGCAACCATTAGTCCTGGAAGATTTTCAGACGAAGGAAGAAGATGGGTTTCCTTCGCAGTGGGATCACGAAAACCAGCGAAGTCAATCGAAAGGCCGTGAAGCCTACAAGGTACGGTCGGAGTACGGCACGAATTTTCTGTCGGCGAAAGATGCCGGTCAGCGCATCAAGAAGAAAAAAATCGACTGGGATCCCAAGGCCTATCCAATTTTGACCTGGCGCTGGCGTCTCATCAAAGCAACGACCGGAACTGAACCGCTGGCCGCGGTCTATGCTTCTCTCGATACCGATCTCCTCTTTATCCCGGTCTTCACGAAATATGTGTGGAGCGAGTCGAAACCGGAAGGCACCTTAACGGAAGGCGGCATGTTTAGCGGCTCCGAGATTGTCGTCCAAACTGGAACGAAGGAGATCGGGCAATGGTTTGAGGAGCGCGTGAATGTGTACGAGGACTTCAAGCGGATTCACAAGCATGAGCCGGCGGAGAAGGCTTGGGGCATATCCATTATCGCGACACCTGGTGTTGAAATCGATTTTGGTCCGCTGATTGCCGTTCCGGCCAAGTAGCGATCCGTCTTTTCGATCCATGAAAGATCGATGCGATGGCGAGGAGCAAAGCGTTTGATATTGCCCTAGGAATGACCGTGATGGGTACCGTCGGTACTCTGATCGGGCTGACCTTGGGTGGTGGGCTGATGCCCGTTGCCATAACTGTTGGACTTGTTCTCGGGGTGGTGATCGGCTTTCTCGGTGGGCGTCGATTTCTCATCAGTATTCTGATTGGGACGGTGCTGGGTGGCGCGTTGGCCTGGATGTTGGCCGGGGTGGAGCGGGTGTGGGTCGGTGGCGGAGCAGGAGCGGCAATGGGTGGCTTCCTTGGCGTCCAGATTTCCATGCTGCTCGATGTGCGCGCTGCCCGGAAGGCGGCATCGGAACAGGGTGTGAAATCGGCGTCTTATCGGTAATTCCTCCAAGTTGTAGAGGTGTCCGTGGAAAACAAGGGCGTCTTGGTCGGTTCCATCATTTTTGTGTTTGCATCGTTCTTTCTCATGATCGGCATGCTGGTCTACGAGTCCTATAAGGCAAATCAGATGAAACAGCTTGTCATGTCGGCAAAATCGGAAGCCAGACCGATGGCGAGCGGCTTGCCGGCTCAGGATTTCTCGATGTACAAGACGAAAACGGGGGATGAAGGTCGGGAGATGGTGCAGATCCCCGAAGGCCCTTTTACGATGGGCAGCAATGAGGGGGATCCGGATGAGGCTCCCGAGCATCAAGTTTACCTGAAAGGATTCTATCTCGACCAAAAAGAAGTCACCCAAGAGGAATACATGCGCTTCGCAAAAATGACCAAGCGCCCGATGCCCAGGATCGAGGTGTTCGAAGACGATCAGTCGAAGATTATGAAGTCGGGATTGGCTGCCATGAGTGTTACCTGGGACGAGGCGGCCGCCTACTGTAAGTGGGCCGGCAAGAGACTTCCAACGGAAGCTGAGTGGGAGAAGGGTGGCCGTGGCGAGAGCAAGAAAAAATATCCGTGGGGAGACAAGTTTGTCACGAATGCCGCCAACCTCGACGGCAGTGAAGACGGGTATAAATATCTGGCTCCTCCCGGGTCCTTCGATGCGGGACGGAGTCCCTACGGTCTCTATGACATGACTGGTAACGTCGCGGAGTGGGTCGAAGATTCCTACGACGAGCATTACTACAAGAAATCTCCGTTTCGTGATCCCAAAGGGTCCGAAAACGCGGATCTCAAAGTCGTGCGCGGTGGCTCGTGGCGAGAAACCGAGCATAATGCGAGGCTGTCAAAGCGATTTGCGGCCAAACATTGGCGAACAGACGTGACGATCGGTATTCGTTGCGCAAGTGATCTGGATCAGGCGACAGGACTGCCTGAGTCTTAACCCGACATGCTCGAAACTAAATTTAAACTGGTATTTCTGCTCGTCGTGCTGGTTTGTGCCGCCATGCCCATCACCGCTATCTTACGAGGCACCACCCTCACACCATATGAAGCGCTGGAGTCAGACGCCAATTCTGAAACTGACCCAGAACGGGATAGCGCTTCTGGAGGGGACCCTATTCCGGAGGACATGGTGACGATTCCGGCAGGACCATTCGTTCGTGGAACTGAGGATGGGGGATTCGACGAGCAACCGCAGCGGACCATCTTCCTTGATACGTATTCGATCGATCGATATGAAGTAACCAACCATCAATATCAACAATTTGTTACTTCAACAGGCCATCGAAAACCGGGACTGCCTTCGCGCTATGCAAAAAGTGGCAGCAAGGTACGTGGTGTAAACCAACCGGTCGTCTACGTTTCCTGGGATGACGCATCGGAGTACTGCCGTTGGAACGACAAGCGGCTTCCGACTGAAGCCGAGTGGGAGAAAGCTATGCGTGGTACGGACGGCAGGCTCTGGCCATGGGGGAACAAAGAGCAGGCCAATGGCGCCAACTGGGCCCGAGTACAGGATGGACATGAGGTATCCGCGTCCGTGGGGAGTTTTCAGGCTGACAAAAGTCCCTATGGGGTGATGGATGGAGCGGGCAATGTCATTGAGTGGGTCGCGGATTGGTACGATGAAACCTACTACAAGAGCTCACCGGAAGAGAATCCACCGAGCCCTGAATATGGCACCTACCGGGTGCTTCGCGGCGGAGGCTACACGACGACCGGAGGCGATGTTCGAATTACCAGTCGAAGCAAGATGATGCCGGATTTTCGAGATGAGACCATCGGTTTTCGCTGCGCCATTTCGAAGACAGGAATCAGAGAAGCAAAGGAGGGGAAGCCGGATGAATTTACAGAAAATCGAAGTAGTAGAGAATCAAAAACACGGCCAAAATGATGTTGACAACCATGCCTGCCAAAACTATAATGTCAAACACTTTTGAGTTTTTCGTCACGAGTTCTCCTGTTTGATTCGTCCACAAGCGACGAAATCTGATAACACAGGGTGAAATATCTGTCAAGAAACTGTCGCGTTTTTGGATTTTTGTAAATTCTATTTCTCGAGCAGGAGTAAACGGAACAATGGCAACAGCTACACCTGACAGTGAAATAAAAATAAAAATCGGCAAGATGATTTTCTACATCACCTGTGCCGTCGGCATATGGTTTTTTTACTGGCTTGCCGGAATCCAATGTCCCTGCTGAGATCGTGAATCTCGCCTAAACCACAGGGCTCGGGTCCGCAGTTCAATCAAGATATGGCCAGGTAAAGAGGAGAAGAGGGAAATGAGCGCGTTGAATAATCCAATCATTGCAGTGATTGTCTCTCTTGTTATCGCGGTCGGCTATTTTACGTTTGTTGACCATTACCTAATGGATATGCAGGGGTTGGACTACTGGTACCTATTCCGAAAATAGGCTGTGAGTGGTGGTCGAGCCTTCTGGTGAACATCCGCTAATTTAACGCTAGTGTATTTAAGGAGGTATTCCATGGGCCTTTTAACCGGCAAGCGCGTGTTTTCGATTGTGGCGCTCTGCATGATGGTCGGCCTCCTTCTACTCCCAATCGTCATAGCTCTGCCTTCGCCGGCTATCGGTGAAGAGGCTCCTGCTGGCGATGCGGCGAAGAAGGATGGAGATAAAGTTGAGAAGGGTCGGGATGTCTATTATAAGACGGAGGGTATCGTCGTCGGCGCTCCCGCTCCTAAGACCACGGATGGTCCCAAGGATTATCCGCGATACAACTTCGAAAGTCGTGTCTTGATCTGGTTTGCCAACCAACAGCATCTTTATTATGGGAGCTTCGTGTTGGCTGTGCCGATTTTTTGTATGATCATCGAGTTCATGGGCGTCGTAACCAAGGACAAGGCCCTTGCGAAGCGTTACGATCAACTGGCCTACGATTTTATCAAGATCAGTCTTACGGCTTATTCGCTCACGGCCATTCTTGGCGGAATCCTGATCTTTACCTTCCTGACTCTGTATCCGGCGTTCTTCGGGTATCTGTCCAGTATCTTCCGCCCAGTCATGCATATCTATGCATTGATGTTCGTGGCTGAGAGCGGGACCCTCTACATCTACTATTATGGCTGGGACAAGATGAAAGAGGGTTTCCTCAAGTGGATTCATCTGAGCATGTCTGTCGTCTTGAATATCATCGGCACACTGCTCATGTTCCTGGCGAATTCTTGGATTGGATTCATGATGTCGCCCGCCGGTGTCGACGAACAGGGTCGGTACCTGGGGAATATCTGGCATGTTATTCATACTGCCTTGTGGAATCCTCTCAACCTCCATCGCATTCTTGGCAACATGGCGTTCGGTGGAGGAGTCGTGGCCGCCTACTCCGCGTATAAGTTCCTGGCGGCGAAGACTGAGGAAGATCGCGCGCACTACGATTGGATGGGCTACATCGCAATGGCGCTTGGCGTGTCCTTCTTAATTCCGCTACCTTTTGCTGGCTACTGGCTCATGCGCGAAGTGTATGCGTATCGTCAGCAGATGGGAATCACTCTGATGGGCGGTTTGCTAGCCTGGCTTTTTATCATCCAGGCCACCATGATTGGAATTCTTTTCTTGAGTTCCAATTACTATCTTTGGCAAGCAATGGGCCGCATGCGTGGTGCCGAGAAGTATCAACGGTACATTAAATATCTTGTGTTTCTGCTCATCTGCGGATTCTTGGTTTTTATCACGCCCCACACCATGGTGATGACGCCGGCTGAATTGAAGGCCATGGGAGGACAGCAGCATCCGGTGTTGGGTAACTTTGGGGTCATGTCGGCGAAGAATGGCGGCATCAATGTGATGATTACGACCACAGTGTTGAGCTTCGTCTGGTACATGCGAGGCAATAAAGTCTCGACGGTATCATGGGCGAAGTTCGGGAACATCTTCATGGGAGTATTCTTTGCCTGCGCGTACATCAACATTATCTGGCTCGCAATTTACGGGTATTATATTCCTGCGAACGTGCGAGTTGGGTTGTCTGTCCCGCAAGTGGCGACAACGTTGTCCTGTCTCTTCTTTATGTTCGCGCTGAACAGTGTGATGATGAGAGGGGCTAAGCAAATGGGGCCGATTGAGTGGGGTAAGATTTCCGTCCGCTCACAGTATGCTCTCATCATGTTGGCGACGGCCTTCACCTGGATGATGGCATTAATGGGCTATATTCGCTCGTCCGTTCGCCTGTTCTGGCACGTCAATGAGATCATGCGGGATAACTCCCCTTGGGCCTATACTCATACGGTGGGATTCGCCGCGAACATGATTTCTTTCAATGTACTGTTTTTCTGGATCAGTATTCTTTTCGTCTTCTGGATGGGCAGCTTGGGGGCGAAGAAGGTTCCGGTGGAGGCCAAGGCCGGCATTCCAGGCAGCGTCCCGCAGCCGGCTGCTAGTCACTAGTCGGAGGCTTATTGATAGTTGGCTCAACGGGGGGATTTCTTTCCACCTCGGTAGCTGTAGGAGGTCAAGACCTTGGGTAACCTGATTGCTGAAACGCTCTCGGCGAGTTGGATGGCTCTGGCTATCCTTGCAGGGCTGATGGTTTATTTTCAGATGTCTATCAAAGATCCTGCTGCCAGAAAACGCGCAGTGTTCAAGACGTTCATCGGAATCGTTTCATGCTTCCTCTTGTTCATGGCAATCGTCAATTACAAGACGAATTTTTATGGAGAAAGCCGGCTGCTGCCGGTCTCCCTCGTGACGATTACCGTGACGACCTTCGTCATGGCGCTCTACTTTACCAATCTCAGTGCAATGTTGAAGGTCGGCGGGTTTATGTTTTTCGTGGCTGCGTTCCTTTCTGGATACGGGAACTGGCTCCCGCAAGTTGAGGGAGGGTTTCCTCCCAAGGAAGAAAAATTGGATTTCAGCTCCATGACTTCCCAACAGTTGGCTGACGAAGGGGAAAAGATTATTTTTGGCGGGATTGGCAAGAATAAGGAACAGGGGGCTATCGGAAAAGGCCAATGTCCGCTTTGTCATGCCTTTCACGCCGGGATGTTGGGTGAACGAGCTCCAAATCTTTTAGGTCTTCCGGAGCGTTCCGAGAAAGAACGGTTGGCAGATCCTAAGTATTCCAAGGGCAATCCGTCGAAGCGTGAATATGAACAAAAGGAAGCGTTCCCAGGGTCTGGAACCGCTGAAAATGCTCTCGAGTATATTGCTGAATCGCATGCCTGTCCGAGCTGCTACGTTGTGGCGGGCTATGGAGTGAAGGGAACAAACGACAAGCAAAGTCCAATGCCGGCTATTCACAAGCCGCCTATCTCTCTCAGCCTTCCGGAGCTGGCAGCGGTAGACACGTGGTTCTATGTCCGTGAAGGACGCGATGCCCCCTCCTTTGAAGAGATCGTGAAGGCCTACGAGAAGTTTATTCCAGAAGCAGACCGTCCCAAGATGGCCGAAGACAAGCCTGCGGGAGCCACCTCGTTGATGGCCGATGGTTCAGAGCCTGTCGATCAGATTTTTGCTAAAGCACAATGTGTGTCCTGTCATACGATTCCAGGGATTCCAGGGGCAATGGGGACGATCGGTCCCAAACTTGAAGAAGGCACTAGTGCTCCACAGCGCATAAAGGACCCTACGTATAAAGGTACTGCAAAATCTCCTGCTGAATACATCATGGAGTCTATCGTGGATCCCAGTGCCTATGTCGTAAAACCATTCCCGGATAACACAATGCCGAAAGTCTTCGGACAGAAGCTGAGCGCCGGTGCATTGAAGAAAATTGTCGACTACTTATCGCAAGTCAAGACTGGAGCGCCACCACCGAAGATTTAATAGCGTTCGGTTGTTTTTATCCGGAGACCAAAGGGAGTTTTCCAATGAAAGCGTTAATGTCGCTTGGTGCTCTGATAGGAGTAGCGGGGCTTCTCCTGCTTGGAGGGATGATCTTCGATGTTATCCCCTCGAATACCGTACGTTTGGTCGAAGGCTATATGCCCATGCAAATGCTTTTTGAGTTTGCATGCTTCGTCGCGGGCTTTGCAGGGTTGAGCTATATGATGAGCGCTATGGGCATGGCGCTTCCTCGTTTTTGGCAAGGGATCGGCTTCTGGGCGTTCGTGTTACTGTATTTGAAATTCCGCGTCTATCCACCGATTCCCTTCAGCGTCCGCGCCATGTATGGCACAGTGTCTCTCGTCGCGGTCTTCATGTGGGTCTCGGCTAGTGAGGAAGATTGGAAGAAATTCAAGCAGCCTATCATGAACGTACTCGACGCGCAGACCGGGATGAACAGACTATTGCGTTATGCCTATCTTGTGATTCTACCCATCCTTATCGGCGGGTTTTCCTACAACGCGATGATGCCCAAATCAGAAGAACCGATCGAGTTACGAACGGTTCACCCAGCGCCTCCGGCCAGCACGAAGGTTCACGGCAAGACCTATACATTGCAGACTTCGCAGAATCCATACCGGGTGAATCAGGAAGGGAAATACGATCAGGAGTACACGAACGCCAATATTGTCGAGCAAGGTATGGGTCGGTTGATGAAACCGAACGCCAACCCATGGGATGACAAAAATCAGGGGTACTTGAAGTATGTACGTGAAGGTGGAGAGATATTCTTCCAAAACTGTCATTTCTGCCATGGAGATAATCTTAACGGCCGCGGACTGCATGCCTTCGCCTTCAACCCGATTCCTGCAAATTTCACCGATCCAGGTACAATCGCACAACTCCAAGAAACATTTATCTTTTGGCGTGTTTCTAAAGGCGGCATCGGGCTGCCGAATGAAGGATTTCCTTGGGCCTCGGTTATGCCCCCATGGGAACAACATTTAACGGTCGATGAAATCTGGAAGGTGATTTTGTTCGAATATTGGCATACAGGGTACTATCCACGGACCTGGGATTAGTCGCCATTAACCCTTTAGAATGCCAACCAGACATAACGAAGAAGAGGCTTAACATGATGGACAGCATAACTCAGAAGGCCGGAATTGCAGCGGTTGCTGCCTTCGGAGTCGTTCTGGTGTCTAGTGCAAGTTATTCAATTGTCTCGGCACAGGGGCTCCCAGAAGGTTTTAAGAAAGGGGACCTTGCACCTGAACCCTCCGCAGAAATGATTGAGGCGGGGAAACGTGTCTATTTTACCAAGTGCGTCTGGTGTCACGGGGTCGATGGTGCCGGTGACGGACCAGGAGCTGATCGTCTCTGGCCTCGTCCTCGAAACTTCAATCAAGGAACATTCAAGATTCGCCATACAGCGAGCGGTGAATTGCCGTTGTTCGATGCCAAAAAGCCGATCCCAGGTCAAAACGATCTCTTTGAGACGGTTACCCATGGGCTGCCCGGTTCCGCCATGCCATCCTGGGAAGGTATCCTGACCGAAGAACAGCGTCTTCAAGTCCTGGCTTTCGTCACAACCCAGCTGGTCAAGGATCGAAAATTTACGGATAAACAGTCGGAAACTCAAACAGTATTGCAGTTGGCTGAAATCAAGGCAAAACCCGCAACCGATGAAAGCAAGAAACGCGGTGGTGAATTAGTCGTCGAAAAGAAGTGCGTCGAATGCCACGGCATGGAAGGGCGTGGGGATGGGAATGCCTTTAATTTGAAGGACGACTGGGGTTTCTCGATTCAACCGGCCGATTGGCACAAGTGCTGGAACTTCCGCGGGAGCCGTCAAGATCCCTACAACGTGGGCAACATTTTCCGAACTTTTTCGACTGGTGTCAATGGTACTCCGATGCCATCGTTTGCGGATAACACGACGGTGGATGAACGGTGGGATATAGCCAATTTCGTTAACTCCTTGTGCGAGAGGGATGCCTTAGGCAATCCGCTTCCGATCGATCCATTGACGGATAAGCCGAAAATCAACTTCGTGGTCCCCTCCGATCTCGTTGAAGGTGAAATTCCTGCCGACATGGAACACGAGGCTTGGAAGAAAGCTCCGAAGCGATATGTGGCTATGGGTGGACAGATTACTCATAAACCCAGGAACTTCGTGAACCGGATCGACGATATCTGGGTGCGGTCACTCTACAATGATAAGTCGATCGCCTACCTTTTGGAGTGGGATGATAGGACAAAGAGCGTCGCAGAAGGAAAGCTTCCCTGGGCTCCGACTCAGGTCAACATCGATATTAAGGAGCAGGATCCAAAGACGGGTGAATCGGAATCCATAGCTGCTCACCAAAACAATTACACGGTATACAACGATGCGATAGCCATTGAGACAGCAGTAAAGTGGAAAGAGCTACCTGCGCCGATCAAGCCTCGCTACTTGTTTGGTACCAACGACCAATTCCCGGTTGATATCGTCAAGTGGGAGGCAGACGGATCCCTCCGCGCGTTCAAAGGCACTGGTTGGGATAAGGATTTCGAAGAACGTGATAATTACGAAGAAAGCATGAAGCTCTTGAAGGGCGAATGGAAGGACGGTCGTTGGTATGTCATGATCCAACGGCCGCTCGGCAATAAGAAGGATCAGGACTACGACGAGGATACATTCTTCGAGATGGGTCAGTACATTCCGACGGTGTTCTTTGCCTGGGATGGCCACAATGGCGATGCCGGACGAAAGATGGCGGTTTCCGCCTTTTTCTATACATTCATGAACCCGCCCATTCCTCGTGAAACGTACATCTACCCGGCGATTATTGCCGTTGGTGTGGTGCTGCTCGAAGGGTGGGTCCTGACTCGTCGCGCCAACAAGAAAAAGGGAAAGACTCTGTAACATTTCTTAGACCGGCGCGTTAGCGTAGCACGAAGATAGAGGGGGTGGGGCGACCTACCCCCTCTTTTTTTTACCCAGGTGACGTGCTCATGATCAGCGATGTGACGGGCGTCCTACTGGCCGGGGGAAAGAGTAGGAGGATGGGAGAGGACAAGCGATGTGTCCTCGTCGGTCAACGGACTCTCTTTGAACGAAGCTGTGCTGTTCTCTGTGAATTGTTTGAGCAGGTTTACGTTGTCATCGCTCAAGACGGTCCTTCCTTGCGAGCAGAAGTACCCGTGGTCCGCGATCTTGTTCCAGACTGCGGAAGCCTTGGCGGATTGTACACGGGCCTTCAACTGGCGCAGACGCAACATATTTTCCTCGCTGCCTGTGATATGCCGTTCCTGAACCCGGATGTCATTCGGTATCTGGTTCACCTGAAAGACCAGGCTGATATTGTTATCAGTCGGTGGGCGAGTCGTCTGCAGCCGACTCATGCCGTGTACGGCCGAGGCTGCCTTCCGGTTCTTGAGGACATGATGAAACTCCATAATCGGAAGATACAAAGCATGATAGATCATCCCACTCTTCGCGTGCGCGTGATAGCTGAAACGGAGATCAGGCAAATCGATCACGATGGATGTTCCATGTTCAACATCAATACGCCGGCCGATTTAGAGCGCGCTCGATCAGTACACAATGCTGGTACGGGTTCCGTGTCATAGTGGTTCGGAAAGACACGTGAAACGCACCATCCTGATCATTCATCCCGGCGCACTCGGAGATGTCCTGCTGGCTGTCCCAGCGATAAGGAGCCTGAGTGTGAGGTTTCCCCAACATGAGACCGTGCTCATCGCGTCTGCAGCCGTGAGCCGACTACTGCTGGACTGTGGGGTGATTGATGATTGGGATTCGTTGGAAGGGCAATCATGTCTGGGCTTGTTTTCGGAAACTTTATCCATCTCCGGAGAATTGCAATCAAGAGTGAACCGGTGTGATCTGGCTGTGGCTTGGACGGAGGACCGAGATGGCACCCTTCATGCTCTGTTTCGGGAAGCGGGGGTAGGGCTGGTTCAGATTCAGTCGCCATTTTCCCCTGCATTACGGGCGAGGCATCAGAGCCACCGCTTTCTGGAGATGCTGGGTAAAACGGCCGGAGATGTTTCACCAGGGGGAACGATGCGGGTTGGCCCGCATCTCTCGGAGTGGGGGAGAGACTTTCTTGAGACCTTGGGGATCTCTCACGATCAATCGTTGGTACTTGTGCATCCGGGCAGCGGAAGCGTTCACAAGTGTCTTGAACCCAGAAGGATGTCCTTGCTGATCGAACAGCTATGGCGAAGGGGGATGTGTCCCCTGATTTTGGAGGGACCGGCGGATCGGGATGTCGTGGGTCATGTGCTGCAGTTCGTGAGTAAGCCACCCCTCGTTCTTAGAAACCTTGATCTTTCTCAGCTTGCCGGGGTGCTTGCGCAGGTAACGTTATATATCGGCCATGATTCGGGTGTGACTCATTTGTCTGCTTTGTTGGGTGTATCGACCATTGCGTTATTCGGTCCTACAGATCCACAACGGTGGGCCCCACGTGGTAGCCATGTGACGATCCTGCGTGGGTCGCCCTGTCACTGTGAGTTGTGGGAAACGGTAAGAAAGTGCGTGGAGAAACCCTGTCTTCAAGTACCGATCGAAGAGATTCTGGTCGCATCGGGGTTTGGATCGAGTGTGAGCAGCGCAAACCCTCGTAATTCCATGTAAACCGCCTTGTCTCTGCCTATCTCATATGATAAAGTGCCGCGTTAATTTCCTTCCGTTGGTAAGGACTTAGAGGAATTGCTGTGTCTCAAGGACTCGTGCAAGAGAGAGTAACGACGGCCCTACTTGAAGCCCTCAACGGCGCGAGGCTAAAAGGGCAGTTGAAGACGGAGACTTGGCCATCACTTACTCTTGACGCGCCCAAACGGTCGGAGTGGGGGGACCTCGCTTCCACGGTGGCGATGTCTTTGGCTTCCTCTGAGCACAAGGCACCTCATGACATCGCTCAAATCATTCTAGAAAACCTCCCTCAGAGAGAGCAGATGTTTGATCGTGTTGAGATCGTCCGTCCCGGTTTTTTGAATCTTACGGTAAAACCAGCTCTCTGGCAGGAGGTTCTCAGTGAGATCGAGGTAAAAGGGGCCCGCTATGGTCGGGCGGCTGTCGGAGCCGGTCGTCGAGTGCTGGTTGAGTATGTCAGCGCAAATCCGACTGGTCCATTGCATGTGGGCCATGGCAGGGGAGCAGCGGTGGGACAGGCTGTTGTCCGGTTGCTGAATGCGATCGGATACGATGCTGTAGGCGAGTACTATATCAACGACGCAGGACGACAGATGAAATTGTTGGGCGCGTCGGTTTACGCTCGTTACCAAGAATTGTCGGGGCGGACCGTCGAATTTCCTAAGGATGGCTATCATGGTTCGTACATCACGGCTGTGGCACAACAGCTCAAGGAGCAACTCGACCGTATAGCCGGTGGACTGACCCCTACCGACCTTGAGGCTCGCTGCCTCTCACTTGCCTATCAGAAATTGTTGGGGCTGATCCGCGAGGATCTGCTGTTATTTGGTATCGAGATCCAATCCTGGTTCAGTGAAGCTTCGCTTCTGAAGTCGAACGCCATTGAGCGGGCCATGGATGAATTGAAAGCCAGGGAACTTCTGTTCGAACAGGAAGGAGCCTGGTGGTTTCGGGCGTCGAGGTACGGTGATGAAAAAGACCGCGTCGTCAAGAAGCAGGACGGTGAGTACACATATTTAGCGTCCGATATCGCCTATCACCACGACAAGCTCCGGCGCGGTTACGAGCTGCTGATCGACGTCTTTGGTGCCGACCACCATGGGTATATCCCGCGCATGCAAGCCGTCATGCAGGCCTATGGACATCCCAAAGATCGATTACATGTTGTGTTGGTCCAGCTGGTGAAGCTGCTGCGGGATGGAGTCGAAGTGAAGATGTCCAAGCGGACCGGGGAATTCATTACGATGCGGGAAGTCATCGAGGAGGTCGGAGCCGACGCCGCGAAGTTCTATTTCTTGATGCGGGATTCCAAGACTCATCTGGAGTTCGATTTGGAGTTGGCGAAGCAACGATCCGCCGATAACCCGGTGTACTACGTTCAATACGCTCACGCGAGAATTTGCAGCCTCTGGCGTGTGGCCTCCGAAAGGAGAGTGACCCGTCCGTCCGCATTGGAGACGGACCTGACTGTTTTAACTGACCCCGATGAACTGGGACTGATCAAAAAGCTTTCCGCCTATCCTGAAATTATCCAAGCCAGCGCGCTGGCCTTTGAGCCCCACCGTGTGACGTATTACCTTCAGCAATTGGCAGCGCTCCTCCATACGTTCTATAACAAACACCGTGTGTTGCCTCCCGGAACCGATCAAGAGCATTGTGAGTCAGCTTCCGCCGAGATCCTCACACCTAAGCGGACTGCCGCGCGACTGGTCCTGATGGGAGCGGTCCAGCAAGTCCTCAGAAACGGGCTTGACGTGCTCGGTATCTCCGCGCCTGAGCACATGTAACTGGCAAGCCCCATACAAGATGATGGAGTACCAAGTCCAACAATCCGACCGGCAGTCAAAAGGCCGCATCGGCCTGCTTACGACCAGCCATGCAGAGATCAACACACCGGCCTTCATGCCGGTAGGCTCGTTGGGCCCAGTCAAGGGGCTTGAACCGGAGGACCTCCAGAGCCTAGGGTTTCGACTCATCCTCAACAATGCCTATCACCTATACCTGCGCCCTGGTCATAAAATTGTGGCTGACATGGGCGGGCTTCATGCCTACACCGGATGGCCGGGAGCGGTCCTCACCGACAGCGGTGGGTTTCAGGTTTTCAGTCTAGCGAAATTGTGTGACGTCAGTGACGAGGGTGTCACGTTTCAATCACACCTCGACGGCTCGACACATTTCATTACGCCGGAAAAGGCGATAGAAATCGAAGAGGCGTTGGGAGCCGATATCATCATGGTGCTGGATCACTGTGTGGCGTTACCTGCCGGTCGAGAGATCGTCCAGGAAAGTGTGCGTCGGACTCAGCTCTGGGCTGAGCGATGTCAGGTCAGCAGGCGACGAACGGATCAAGCCTTGTTCGGCATCGTACAGGGTGGACTGGAAGCGGACTTGCGAGTAGCTTCGGCGAGGGAGTTAGTCAGATTGGGGTTCGACGGCTATGCGATCGGCGGCTTGTCGGTCGGAGAAAGTAAGCCGGACATGCAGGCGATGCTCGATGTGACGGTGCCGGAGTTGCCGGAGAGAAAGCCCCGGTATCTCATGGGGGTTGGACATCCGGAAGATCTGCTTGAAGGGGTGGCTCGCGGGATCGATCTCTTCGATTGCGTTGCTCCCTCGCGTCATGGCAGAACAGGCTCGCTGTTTACAACGACAGGCCGGGTCGTCATCAAGCAAGCTCAATATGCTGAGGATGAACGACCGATCGATTCTGATTGCATGTGCCCGGTATGCCGCCGATACTCACGAGCCTATTTGCACCACTTGTTTATGGTCAAAGAAATGCTGGGAGCACGGCTGAATACGATTCATAACTTATGGTATTACTCCGACTTGATGCGCCGCATACGAGAAGCCTTGGAAGAGGGAACGTTCCAGGAGTTTCGGGAAGCATTTTATCGCCACCACAACCGACAGACAATGATGGTCGGTTTAGCAGAGAGTCAAGAATCGTGCAGACAATCGCATGGAAACGGTCATACATAGAAGAAGGGGATTGACTTGATGTTGATGGAATCGATGGCATGGGCTGAGGGAACGGGCGGAGGCGGCTCACCCGCCAGCGGAGGGGCGGGCGGAATTCTATCTCTGATCCCGTTCCTCTTGATCTTTATCATTTTTTATTTTCTTCTGATCCGGCCTCAACAGAAGAAGCAAAAGCAACAGAAGGCGTTGTTGGACGCGGTCAAGAAGGGCGACAAGGTGGTCACCACGTCAGGGATCTGGGGCACCATCACCAACCTGGGAAAAGAGACCGTGACGCTGCAGATTGCCGATAATACCAAGGTCAAAATGCAGCGCGAGAATATTGCGCGAGTGCGCGCAGAGGATGACGACAAAGAATAAAGACTCGTAGTTCTATGGGGTAGGGGTCGCGGACGACATGAAAAAAGTAAGCGGGCGCTTATGGCTATTAACGCTGGTTATCTTAGCATCGGTACTGGCCTTTCTCCCATCCTATCAGCCGATGTATCAGGCTTTGCCAAGCTGGGTGAAGGGAGTCCTCCCGAACAAGGGAATTACGTTGGGGTTGGATCTACAGGGCGGCATCCACATGGTCCTGGAGGTGGACGAGGACCGTGCCGTGGAGATTGCGGTGGACCGTTCCGTCACGGCGCTGCAAGATCTCGTCGCCGAAAAGAAGGTGGCGGCCGATTCCATCAAGCGAACCGGGCATGATCAAATCACGATTCAGTTACAAAATGCCGACGCAAAGGCTCCGGTTCAAAAACTAATCGACAACTTCCCTATTTTTGTCGAGAAGGAGTCGGCAGGATCGACCAATACCGTCGTGTGGGAGCTTCGCGAGGCGGAAGCCAAGCGAATTAAGGATTCGGCGATCAACCAAGCCCTGGAAACCATCCGCAATCGGATCGATCAATTCGGTGTCGCGGAGCCGATCGTTCAGCGTCAAGGGTTGAAGCAAATCGTCGTCCAGCTGCCTGGTGTCAAGGATCCCAAACGAGCCAAGGATCTGATCAAAGAGACGGCGCTGCTTGAATTCAAGATGTTGGATGAAGACATCCACCTGGATCTACCAGCACGTGTTCCGAAAGACAAAGAAGCCGAGGTGATCCAGCAGTTTGCCGGAAAGATGCCGGAAGGCGACCAGATCTTATTCGAACGACTGGTCGATAAGGACACCGGTCTTGAGTTTCGCATTCCCTATGTCGTCAAGAAACGGGTCATGCTGACCGGTGATGTGCTGAGCGATGCACGTGTCGCCATCGGTCAATTCAACGATTCGTATGTGTCCATCACATTTGACTCCAAAGGGGGACAGGAATTCGAACGGATTACGGGCGAGAACGTGAAGAAGCGGATGGCTGTCGTCCTCGATAACACCATCTATTCGGCGCCGGTTATCCAAGAACGTATCTCAGGGGGACGTGCACAGATTACCGGGACTTTCACCACGCAAGAGGCCAATGATTTGGCGATTGTCTTACGAGCCGGGGCGTTGCCCGCTCCACTGAAGATCGTCCAAGATCTCACGGTCGGACCATCCCTTGGACAAGATTCCATCGACAAGGGCGTCAGAGCGACCCTCATTGCGGGGGTGATGGTGGTGATCTTCATGGTCGTCTATTACCGCCTATCCGGGCTTATCGCCGATTTTGCGCTGGTGCTGAACCTTATCTGTCTCATGGGTGCACTATCTGCGTTGACCGCTACGTTGACCCTCCCCGGCATCGCCGGTATTGTGCTGACGATCGGAATGGGAGTCGACTCCAACGTCCTGATTTTCGAGCGCATCCGTGAAGAACTCCGTGGCGGAAAGGCCGTACGATCGGCCATCGATGCGGGTTACGACAAAGCGTTCCTGACGATCGTCGACTCACACGTCACGACGTTGATCACAGGGGTGGCTCTGTTTCTCTTCGGGACCGGGCCGATCAAAGGGTTTGCCGTGACCTTGTGTCTTGGCATCGCCATCAACCTCTTCACGGCGTTGGTCGGGACAAAAGTAATATTTGATCTGTTGTATCATCGACAAAAAGTCGAAGCGCTGAGCATCTAGCCATGAAGCCGACGATGATCAGTCTTCAGGGGAAGGCGCAAAGCGATCAAAAGGGAGCGCGCATGTTAGAGATTCTCGGGAAGACCAACATTGACTTCATGGGCAAGCGCAAGTTCTCGTTTCTCTTTTCAGGAATTATGGCCTTGCTCGGCCTCATCGCGCTCGTACAGATTGCGCGAGGGGCGGCTAATTTGGGCATCGACTTCGCCGGAGGGACGGCTGTGCAACTCAAGTTCGAGCAGCAGGTCCGGATCGATGAAGCCCGCAAGGCCCTGGAAGCCAACGGCTTGGACGATGCGGAGTTGCAGGAATTCGGACTCGACAACAAACTCCTCATTCGGGTGAAGGCTTCCACGACGATCGAAGAGAAGACCGCGGATCGTGTGGTGGGAATCTTCGCCAAAGAGTTCCCTGCCACTAAATTCGTGGTCGACTCCACGACTGAGATTGGACCGACCATCGGGAAGAAGCTTCAGGAAGATGCGCTCGTCGCAATCGTCATCTCATTTGCGGGCATTATCCTGTACATTGCGGCGCGATTCGAGCTCCGGTTCGGCGTTGCCGCCGCGTTGTCGACGTTTCATGACGTCTTGGCCGTGGTCGGGTCCTTCTATCTCTTGGACAAAGAAATTACCCTTCTGATCGTGACCGCGCTCTTGACGCTGGCGGGATATTCCTTGACCGACACCGTCGTGGTGTTTGATCGGATCAGGGAAAATCTGAAGTTGAGGCGTCGAGAAAGCGAGGAAGCGACGATCAACGCCGCCATCAATCAGGTGCTGAGTCGTACGATCGTGACCAGCTCAACCGTGGTGCTCGTCCTTATCCCGTTGACCGTGGCAGGCGGGGAAGTGCTGCACGATTTCTCACTTGCGCTGCTCTGGGGGGTGGTTGTCGGTACCTATTCCTCGATATTCGTCGCCAGCCCTCTCTTATTGTTGTGGCCGGGAACGCCGGGCCGACTCTTGAAACGCGGCTGAGCGAATGGTGGAATAGGGCGTCGCGCGTCCGTCCCGTACTGCCGGTGGTGAGCGGGGCATTGAGCACACCACAGCGGGCGACCTAGAGCGCGAGAGCGTTCTCACGAGCAAACAGCGTTCCTACGTCTCTGTGGTCTAGCCATGACACTCTGGAGCCGTTTTCACAGCCTCCAGCAGAAGATCATCGCAGCGATCGTGATGGTCGGTCTCTTGCCGCTTACGCTCCTGCTTGCCCTCATCTATGTAGAAGAGCGACGTGCTTTGCGAGAATCGACGGGGGCGAATTTCAAAGAAGTGGCCGTCGAAGCCGCCCGTCGGATCGAGATCCACATTACGCGAGGTATGAACGAAGCCCAACAACTGGCGACGACACCCTTCCTTCGCACCGCCGTCTCAGAGGCCAACCGCACGTACGAAGGCAAAGACGCTCAAAGCATTTCAGATATCATCAAGGACTGGCAGCAGCGGTGGAGGCAGCGCGACAAACGAAGCGAATTTCCGCTCTTCGTCAACCGAATTGTGACCAACTACTTGATTCGATGGCACGAGATTCGAAAGTCGGACTATCTCGGCATTTTGATCACCGATGGACAGGGAGCCTTGGTCGTCAGCTCAATTCCCCAAGTGGAGTATTCCTATGTCAAGACCGGCTGGTGGCAGGCTGTGGTAAAAGGCGGCAGTCGGCAGCCATACGTGAGCGAAATCGCTTTCGACCCATCGTTCGGGACTCATGTGGTCGTGGTGGCTGCTCCGATCCTGGACGATCAACGTCGAACTGTGATCGGAGCCGTGACGATCCTGCTTCGACGGGATACCTTGTTCCAGTCCATCGCAGACGGCTCCTTCGGCATGACAGGACACGCTATGCTGCTCGCCTCAGACGGAGGTGTGGTGATTTGCCCGGTCCTTGCTCCCGAGGCCCATTCGATCGATACCGAATTGCTCAGTACGCTGGGGGTTATGAAACCGGCATGGGCAGTGGCCGCCGACGATTCGCACGGAAATAAGCGCGCCCTGATCGGGTTTGCACCGGTGCGGTTTGCCGATCAACTCGCGACAGGCAGTCTCGGCGGAAAACGATGGATTACCCTGGTGCGTCAGGATGCAGCGGAAACGTTCGCTCCGCTGGGCGAGCTGATGACCAAGATGTTGTTGTTCGGCTCGGTGGTGTTGATGAGCCTTGGGGGGATCGGGGTCATCGTGGCTCGCAGGATCGCGCGGCCCATTCAGCTGTTGCACGATGGAGTGCAGCAGATTGGGAGCGGTCGCTTGGAGCAGCGGGTGGAGTTGAAGACCGGCGATGAAATCGAAGGACTTGCCCAGGCCTTCAATCAGATGGCGTCCAATCTGCAACGTTCGTTCGGACAGCTGGAACAACGGATGACGGAGGTCCGGCAGTTGGAGGAAAAGTATCGAGATCTGATCGAACATGCTCCGGAAATGATCTGTCAACTCGACCGCGGCGGTCGACTGGTGCACGTCAATAAGACCGGCCTGGACAAACTCGGATATACTTCCGACGAGATGCTCGGCATGAAGCTCTGGGATTGTGTTCCCAAGGGACAGGAATTGAACGTATTGCACTTCCTGGAAGGGCTCGTGTCACACGGGCAAAGCTCGATGGAAACGGTGCTGTTGGCCAACGATGGTCGGTCGATGGATGTGGAGGTTCATGGGACGGCCCTGTTCGATCAAGAACGAGGCGGACTGATTCACTCCCGTGCGTTCGTTCGAGATGTGACCCAACGACGTCGGTTGGAGCAGGAGATACAGAGGTACACCGTTGGGTTGGAACAGGCGGTGTCGGAGCGCACCGAGCAGCTGACGGTCTCTCAATCCCGCTACAAGGCCTTGTTCGACTTCGTGGCCGATTCTGTGTTTATGGTGAGTGCAACGGGGGCTGTCGTTGCCGTCAATGAACGGGAAGTGCGGGTGCTCGGCTATGCCGAATCGAAGATCGTCGGGCAAAACTTTCTCGACATCGTACCGGATGCGTACCACCAAGCGTTCACGAGTTGGTTGTACGATGTCAGTACGGAGCAACGGCAGGTCGCCACTCAGGAAATAACTGTGTACCACGCCGATCTCGACGAGATCCCCGTGGAAATGGACCTGATCCGCGTGGGTGGGACCGAACCAGTGCTTGTGATGGTGCAGCTTCGCGATATCACCGACCGGAAGAAGCTCGAGGGCCAACTGCAATCATACCGAGAAGACCTGGAGCTGAAAGTCCGGGAGCGCACCAGAGAAATCGAAGAGACCAAGCAGTACTTAGAAAATTTGCTCGAGAACGCCAACGACGTCATTTATACACTCGATCTCGATCAACAGTTCACCTATGTCAACGGCAAGGTCAATGCATGGGGATATCGCAAGGATGATTTGATCGGTCGGCCCTATCTCTCGCTCCTTTCACGGCGTCATCGGGGGCGGCGTCTGAAGAGCACATTGGATATCGGAGCCAAGCAGGTGTACGAGGTCGAGGTTGTGACTCGGCTGGGTGAAGTGCGTACCGTCATGGTCAGTGTCTCTCCCCTTCAAGGAGCCGACGGGGAGATCCTTGGAGTGCTTGGCATCGCGCGTGACATGACGGAGACCAAGAAGCTGGAGCGACAGATTCGTCATGCGGAAAAACTGGCCTCAATCGGCCAATTGGCGGCCGGGGTGGCCCATGAGATCAACAATCCACTGGGCGGGATTCTCAATTGTCTCTACAACCTTCGAAAAGGTCCCCTCTCTCCGGCACGTCAAGAGGAATACTGGGTCTCCATGGAACATGGCGTTCGACGTGTTCAAAAGATCGTTCGGCAGTTGCTCGATTTTTCACAGCAGCACGAACCGGCATTCAGCCCGGCCGATATCAATCGAATCGTCGACCAGGTACTGGGGTTGACCACTCACCTCTTTGTACCCAATCGGATTCGCTTGGAAACCGTTCCTGGGGAGGGATTGCCGAACGTGATGGTTGATCGGCATATGATCGAACAGGTCTTGATGAACTTGATTTTGAACGCCGTGCAAGCCATGAAAAACGGTGGAGTGCTGACGATCAGAACATCCGTGGTCGAGGGCATCTGCCGGGTCGACGTGAACGATACGGGTTCGGGCATTCCTGCATCCGTCCTCCCACGAGTCTTTGATCCTTTCTTCACGACCAAAGGGGAAGGGGAGGGGACGGGGCTGGGTCTTTCGGTCAATCTCGGCATCGTGGAACGTCATGGCGGGAAAATTTTGGTCGAGAGCGAGGTCGGAAAGGGAACGACCTTCACATTGTGCCTGCCCGTGTCACGAGAACGTACCTTTGCGGAGAGGGAGGTATGAAAGGGTTGACCATTCTGCTGGTCGACGATGAGCCTTTGATGCGGCTATCCATGATGGACGCATTGGAGGCAGTCGGTTGCGATGTCCGGGCGGTACCGACCGGGACGGAAGGGATCGACGCGATCCGAGAGAACACATTTGATGTGGTGATCACCGACCTCCGGTTACCTGGTGTGGATGGCCTGACCGTGCTCCGGACGGCCAAAGACAAGGAGCCCCAGACCGAGGTCCTCATGATTACCGCACATGGATCAGTCGAAACAGCTGTTGAAGCCATGAAGCTGGGAGCATTTGATTACATCACGAAGCCATTCCAGATGGATGAAATGCTCCTGATCGTCGAGCGGGTCAGCGGCATGATCGCACTCCGTCGGGAGAATCAGGACCTCAAACATCAGCTCGAAGATAAGTTCTGTTTCAACGGCATTCTAGGGGCGAACAGTCGGATGCGCGCCGTGCTCGACAAGATCAAGCTCGTGGCTGAGACCGATTCTACCGTGCTGATCGTCGGTGAGAGCGGGACGGGTAAGGAGCTTGTCGCCAATGCGTTGCATCAGAACAGCTCGCGGAAAGGGTATCCGCTGATCAAAGTCAGCTGCGCCGCGTTACCGGAGACGTTGCTGGAAGCGGAGCTCTTCGGCCACGAGAAAGGCGCGTTTACCGGTGCCCTGCGTCAGCGCCGGGGGCGATTCGAAATGGCAAATCGAGGGACTTTGTTCCTGGACGAAATCGGCGAAATCTCGCCTGTGGTGCAGGTGAAGCTCTTGCGTGTCCTGCAGGAGCGTACGTTCGAACGTGTGGGAAGCAACGAGCCTATAGAAACGGATGTGCGGCTCGTGTGCGCCACACAGAAAGACCTGCGCAAAGAGGTGGCTCAGGGCCGGTTCCGTGAAGACCTCTTTTACCGGCTCAACGTCGTGCCGGTCGTCGTTCCACCGCTCAGGGAACGGCAAGAGGACATTATGGTGATCGCCGATCATGTCCTCGCAACATGCTCGCTGAAGCTGAACAAACAGCTGCGCGGGTTTTCCCAGCAGGCGCGTGAATTATTGCTTCGCTATTCGTACCCGGGCAATGTGCGGGAGTTAGAAAATATGGTCGAGCGGGCCGTGGCTCTCGGTCGAGACCGTGCCGCGGTTCAACCGGCCGACCTCTGTGGATTTCAAGCTTGCCCATTCCTGGGGGGCGTCCCACAGGAATCCTGTGGATTCTGTAGCGAAGGTTTGACCGGAGGGAAAAAGAAGAAGGATGCGACCCTGACATCGCTTGCTGTCGCGCGAGAGCGATTCGAGAAGGACTACATCGTCTCCGTGTTGGAACGTGTCGATGGGAGCCGCACGACCGCCTCCAGAATCTTGGGACTGTCCAGAAAAGCACTTTGGGAGAAATGCAAACGCTATGGTGTTCCGTCTGCACATAGCGACGCTGAAGATGAAAGCTGAAGGCCCGCCCGCACAGTCGTGAAGGAGGGCGTCGTGTCAAAGGATGTCACGTACTTGATGTAGGAGGAATTATGAATGTTTGGCGCCAAGTCATTCTAATCTCGTGGGGTGTCGTTCTCCTTGCGGGAGCCGTGTCTGCGGCTGAACCGGCAGAAGTGGAGAAGTTCGTCAACGCCCGAATCGAGATCGGTGAGATGATGACGAACTATTTCAAAGATGGCCAGAGTTATGGTGAGGGGCAGCGCCCATCCCAGGAGCAAATGCGACAAATGGGAGCAGACATCACTGCCAAGCTCACCGCGCTTCTCGCCAAGTACGATCTGACGCTCGATGAATATCGCAAGCGCAGCCCGGAGGTGTTTGCGGATGATGCGGCGGTCAAGCGCTACCTCAACGAGCATCCGGACCTCAAAAAACGTTATGAGGCACTGCCGCTCGATCGCATGGGGCGAGGTGGCAGTACCGGGCGAGGGTATTAGGTCCAGTGGTGGTGATCCGTTCCGAGGAAATCTCAGAGAGAAGGCTGCATACCCATGGAATACACACATCTTGGCCGGTCCGGCGTGAAAGTCAGCCGGCTCTGTCTAGGCACGATGAATTTCGGTCCGCAGACGAACGAGCAGGACAGCTTCGCGCTGATGGATCGGGCATTGGATCTCGGCATCAATTTTTTTGATACAGCGAATGTGTACGGCTGGAAGCTCGGTGAAGGATGGACCGAGCAGATCATCGGCCGTTGGTTCGCACAAGGGGGAGGCCGTCGGGATAAGGTGGTGCTGGCTACGAAGGTGTACGGTCGCATGGGCGAATGGCCGAATCAGGCGCGCCTCTCGGCCGTACACATCAAACGAGCTTGCGAGGACAGTCTCCGACGGTTGAAGACCGACTGGATAGATCTGTATCAAATGCATCATGTCGATCGGGAAACACCGTGGGACGAAATCTGGCAAGCGATGGAACAGTTAGTCAGGGAAGGTAAGGTGGTGTATGTGGGCAGCAGCAATTTCGCCGGTTGGCACTTGGCCCAGGCTCAGGAGGCCGCACATCGCCGTCACTTTTTTGGGCTGGTGTCGGAACAAAGCCTGTATAACCTCAATGAGCGTACGATTGAGCTGGAAGTCATTCCTGCCTGTGAGGCCTACGGCATCGGTCTCATCCCCTGGAGTCCCCTGGGAAGGGGCCTCTTGGGCGGAGCCCTTCTGTCCGACAACATTGGTCGGCGCGCGGACGCAGATCTGAAACAGGAGGTGATCAAGTCCCGTCCCAAATTGGAAGCGTACGAGGGCCTGTGCGCAAGGATTGGTGAAAGACCGGCTGATGTCGCACTTGCCTGGCTGCTGCACCAACGAGCCGTCACGTCGCCCATTATCGGTCCTCGCACGATGGAACAGCTGGAAGGGGCTATGAAGGCAGTGAGTCTTTCCCTGGGCAACGACATCTTGAAGCAGCTGGACGAGCTCTTTCCCGGACCTGGTGGAACTGCGCCGGAATCCTATGCCTGGTAGGTCAATTTGGGTCGGTTCTGCTTATTCCCCACCATGATCCATTCGGCTCTGGATTTGAGAAATTGGTCCCTAGATCTTTGTCACATGTGATGGAGCCATCTTTCTTCTTCTAAGCCCTTGACAGATACGAAACATCGCTCCTGACGCTGAGAGCAACCATCCACAGAAAAGGATTGAGCCTGTGGATAGCGAAGCGAATGGTGGCAATTGGCGGTGGGCGGCGGGCAACGATCACAGGATGTCAAGCAGATTTTTCTAGGTATGCGTGAAAACATACGGAAATACCACGTAGGCCACCATTACTTGTAGCCCTGCCGATATGAGGCGGATGCCTAAAAAATAGGCGATCCGATGAATAAGTACGTCATTCGCACCATCTTTCCGGTACAAATCGACTTGTCCACATGGTTATCCACAAAAGATGGGGAGTGGGAATTTTCATGCCAGATTCATAGATAATTCGTATTCCATGGGAAAATTTTTATTCGATCTCTGGAAGATCTCGTTCGCTTCCGAGGTCGAAAGCTACCAAAATAGGGACGACGAGAAGGAAAATGCGGGGAGGGAGAGCAAAATGGCTGTCAGGCGTAGGGCGGAGCATGCCCAGGCTTCCACTTGATACTACAGCCGATGCTGGGTCTCTGGGTACCGGCGATAGGTTTGCCGGTAAGGACTGCCTGAATAGCGCTGCGGAGATCACGCCCGGTCACCGGCTTATTATTGCCGGGACGACTGTCATCCAATTGACCGCGATACACCAGCCGCCTGTCACGATCGAGGAGATAGAAGTCAGGAGTACAGGCAGCTCGATAGACCTTCGCCACTTCCTGCGTCTCGTCGTGACAGAAGGGAAAGGTGAAGCCTAGCCGCTGAGCCATGTCTTTGAGCTTGGGCGGGGCATCGTCGGGATAGCCGATCGGATCATTACTGCTGATGGCGATGATACCCAAGTCTGTGTGCCGATAATCCTGCCCGATCTTGGCGAGCTCCTGCTCGACATGCACCACGTAGGGACAGTGTCTGCAGATGAACATAACCAAGAGTGCGGTCTTATCAGCAAATGATTCCAGAGAATAGGTCCGCCCGCTTACGACATCGCGCAGTGAAAAAGGCGGCGCGTCTGTTCCCAGGGGGAGCATGGAGGATGCTGTTGCCACAATGACAGCTCCTTTGATACTGGTAAGAAGAAGATGCCGTATGTCGGCTGCTTGGGTCAAGTCCCAATGGGTGGTTGTCTTGCTTGGGCATAACTGAGTGGGAAGACGCGCTGCCGTACATCTGTTGTTTGTGGGTGAGCCATGACAAGGATGAGTGCTCTCGTTAATGAAAGGAGAACAAGCATGTGGATTATCTGGCTGCTGGTGCTGCTGGGGTTTCCGGTTGGGGCGCAGGCGCATGATGAGACGAAGCCCGAGGCGTCGACCCTCACGGTCAGCGAAACCGGGACGATGACGCAGGCGCCGGATACGGCGTTCGTGACATTCGGTTTGGACAGTCCCGGTAAAGTACTCGCCGAGGCGCAGAGGCGGAACAGCGCCGCCATGAGCAACGTCATGGATCGGCTGCGGGAGTTACAGATCGACAAGGAGCGGATACAAACCTCGTCCTTTACGGTCACCCCGCAGTATCGGCCGCCGGCTAGACGTTCCGCTAATGCACCGCCTACTCCGCCGGAAATCGTCGGTTACATCGTCAGCAACATGGTGACGGTGGAAATCCGCGCCCTCGACAAGGTCGGCACGGTAATTGAGGAGGTCTTGAACGCCGGCACGAACAGCTTTCATGGGTTGCGTTGGGGGTTGCGCGATGAGCAGCTGGTACGTCTGAGCGCATTGAAGCAAGCTGCGGTCAAGGCGCGGGAGAAAGCGGCAGTGCTGAGCGAGGCGCTCCATGTGAAACTCGGGCGGGTGTTATCAGTCAGCGAAGGCGGTCATGTGGTCAGACCCACCGCTCCGATGGCGCGCATGGCCATGGATGCGGGTGCCGGCGATGTGCCGATCTCGCCCGGGGAGATTAAAGTCGAGGCAACGGTGACACTCATCTACGAAATCGCTCCGAACTGATGGGCCGCACTTCTTCGCAGGATTCGGATCATCAGTGATCGAGCAGGATATCGTGAAAATGCTATGTGCTGTATCGAACTGACCGTTGCTTCTTCCCCTCCTGCCAGCTATCATTTTGCTTGCAAGATGCTATCGAACGATCGAACGGAGGAGAGCATGGCTCAATTATTGGTGCGGGACCTCGACCCCAAACTTATCGGACGGCTGAAGAAAAAGGCTAAGGACAACCGGAGGTCGTTGCAAGGCGAGGTCAAAGTCATTTTGGAGCAGGCTGCCGAACAGATGACCATGGCTGAATTTGTGCACGAGGCGACTCAAATCCGCAAGCGTTTGAAGGGGCGTCGTTTCAGCGACAGCACCGACTTGATTCGTGAGGATCGAGACAGCCGGTGAAGATCGTTCTTGACGCCAGTATCGCGGTCAAATGGTTTGCAGACGAGATTCATGACGATGCGGCCCGCCGGTTGCTCGCCGAGCGCCATGAATTGTTGGCTCCCGAGTTGATCTATGCGGAAGTCGCGAACGCCTTTTTGAAGCGGTGGCGCCGAGGAGAAATGTCGCGGGAGTCGGTCGATAATGCCGTGGTCCAATTTGCGCGCGCGCCGCTGAAAACGGCTGCCACGGCTGGTCTGCTGGCAGCCGCATGGCAGATCGCCATGCGACACGATCGGAGCGTCTATGATGCGCTGTACGTCGCGCTCGCCGCAAGCCAGTCCTGCCCTTTAGTGACCGCCGATCGAAAACTCTTCAATGCGTTGAAGGATCACGCCGGAGTCGTCCATGTGCTGTGGGTTGAGGATTTACCGTGATGGTGGCACGTGAAGCCCGCTAAGGAGCCATGGCGGCAACACGGTTCCAGTCATACCCGGCCTGCAACGGATGCCGGTATGGATGATTTCTGCCCAGTAAAAGAGTATCCTGCCGCGCAATTTGGTTAGTGTTCCAGAGGACTAGGTGCATGGCGAAAAAGTCCAAGTCTGCGGCAAAGGCGAATCAAACCGCCCCGTACAAGCACTCGGAGGCCACAAGCCTCATGCGTCCGGAGGTCGGCACGCAGGCGCAGTTCAAGAAGAAGAAACCGCCGAAGACCTACCGCTATGATTCGTCGCTCTCGCCGGCGCTTGATTGGGACGCCAAGAATCCATCTCGGGAACAAGGCGAAGCCCTCATCAAGCAGGTGCTCGACGCCAAGAGTCTCGAAGAAGCGAAGGCTGCCGCCTCCAAACTCAAAAGTCTCAGCAAGCCATTCCTGAACTGGGCGGGTAAGGCCGAGCGGCTGTCGTTCGACGTGCCGACCTTGCCGCTCTTCATTCACGAGCGGCTTTCGACCAAAGCCATCATCGAAACGCTCGCCGGGCACAAGACCGACAAGCAAGAAGACATGTTCGCCCTCTTCGGCGATCCGCAACATTCGATCACCGATCAGGTGCTGAAAGCCTACGAGTATCAGGACAATTGGACCAACCGGATGGTCCTGGGCGATTCGCTCGTCGTGATGAATTCGCTGCTGCACTACGAAGGCTTGGGCGGTCAGGTGCAGATGATCTACATGGACCCGCCCTACGGCGTGAAGTTCGGTAGCAACTTCCAGCCCTTCGTCAGGAAGCGGGATGTCTCCCACAACGACGACGAGGACATGACCCGCGAGCCAGAAATGGTCCAGGCCTATCGGGATACGTGGGAGCTCGGGCTGCACTCCTACTTGACCTATCTGCGAGATCGGCTTTTGCTCGCGCGTGATCTCCTCACGCCTAGCGGCAGCATCTTCGTTCAGATCAGCGATGAAAATCTCCATCACGTGCGGGAAGTGATGGATGAAGTGTTTGGGGCGGAGGATTTTGTTGCTGTAATCTGTTTCGTGAAGGCCACGGCTCAGACGACAGAGCTTATTTCTTCTGCAGCGGACTATCTTCTTTGGTATGCAAAGGAAAGGTCTCGCACGAAGTACAGCCAAGTATATTTGACGAAACAGTTGGATTCAGATGGTGCTAGCAACTATTCCTGCATTGAATCGCCAGACGGAAACCAATGGCGCCGGCTAAACAAGAAAGAAAGAGAACAAACAGAATTAATTCCAAGAGGCTGGAAAGTCTTTAGTATGGGTGACCTTACGTCTCAAAGGCCACCTGGCAGTTTTCCATTTTCGTTTCAAGGACAGGTCTTTACTCCGGGAAAGAACTATTGGAAAACTTCTGAGGGTGGCTTAAGACGACTCGGAGACGAAAGACGGTTGATTGTTCAGAATGGCCGAATCTACTACAAGCGTTATCTCGAGGATTTTCCTTGTTATCCGCTAACTACGACATGGGCGGATACAGCAAGCAGTTTTGCTGAACGGACATATGTCGTACAAACTACTTTGAAAGTTGTTCAACGCTGTCTCCTCATGACCACCGACCCAGGCGATCTGGTCCTCGATCCAACCTGCGGTAGCGGTACGACGGCCTATGTTGCGGAGCAATGGGGCCGCCGTTGGATTACATGCGACACGAGTCGCGTACCGCTGGCGCTCGCGCGGCAACGACTCCTGACTGCCACCTTTCCTTGGTATGAGCTGAAAGATAATAATCGTGGACCTGCCGGAGGCTTCACCTACAAACGCAAGCAGAATAAGAAGGGAGAAGAAGTCGGCGGCATTGTCCCACATATCACGCTTAAGTCCATCGTCAATAATGAGCCACCAGCCGAAGAAATGTTGGTGGACCGGCCCGAAGTCGAGAACGGCATTACCCGTGTGACCGGCCCCTTCTGCGTTGAAGCGACCATCCCCATGCCGGTGGACTGGGAGGGTGATGGGGTCGAGGATTCCGGAGCGGTTTCCGTTGAAGCCTATGGCTCCTTCGTGGACCGCATGTTGGAAGTGCTCCGCAAGAGCCCGGTGCTCCGGTTGGAAGGCAACAAAACTGTTATGTTGAAGAACATCCGTCCGCCAGCCAAGACGCTCTCTCTTTCTGCTGAAGCGTTAGTTTCAAATGGCCAGGACAAGCCAGTCGCCTTCGTGTTCGGCCCGGAGAACGGCGCAGTCAGCGAAAAGCTCGTCTATGAAGCGGCTAAGGAAGCCAACGGCAAGAGCTACACACATCTCTATGTGGTCGGTTTCGCCATTCAACCCAACGCGCGGACGCTGGTGGAGAAATGCGCAGAGGTCATGGGCGTGCCCGCCACCTATGTGCAAGCCACGCCGGATTTGATGATGGGTGACCTGCTCAAGAACATGCGGTCGAGCCAGATCTTCAGCGTGTGTGGGCAACCGGAAATTAAGGTGAGTCGCAACAAGGAGAAGCAGTATCAGGTCGAGCTGCTCGGCTTGGACGTGTTTGATCCCATCACGATGGAGGTGACGCATCGCAGCGGCGCCGATGTGCCGGCCTGGTTTCTGGATACGGATTACAATGACCTCTGTTTCCACGTCTCGCAAGCCTTCTTCCCCCGCACCAGTGCCTGGGATAATCTCAAGAAGGCGCTCAAGGGTGAGTATGAAGAGAGCGTGTGGGATCATTTGTCCGGCACGACGAGCGCACCGTTTGAGACGGGTGAGCATAGGCAGATCGCCGTCAAAGTGATCGACGACCGGGGGAACGAATTGCTGGTGGTGAGGAAGCTGTAGGCGTAGAGTGTTAGCACACAAAGTCCTCGACCGATCTGTCATTGTATAGGAGGTGAGCGATGAAGACGTTAGAAGAACTCGTGCGAGAGCTTCCTCCTGACATGCAGGAAGAGGTGCGAGAGTTTGCGCAATATCTGTTGGAGAAACGCACCAAGGGCAAGAGGAAGTTTTTGGCACAGACCTGGGCCGGTGGACTGAAAGAATTCCGCGACCAATACACCTCGCTGGAGCTTCAGAAGAAAGCGCTCGAATGGCGGGGAGACGATGTATCTCGTGGACACTAACCTCATCCTGGAAGTCTTGCTCCGACAAGCCTAACGGCATCAGATGAGCGGTTACGAAGTTCCCGAACCCATTCTCAATTCTCCGTTCGACGAACCCTCTGAACATTGGCATATCGTGGAAGGCGAACAGCCGGAGCGGCGGCCTGGCCGACGTCCGGCGATGTATTTCTATCGCGACCCAAAAGCCAAGCCGGAAACAGAAGCGGGGCGTGTCGTCGGCACCGCCATCGAGCTGAAGCTCGTCAACCGTATTCGTGAACAGGTGAAGAAGTGGCGGCTGGAGGGTTATCCAGGCGTAACCAGAACGACTCTGGAATTGCTGCACTGGTGGCGGCGGGACGGACGGGCACAGCGGCTCTTCTTTGCACAGCTCGATGCCGTGGAGACGATCATTTTTCTCACGGAGGCGAGAGCCGACTATCGGCAGGGCATCGAGGTCCCTCAAGAAGAAATCAGCGAGGACAAACGGAACGATGGCTACGCTGGATTCCGTCGCTATGCCTCAAAAATGGCAACCGGTTCCGGCAAGACCACGGTGATGGGGATGTTGGCGGTCTGGAGCATCCTCAACAAGGTGAACGACCGAAGCGATGCTCGATTCTCCGACGTCGTGCTGATCGTCTGCCCGAATGTGACGATCAAGAACCGGCTCCGAGAGCTGGACCCTGAAGGTGGCGAAGCCAGCCTCTATCGTTTGCGCGATCTGGTTCCGTCACACTTGATGCCATCGCTGACGCAGGGGCGAGTCCTCGTCACCAACTGGCATGTCTTCGAGCCACAGTCGATGCAAACCGGTGGGGTTGGCGCGCGGGTGAACAAGGCCGGGGTCGAAGTCCGCACGAAAGAAACCATTACGATCAGTTCGAAGACGACGACGGCGCGTGGGACGCGATATCTGACGCTGGAAGATTTCGAACGACAGGTAGCTGCCGGGTTATTGACGGTGCTTGACGAGGAGCGGGAGAAAGACGGCACATTGGAGAAAGTCAGTGTCGAATCACGACGCTATGTCGAGAGCGACAGGGCACTGGTCAATCGCATTCTTGGGCGCGAAGTGGGCGGCAAACAGAACATTCTCGTGATGAACGATGAGGCGCACCATGCCTATCGGATCGTGCGTGCGGAGCGAGAGGAGGATGAAGAAGACCTCTTCGGTGAGGATGAAGAGGCCGAAGACTTCTTCAAGGAAGCGACGGTCTGGGTTGACGGGCTGGATCGCATTCAAAAACTGCGCGGCATCAATTTCTGTCTGGATCTTTCAGCTACTCCCTATTTTCTCGGTCGCGTCGGTCAGGATACGAACCGGCCCTTCCCATGGGTCGTCAGCGACTTCGGGCTGATCGATGCGATTGAATCCGGCTTGGTGAAAATTCCTCAGCTTGCGGTGCGGGATACGACCGGCAAGGATATTCCCGGCTATTTCAATATCTGGCACTGGATTTTGCCCCAGCTCACTCCGGCCGAACGAGGAGGGAAGAAGGCCAACCCCAAGCCCGAAGCGATTTTGAAGTATGCCCATCATCCCATCGCGATGCTGGGCGCGCTATGGGAAAGAGAGCGTGAGGATTGGGTGAGAGATCGAGACGATCCCCGGCCTCCGGTCTTCATCCTGGTCTGCAAGAACACGCAGATCGCCAAGGTGCTGTACGAATGGCTGGCGGAAGACAAGGCACCGACCGGCATTCCGCCTGTGAAACTCGAAGGGTTCAGAAACAACGGTAGACAGAACACGATCCGGGTGGATTCCAAGGTCGTCCATGAGTCGGATTCTGGTGAAGCGAAGAACGACGAAGTCCGCTGGATGCGGTTCACGTTGGATACGGTCGGAAAGACTGCTTGGCCGACGGATCGGGTGGGCCGGCCGATCTACCTGGATGGCTTCAAGGAATTGGCCGACAAACTTGAGAGGCCTGAGCATCCGCCAGGCCGAGACGTGCGTTGTATCGTCAGCGTCGCCATGCTGACCGAAGGATGGGATTGCAACACCGTGACCCACATCATCGGGCTTCGGCCCTTCATGTCGCAGTTGCTCTGCGAGCAGGTGGTGGGGCGAGGCCTGCGGCGAGCCAATTATGAAGTGGGACCAGATGGCAAGCTCACTGAAGAAGTGGCCAAGGTGTTCGGTGTGCCGTTTGAGGTGATCCCGTTTAAAGCGAATCCTCAGGGGCAGCCGCAACCTCGCGTGAAGCGATACCATGTCCATGCCATCCCTGCGAAAGCCCAATTCGAGATCAGGTTTCCCCGCGTCGAAGGCTACACTCAAGCGATTCGCAATAAGGTGACCGTTGGGTGGTTGAACGATTGCTGGAAGCGATCCGTCCCGACACCTCACAGGGGGAAGCGCCGGAGGTGCCTCGCTATGAAGCCACACGCGGGCCAGGCTCAACGGCGGATGTCGATTTCTGGACAAGTCGCAAAGTGCGGGAGGTGAACAAGTCACACCTCAACTATGTCGTCGCGGATACCAAACAATGGGAGCAGTCCGCCGCATATTATCTGGACAAGAGCAAAGTAGTCGAGGCCTTCGTCAAGAATTCAGGGCTCGGATTTGCGATTCCATATTTACATAACGGTCAGATGCACGACTATGTGCCGGACTTTCTCGTTCGTATGAAAACTGAACCCACGAGCTGTCTGATCTTGGAAACGAAAGGGTACGACCCGCTGGAGGACGTGAAACGCGCGGCGGCTGAACGATGGGTTGCGGCGGTGAATGCAGACGGAACCTATGGGGAGTGGCGGTATGCAGTTGCCAAGAAAGTGTCGGATGTTCCTGGCTTGCTACAGTAGTGGTGTTCTTACTCTTCCGTCTTCTCTCCTCCTTCCCACAGCTTGACCGTCCGGTCCCAGGAGGCGCTGGCGAGGCGCTTGCCGTCGGGGGAGAAGGTGATGCAGCGTACTCCTCCGCTATGGCCTTTCACGGTCCGGAAGTTTCGTCCTGTGGCCAAGTCCCAAAACTTGATAGTCTGATCGTCGCTCCCGCTGACGAGCACTTTTCCGTCGGGGGACACAGCGAGACAGCGGACCCAGTCCTTGTGGCCGGTGAGGATTTTCTTCTCGACAAGGGTCGGCATCTCGAAGAGCTTGATGGTGGTGTCTCGGCTGCCGGTAATCAGGAGCTTGGCATCCGGGGTGAAGGTCATGGCGCCGATCCAATAGTCCATCGGTTTTTGGAATATGCTGTCGTCCGTCGCGACGAAGTAGCCGCGGGTTTCAGTGGTATCCTCCTCGTCCTGCCGCCAATGGCCATCGTGCAGCACCTTCTCCTCGCCGCTCGGGAGCACCTCCCAAACCTTGAGCTTCCCGATATCGGTCCCGCTGGCGAGATGAACGCCGTCCGGTGAAAACGCCACGCAAACCGACCAGTGATGGTCGTACTCGTCTTTTCCGAGCAGGGTCATCAACTCGGTCCCGGTGGTAATCTCCCAGATCTTGATGTCTTTGTTGTGACTGCCTCGCGCGAGCATGAGGCCGTCCGGCGAAAGCGAGAGACAGCAGACATTATGATCGTAGCGTGTGAACAGGAGCTTCATCGGCTCGCCGGTCTTGCCGTTCCATAACCGGATCGTGCGGTCTTCGCTACCGGTGGCGAGGACCTGTCCGTCCGGAGTGAAGACGATGGCGCGAATATCTTGGGTATGACCGCGAAGCGAGCGCAGTAGCCGACCGGTTTCGATGTCCCACATGCGCACGAGGCGTTCGGCGCCGCCGCTGGCGAGTGTTGTCCCATCGGGAGAAAAGGCGACCGCCCAGACTCCGTGCGAATGACCACGGAACGTTTTCACTTCTCGGCAGTCGGTCGTCCAGTACCCTAAGAAATCGACGGAAGGTACAGGCGCAGCCGCCGTCTCAGAGGAGTTGTTCACGAGCGAAGTGGTCATTGTGCGTTCCATCATTGGTAAGGTACTTTCCTTGGTCGCCCGGTCCTTGATTGGGCAACAGCCGGGCCAGTATAATTCCGCTGGTCGTTCGGATCGTAAGAGATGCCTCACAGCCAAGTCAACCCTTCGACCGCCCCATCTGTGGGAGGGAAGATGCGCAGGGTTGACGGTGAGGGTGTGCTCACGGCATCATCGAAGCGCCAAGCCAGGCTCTGATAAACGATGTCGTCGATCGGTCATCATACAGGTTGTCTCACAGTGGTATTCTCAAGCCGCTAAGGGTTCGTCCATGGAAATCAGATTCCAACCGGCTTTGCTCCAGGAAGTGATCGACTCGTTCGTTGAGAAGACGGAACGGGAAGGCGATCCTACGTACTACAAGGAATTCCATGAGCATGCCGACCCGATTTATGAGAAGTTCATTCTCGAAGACCGAGAGGGGGAGTTCAAGAAGCTCTATCAATATCTCTTCGGTATCTGGGGGTTTTCAGATATTGTGCGAGACTCGTTTCACGAGTATCCGCTGTTACGGGAGAAGGTCGGAATCGTCCTGGTCAAGGGTGTGCTGAAGGAGGATCAGGAAGGCGTCGATATCCTCAGGAAATGGGGGGCTGTTGAGAAAGGTTTGGCCCAGGAGTTTGAGGCGAAGGGGATGAAGGGCGTGGGGATCAAGCTGATTCCCCGTCGATTTTACGACCCGGCGCTGACGCGCTATTGTCGCCATGAGCTCATGCACATCTCCGATATGATCGATCCACAGTTCGGTTACGATCCTGATACCAAGGTGGGGCTGAATCCCGGCGAAGAGACGTTGATCTTACAGCGCTATCGTGTGCTCTGGAGTTTGAGCGTGGATAGCCGGCTGGTCACGGCCGGCAAGGAACCCATGCTGAGCAAGGAGGATCGATTCAAGGAATTCCGATCGTGGTACCGAAAGATTCCACCGCCTCAGCTGAAGTCGGTGTTTGAGGGACTCTGGCAGGCTTCGTATTTCACTCACGCCGAGCTGATTGAGATGGCCGGTGACACGCTCCGTGTGATGGATCGGGCTGTGGATGTGGAAGGCGGCGAGGTCCCGGAGACTGAAAATAAGATCATGCTCATGCCGGGCTTCCCTTGCCCGCTCTGTCGGTTTCCCACCTATTCGTGGGTCGAAGATATGGGAACGAAACTGGAGCCGTATGTGCTCGACTTCATCCGTGAGAATCATCCAGGATGGGACGTGGAGTTCGGAGCCTGTGATCGCTGTGTTGAGGTGTATCAGTTGCGTGCCGATGGCGTCATGTAGATGAGGAGGGTGAAAAAGACCGCCGGCTGTGTTCTCGGCTCCCAAGAATCTTCAACGTACCGAACTCGGGAAAGATGCCGCTTCGGCCGCTCGGGACGGGCGAGTGAGATCGGGAAATGAGCTGCTCCGGCAGCTCGGGGCGGGCGGGTGAGAAAAGTGCGCCTGCGGTCCTTGCAGCGCCCGTAGCCTTGCCGAACGACCTTTTTGACCCTCCTCCAAGGAATCCACATCAGTGGCAACCAACCCTTCATATGGCCGGCGAGATTTCTTGAAGGATTCCGTCTTCTCGACCGTCAGAGCCGCGCGCGAACTCGTCAAAGAGGCAGATGGTCTTCAAGCGGAGCCGCCTTCCGCGCCGACGCGTATTGACTGGCTGCGTCCCCCTGGTGCGGTGGGAGAACAACTGTTCCTTGAACGTTGTACAAAGTGCAAGGATTGCGTCACGGCCTGTTCACCCGGCGCGATCGTCGCACATCCGCAGGACGGCACTCCCGTTCTTTTTGCCGATCAATCCCCCTGTCTCCTCTGCGAAGACCTCCCCTGCATCGCAGCATGTGGGACGGACGCGCTCGTGCCCGTCATGGGGATCACTCAAGTCCACATGGGCATCGCCGCGATTTCACACCGATTCTGTACGGCTGGTCAGGGATGTCATGCGTGCGTGTCGAAGTGTCCAACAGACGCCCTTGTGATGGATGTTGCGTCGTTGCATCTTTCCGTGGTGACGGAATCCTGTGTCGGGTGTGGAATGTGTGAGATGATCTGCAAGACCGTCAATGACCATGTTGCGATCCGTGTGATACCGTCAAGGCATTTGGCAAGGATCGATGCGTGATGACGTCACTCCGGAGAGATCGCTCAGCAGAAGATCTCAATTCACAACATCGAACCAATTCGCTCTTGACTTCATACCGCCCTTATTCATATACATACATGGCTCTGTTGCCTAACCTTAGGGGGTAAGGTGAACGAGGCGGCGAGGAGATAATTGCTATGACGAGTCAACAGCCGATGCAAAGCGTATCTGCATCAGCAACCGGCATACTACCGACCTCTTCCACCATCAAGGACTCTCCTGCCGTCGAACGCGCGCTTAGTCGCAGTAAAATCTACTTGCTGATCTCCTGGAGCCTGCTGTACCCCGAGGATGAGGAATTTCTCGATTATCTCCGGTGCGGCGAGTTCGTGGAGGATGGTCGGGCGGCTCTCGATGCATTGGAGGTCGCCCTCGGACCTGACGGCAGCGGGCTGGCGAAGGAAAAGTTGAGTCCGCTCAAGCAACAGTTTGTCCGGGTGGAGAGCCTGATCGCGTCCGAATGTGTGAACTGGCACTTGAGCGATCTACAGTCGGAACATCGTCGCGTCTTCAGTAACGTGATTACGCTCGATTGCCCTCCCTATGAAACTCTGTTCGGGAACGACCATGTGTTTGCGCAATCCCACGTGATGGGCGACATCTCCGGCTTCTACAAAGCCTTCGGAGTCGAATTGTCGAAAGACATTCATGAGCGCCTCGACCACCTCAGCGTGGAATTCGAATTCATGCACTTCCTCGCCTACAAGGAATCCTACTCGCTCTGCCACGATGGGCCGGAGAAGACGCAAATCGTTGTCGATGCGCAGAAGAAGTTCGTGAAGAATCATGTCGGCCGATGGGTGCCGCTGTTCTGTCGTATGCTGACCAAGAAAGCGGACTCCGGTCTCTTCAAATTAGTCGCCGATCTGACCGCTGATTGGATGGAGTTTGAGACGGCCTTCTTGGGCGTGACCCCTCAGCCCTATACGGAAACCGACTATCGTCCGGCGACGTTCAGCTCTCCCGAAGGCCAGACTTACGAATGCGGCGCGCAAGATCAGGGGAACGAATTGACCATGTTGTTGAACGAAGTCGGTGCCCAGTCGTTTATGGATGTGAAAGAGAAAGACAAGGAGAATGAAGAAGGGCATCCATCCGGAACGGCATGAATCGACTTGATAACGGTTTTAGCACAAACAGAGTCCTTATAATAATTCAGAGAAGGGAGTAGCACTATGAGGATAGCGCAGACGACCAACAAGAAATTGGTGTTTGCCATTCTTCTCTCCGCTGTCACCGTCGGCCTGATGCTGACGTTGGGGCGGGTACCGCTGGCCGTCAGTCAACCGGTCACGATACCGGCCAAGACGATCAAGGGCCCGATCCCCATGGACGGCGCCAATCCCATTTGGGAAAGTGTCCCGGGCGTCGTCATTCCGTTGAGTGGTCAGCTCATCACGACACCGATGCATCCGAATATCTCGGTGAAGTCGGTGTTCGTCAAGGCCATGACCAACGGCAAGGACATTGGGTTGCGGATGGAGTGGAGTGATCAAACGAAGAATGACACGGCGATCGGGCCGCAAGACTTTCGAGACCAGGCTGCCGTGATGTTTCCGGTGAACACCGCCGGCGCTCCGCCGTTCCAGTGCATGGGACAGTCCGGGGGGACGACCAATATCTGGCGGTGGAATGCCGAATGGCAGAAGGATCTCGGCAAGGACAGCGCGGGAATCTGGGATGTGGACGATCAGTATCCAGGTATCTTCTGGGATTATTATTTTGAAGAGCCGGCAGGCGGTGTCACCTATCCGGATCGCATCGGTCGAAGCCTAGGGCCATTCAATCCCGGCATCTGGTCCGGGAACATCATGTCTGATCCGACACTTCGTGTGAGTTCAGTGGAAGATCTGAATGCGAACGGGTTCAGCACCCTCACGACGCAAGCGCACCAGAATGTCATCGGAAATGGGGTCTGGGAGCCGGCTGGGTCCGTCAAAGGCGGAGGCTATACCGGTCCGACATGGCGGATCGTCGTGAAGCGGACTTTGGAAAGCGGCGATGCGAACGATGTGCAATTCAAGGCAGGAATGTCGGTGCCCATCGCCTTCGCAGTGTGGGACGGTGCCAATGTCGAGCGGAACGGCATGAAGTCGCTTTCGACCTGGTTCACGTTGAAACTGTAGCGAGCGACATTCGAGCTGATCGCAACAACGGCTACGTTGCGTCATTCTAAAGAGGCCTCGAATCGAAATCCCGGTAAATGAGGGAGCGATTTGAGGCCTTTTTATCTGAAAGGTTCAGCACTCGCCTAAGTCTCGACGTTTGCAGGATTGCATTTCTCAAAGTGCGGGGGGTATAGGTATAAGAAAAAAGATTTTCGAAGCTGCTGATTTGCAAGCATAAAAGGACATACATCCCATGAAAGTCTCGCTACTTTTCCCTCCAACCTGGCATCCGTCTCAACCCTACCTCAGTTTGCCGTCTCTGACCGGGTTCTTGCGTCAGGGAGGGGTTTCCGATGTCTCGCAGCGCGACCTTGGTATCGAATTGTTGGATACGGTGCTGACGAGAGATTATGCGGCCGAGGTGTATCAGCGGTTGATTGCCACGCAGCTCGATCTCGAGCGGACTCAAACGGGAGAGACGGGTCCCGGAAGCCGGGAGCATTATGTGAAGGTGACGGACTCGCTCGATCGGTTCTCCTATCTCGTCGATCGGATCGAGCTTGCCAAGGAAACGTTGCGCAGCGATGGATTTTACGACTCCGACGCCTATCGGGCGAGCTTGTTCATGATTGATAAGTGGTTGGAGGTCGTTTCCTCAGTCTATTTCCCGACCAGGCTCACAGTGGTGGATAATCAGTTTGGGAACTATTCCATCTATTCCTCGAAGGATCTGATGCGGGTCGTCCGTGACGAAGCCCAGAACCCATTCCTCAGCCTCTTCCGGGACCGATTCATTCCGTCGATCGTCAACAGCCGTCCTGATCTCATCGGGGTCTCGATTACGGCCACGTCCCAAATCATTCCCGGCCTGACGCTCTGTCGACTGATCAAGGAGACTGCCCCGGACCTTCACGTGACCATCGGTGGCAGTATCTTCACTCGTCTCGTGGACAACATTCGTCGCTGCCCGAGCCTCTTCGAATTGACCGACGATATTGTCGTGTTTGAGGGCGAAACGGCCCTGTTGGAATTGGTCAATCAGCTGGCAGGCAAGAAGGACTACAGTAAGGTTCCCAACCTGATTTATCGACACAACGGGAAGATCACCGTCAACCAGCCGTTCTATTCTGAAAATGTCAATCAGCTTCCCGCACCGAACTATGACGGTTTCCCGCTGGACCGGTACTTGTCGCCGGAGCCGGTCCTGCCGGTTCAGTTTTCGCGAGGCTGTTACTACAAAGATTGTGCGTTCTGTGCACTGACCCTCGATCACCAGAATTTCAGGCAGAAGGATCCGGGGCGTACGGTCGAGGAGCTGCGATGGCTGAAACAGCGCTATGGGGCGCGCCATTTCTTTTTCACCGATGAATGCTTTGCGCTGTCGCCGACAAAACGGTTGTGTCAGCAGCTGATCGAGAAACAGCTCGATGTCAAATGGACCTGCGAGATGCGGTTCGAGAAAAACCTCTCGCGCGAGCTGTTGGCGTCGATGCGCGATGCCGGCTGTTTGAAAATCGTCTTCGGGTTGGAATCCTTCAACCAGCGCATCATGGATTTCATGAAGAAGGGGATCAAGCAAGAATGGGTCCGGAGGATCGCGGACGACTGTGTGGATCTCGGCATCGCCGTGCATTGCTACATCATCGTCGGGTTCCCCACGGAAAAGGAAGAAGAAGCGCTTGAAACCATGAATTTTATCGTCGAAAACAAGAAACTTCATGAGTCGTACGGATTTTCTTGCCAACCCTGCCTGTTCGACTTGGAAAAGGAAGCTCCCATCATGAGCGACCCCGGTGGATACGGGATCCGACGAATCATGCGTCCGTCGGCGGAAGATCTGAGCCTCGGGTTTTTCTATGAAGTGCAGGAGGGCATGACTCCTGACGAGGCGGAACGACTGTATCAGTATGTCTATGAGCGGATCAGTGAGGTCGTGTGCGAACTTCCCTTCAACTATGCGATGGCCGATGGGTTGCTGTACATCTCAAGGGCGAAAGAAGGGGCCGGACAGGCGCCGATGGCCGCACATTGACCTCATTTTTTTGCGACAGCTATAATGCCAAGATCTATGAGCATGGTCACGAAGGCAACGGCTTTTGGCGAGCGAATGACGGGGAAAGTTTCGGACTTCGGTCCCCTGTTCGAGTATACCGTCAAGCTTGTTCTCCTGACCTCCTTTCTTGAGCTGGTTCTCTATCGTCTGATCTCCCGTCTTGGGATGCATCTCAGCAAGATGGCGGTGGATCATCCGTGGATCACACCCACATTCAGCGCCCTGACAGAGGTCGGCACGTGGCTCCTCAACATCGTCGCCGTGCTGTTATTCTTGGCACTCACACTGACCTTAATCAACCGGTGGGGAGTGCCTGAAATAAGCCGGCTCAGCAAACTTGGTAGTGGGGGGGCGGCACTCTTGTTGCTGTTGACCGTGGTGTTTCTCGTTGTGCAGCCCGGCATGTTGGGGGCAGTCGTGTATAACGGGTTGACGCTGTTGGTGCTGACGGTGTTTGTGTCGGAATTTGTGATGACGCACCGTGAGCCGGCACAACGTGTGCTGGCCGGCACATATTATTTGGGTGTTTCCGGGTGGCTGTACTATCAGATCGTTTCGACCATCTACAGTTTGACGGGAACGATCGCGGCGCCTCCCTTGGTCTACGAATCTCATCGTGTGGGTGAGGCGTTGATGGTCCTGGCCAGTTTCTTCGTTTTTGTGGCCTATGGGAAGAGTAAGAGTCTATCCTTGCGAACGACGAATCGGCGACAGCGGAACAGGGCCATTTGGTTTTGGTCGACGACGGGTGTCATTTTTACTGCCCTCCTCGTGGCCGACTATCTCTTGGACCTCTATAATCCAGCATTCGCTTCGGCCTTCCGGCAGGCCTCGCAAGGTATCGGCTGGATCTTTCAATTCGGAATGGGTTACACCTTCTATCTCCCTTTTGCCCTGTATGTCGGGGGATTGCTCTGCTGGTCCTACACCGTGGTCAAGTTGCTGATGATCGGGCGACTGGCTGGTTATGGGATCGGTTTGATGTTCGTGGCCGGGTATGCCTTATTGTTCTCGAACCTTACCTTGATGGTTGTGCTTGGAGTCATGTTACTTACCCTTGATCGTGTGAAACCAACCGCTGCCGAATCGGTGCCGAACGCTGCCGGTCCTGTGATGTCGACATCGGACGGCCTACTCCCAGGACAGATCTAGTTTCAGAAAGAGATGTTTATGGAAAATCCAGAACCGACGCCCTCGCAATCGGAGACCGTCCTTGACCCCGGGGATCAGCCGCTTACTCCGGACGAAGAGATCTCCGGGATCGAAAAATTATTGACGGACGAACCAGATGACTTTCAGGCTCGCTGTCGACTCGGTGAACTGTACTTCAGCAAAGGGCGTCTCGACGATGCCTTAGCAGAAGTCAAGAAGGCGATTGAGATGGCGGAATTTCTTCGCGCGGAAATGAATCGCTCACTGGCCATGTATTACGCCAATCTGGGAACGATCTATGCCACCAAGAACATGGCCGATGAAGCCGAGGTTGAGTTTCGACATGCGTTGGATATCTTCCCCCATGATGTCTTGGCGCTGTTCAACCTTGGGAGGCTCCACGCCGATAAGAAGCAATACATGGAGGCGAAGAACTACTATGAGCGCCTCGTCGAACTCACGCCGGACGATCCGATTGCTTGGTATAACCTGGGGGGGGTCTACATTGAGCTGGATAACCCTCAAGTGTCGGACTACAACACGATCGACATGGGAATTCAGTGCTACCTTCGCACCTTGGAGCTGGATCCCAAGCACTTGGAGTCGAGTTTCAAGCTGATGGAAATCGCGCTCAATCATAAGAAGACCGATTTGGCGGTCCGCGTCATGGAGAGTGCGGTGGAGCACAATCCGGACGAACCGCTGGCGTACTACAACCTCATCAGCGTGTATGACAAGTGCAAGATGTTTGACCAGGCGGAAGAGGCTCGGAAACGGTTGAAGGAGCGGTTTGCCAAGAAGTCGAAGGATGGTCCGAGGCCCTAATTCATTTTTTGGAAGAGGTGCACTATGTTCGGCAGTCTAGGGTTCACCGAGCTGGTTCTCATACTCATGATTGTGCTGATTATCTTCGGCGCCGGGAAATTGCCGCAATTGGGTGAAGGCCTCGGCAAGGCGATCAAGGGATTCAAGAAGTCCGTCCATGAGGCGGACGCGATCGAGGCCGACGCTCAGGCGGCGGTGCAACAGGCCGCTGCACCTCAAACCGTGACTGCGGCTCAGACTCAGAATGCCCCATTGAATCAACCGGCTGGAGCTAGCGCGCAGCCGGCTCCACGAGCCTAGGGCGCCACGCATATGGAAACCGAACTCGGATTGGCTGCCGGCTACATTGAAACCTTTGCCGGGAACGGCAAGGCCCGAAGCACGGGTGACGGCAAGCGCGCGGTGAAAGCTGGAATCCCGCTCCCCCACCACATCTCGCTCGACAAGACGGAGCAGTGGGTCTATTTTGCCGAGTCAGGGTCCGACCGAGTCAGGCGCGTCAATCTTCAGGAAGGCACGGTCCACAATTTTGCCGGAATCGGGGAGACTTGTTATAGCGGTGATGAGGGTCTCTGTGGCGAGGCAGGACTCTATCTGCCCTTGGACGTCGCCTTTGATTCCCAGAACAATTTGTATATCTGTGATTCCGGAAGCAACCGGATTCGAAAGGTCGATCATGCGACGGGCACCATTACGACGGTGGTCGGTACCGGTCAGCATGGGTTCAATGGCGACGGTCTCGCGCTGGAAGTCAATCTGACCTGGCCTGCAGCAATCGCCTTTGATCGCGAGGACGTTCTCTTCATCGCGGATACTCAAGCCCATAAAGTAAGACGGTTTGATCCCAAGACAGGATTGGTCACAACGATTGCCGGGACCTGGTCGGCCGAAGATGAAGCACGAGAACAGCCGCTGGTGGCGAGGAATCTAGTTGTCTTGTCAGGCGACGCGATCGGAATCGATTTCAGCGATGATCAGGGATGGCTTATGCCGGTCTGCTCGGACGGGTTGGATATGTCGATGTATCTAGACGATGGAAGACCGGCGATCGATGCGCGCCTCTACGACATAGTCGGTCTGGCGGTTGATACCGGGGGTGATGTGTACGTTGTCGACAAGGGCAGCAATCGCGTCAGAAAGATCGATTCCCAGACGGGAATTATTTCGACTGTCGCAGGAGTCTGCCGATACGGATATGACGGCGACGAGAAGCCGGCCGTCAGAGCCATGTTGCACGCCCCGGAAGCCGTGGTCTTTGATCACGATGACAATCTCTACATTTCCGATACCATGAACCATCGAGTTCGCAAGGTGGATGTGAAAACCGGTCTCATTGCCACGGTCGCTGGAAACGGGGATAGTGGATATGAAGACAAGAACATCGGCGGCTGCGGGGCCGCTCGATTTGTCGCCAAGGAATCGGCCGGGATGTTGCGACATGGAGACGGTCTGCTCGGGACCGAGGCTGTGGTGAATTCGCCCGTCGGTTTGGCCGTGGATTCGCAAGGCCACCTCTATATCTGCGAACGAGGAGAAAATAAGATCCGTCGTCTGAAGCTCTCGTAGTCAATCCCTCCTGCCTCCACATGTGTCCCGCCCGCGTTTTGTGATATTCTGAATTCGGCTTTCTTTCGGAGTACCGTGCGGTGCGAATGACGGACATCGACAGTTCCCGCTTTCATCTTGTTTGGTTTTTTTTCGGCATGATTGTCGTTGCCGGTGTGCTCGGAGCATTTGGGATTCCGCTGGTCAGTTCGGAGGGAATGACGATCAGATCGTACTTACTCCACGGTGATTTGCCGAACGCTGCCGATGATGTCGCCTGGAAGAAGGTCTCCCCGATCACTATTCCTCTGAGCGGACAAGTGATCACGAGGCCGGTGTGGCCGGAACCCACCGTGCGCGCGTTGACGGTGCGGTCCATTCACAACGGGACCGAGATCGCCTTCCTGCTGGAATGGCAGGACAATACGAAGAATGATCGGCTGACTCCCGGCACCTTTCGGGATGGGGTTGCGATCGGCCTTCCGCTCGGCGATGCTCCGGCATTTTTCTGCATGGGGCAGCTTGATCACTATATCAACATCTGGCATTGGAAGGCGGATTGGCAAAGCGATATCGATCGGCGGGCGGCTCGGGCATCGGAGAAAAAAGAGGGAGGGGTTCGGACCTTCGAAGTCATCCCGCGACGAGTCTCTTCGGTGGAAGATTTAATCGGCGGGGGATTCAGCACGTTGACCACAAAGGAGAGGCAGGGAAGAGTGCAGGGACAGGCGGTATGGAGAGATGGTGTGTGGCATGTCATGATGCGCCGTCCCCTGGTGAGCGAGGAACAAGAGAATGAAGCCACCCTTGTTCCTGGTCGAGTGCAGACTGTTGCATTCGCCGTGTGGAATGGAGAAAACAAAGAGCGAAACGGCCAGAAGGCGGTAGCGCCATGGTTTCAACTCAGCATCGATCCTGTCGCCAAACTGTAGCAGAGACCCTGACGAAGCCCATCTTTGGATGGCCGGTGTTGTAAGGAGGAGTTTCTCTTGGGATTGAGCGGCGGGATCGCCGGTGGAGATGCAGGATCGTGAGTTCTCGTCTTGTATGGGAAATGCTCCTGTGCTGTGGCCTTGTCTTTTGCGAGATGGGGACGGGGCAGGCTGCGATGCAGAACGGTGCAATGACCGAGGATGAGGCGTCCAAACTTGGAGAGGAGTTCGGGATTGTTGTCGGCGCCGTCGATGAAGAGATTCAAAAAGAGCTGAAACTACAGAAGCCGCAGGGAGTGGCTGTGTTCGAGGTCATCGGGAATTCACGCGCGGACTATGCGGGCATCAAGGTTCGATCCGTTATTAAGGAAATCGATAAACAGGAAATCCGAAACATGATGGATTTCGGCCGAGCCATCAAGAAAGCCATGAAAGAATGCAATTTTACCGTTGGAACCTACGAGCCGGCTGATCCAGGCGATCCGGTCGGCTGGGGTGTCAATTTTCACTTTGTCGGTTGTAAGCGGGATTAGTGACGGTCGTGATGAGTGGTGTGATGGGACATGGCCGGTCGTGGCGACGACGATGCCTGGTGATGGCCGTCTGTCTTCTCAGCCTGCTCGGCATGCCGAGCACCAATCATGAAGGAGCAATCGCTCAAGGAGCGGATGGTCAGTCCCCGGCCGACTGGGTAGCAGAAATCGAGAAAGTCTTCATCCGTTCTGAAGACTGCAAGCAATGTCATGAGCGGCATTACGAAGAGTGGAAGGGAGCCAGAGAGCAGACGCCAGATTTGAAGACCTTCGGTCGTGTGGATGCCGCCCTCCTGCACGGCACGTCGTTGGAGTCACCTGCATTTCGAACCGTGCTGGGTCTGTGGAGGCAGACGAATCCCACGCCTGATGAACAACGCCGCTGCCTGTCCTGCCATGTGCCTTCCATCAACGTCTTCCCTCAGCATGCCGAGAAGATTGCGACGCAAGTGATTGCCGGCATGCCCAAGATTGAAGGAATCGGCTGTGCGGCCTGCCATCTGATGAATGGGATTGAAAAGGATTTGCACTCACCGCCGACGTTTACATTACAACCTGGCAGCACATTCTATGGCCCCTATTCAAATCCGGAAGAGAACCTCGTCCATCCATCTGCCCCGTCGGACTACTTCCGAGCGGTCAGTTTTTGTGCCTCCTGTCATTTCGATAAAGTGAAGGATACGACGCAGAAGAATCTGCCGGGAGAAATTCTGCAGGGCACGATTTGTCAGGATTGCCACATGGAGCCGTCGACCGGGAGTTCCACCTCTAAACGTGGCTCGATGACCAGACCTATCGGGCGTCACTGGTTTCGTGGTGTCGTCGGTTCCGGTACCATGCTCAAGAATCGGAACCTACAGGCTGAGTGGATGCCTCGGATCGATATGGACGTGACGAAGAGCGAAACGTCGGTGGAGGGAACCGGAATTGTGAAGGTCGGCAGTCTCCCGCACAGTTTCCCCGATGGTGATCCGGTATTGAAACAGTTTTTTCTGACCGTCACAGCGAAGGACGCGACGGGCAATACGTTAGCGGAACAGACGAAACAGTTTGGGTTGCCGTATGACAAAATCCTGCGTGGTCCGATTCCGGATCCCTTCATCAAGGGTGGCAACACAAGAAAGGTTCCCTTTACGTTGACGCTTCCCTCCGGAACAGCCGCCGCGTCGATAGAGGCAGTGCTGACTTATGCGCTCATTCCTACGCCTGAACCTCTCCTGCTGGAGCGATACCTTGCGACTCTGGAGACCGACACAGAGCGGGAGGGGGCGAGAAACATCGTTCAGGAATATACGCAACGGCGCTTTTTGACGTATCGTGTCAAATCACTCTCCTAGCAGAATGTTGAAAAAGTCCTCCAACATCGTTCTCGCATCGCTCAGAGGCTCAACGTACCGAAGCGTACGCCTCGCCTCTTCGCTTGCTGCGGCCTTGGTCGGTGGAATGCGCGGTCTGGCCGCGCTGGGGTGGGCGGGTGAGAATGAAGGACCTTTTGAACATTCTGCGGTCTGGCTCAGTTTTGTCGTTACGATTGGTGCTGCTGTGTTATCTGATGGCGTGCTCACATCCGTGTCCGCTCAGAACTCAACCACTCAGTCACAGATCGAGAAGGCCTTCCCTCATTCCAGCAAATGCAAACGGTGTCACGAGCGTGTGTATGAAGAGTGGGAAACCTCCCCTATGGCGAAGTCCATCCATTCCCCGGCGTTTCGTGGGTCGCTTGATATTTACTTGAATTCAGCGATGGGAAAAGACAAGGCGCTGTGTTTTCGTTGCCATGCCCCGCACGTGCGAGAGTTTTCGGATCATGCGCAGCTCTTTGTGGACCAAACCAACGCGGGCGACCCCTCCCTGGATGGAGTAGCCTGCAGCCAGTGTCACCTGATCAAGTCTCTGGACCTGGCTAAGCATCCCCCGGAACCTAAATATGAGATCGGGAGCAAAACTCTCTATGGGCCCTATGGTGACTTCGTTCAGAACCTTGCACATCAGTCCATGGAACTGGGGCTGTTTCAAAAGTCTGACCTCTGTTTGAACTGCCATCAGTCCGTGCCGTCAGCATCGAATCTGGGCAAGACCAACGACCTGCTCGGGAATTGGGACCAAAGCCGGGCCGTAAAATCCGGCAAGGAATGTCAGACTTGCCACATGCCGCAGCAGGTCGGCGAGTCGGCCAATGGAGAAAAGAAGCGTAAAATCGCAAACCATACGTTTCCCGGCCGCATCGGCAAGTTGCGCCAGGAAGCGGCGAAACTAGACGTGCAGACAAAGCTCGACGGGGACAAGACGACCGTCATGGTAAAGGTCCAAAGCCTGGTGCCTCACAATCTGCCTACGACGCACCCTGCATGGGCTACGGTGGTATTAAATCTGGACATCAAAGGGAAAAACCTTAAAACGGTGTTTACGGATAAGCGTGTCTATGGTCGGACGTATCTGGATGCCCAAGGTCAGAAGACGGTCTTTGACTTTGAGGCAGTGAAAGTTGCCGAAGACACAGTATTGAAACCCGAAGAGACCAGAGAAGAAACATTCACGTTTCCAACACCGAAAGATACCAAGACGTTCGACGTCGAAGTCGGATTGAATTACGCTCCACTGACCGGTCCTGCCTCATTCCTCGAACGGGTCGAAACAGAATCCTCCAAAGGCTCGCAGGACCCAGCCTTCCAGCCAATCGAGATCGTCAAGCGCACGGAGAATATTCCGATCGGGAAGTAATAGAGGCTCGCTGCGAGTGAAGCGTTGGATATGGAACGAGAGATACCGCGAGCTAATCGCGAGGCTCTCAGCGATTCACTTGATAGGTAGGCATCTCTTCATGAGCGTACTGCTTCAACGTATTCATGCTGTTGCAACGTCGTGGCCTTTTCTGATCAGCCTGGCGTTGCTATTGGTGAATGATATCTACCTGAAGCGCCACTATGCAGGACTGTTGACGGGAAAGCTGTCTGATTTCTCCGGCATCTTCCTTGTTGCGCTAATAGTTTTCACCCTTCTTCCTTGCTGGCCGTATTTGGTTTCATCAGCGATCGTTGTCGCTTTCGTCTGGTGGAAAAGTTCATTGTCAGACGAATTCATTTGGCTAGGGCGTGTCATCAATTAATTTTCTCGATTCACAGAGCCATCGTGTTGTGATTTACTCCGTCCCAGACCAAAGGAGGGGTCTGCGGATGGTGAGACGGTATGGATTGCGTGATGACCAATGGGAGAAGATCGAGCATCTGCTGCCTGGCCGTGGAGAGACGGTGGGCGTGACGGCGAAGGACAACCGGCTGTTTGTGGAAGCGGTGTTGTACCGGTATCGCGCGGGGATCCCGTGGCGGGATCTGCCGGAGCGGTTCGGAGATTTCGAGTGATCCACACACGCCATACGCGCTGGAGTCGACGCGGCGTCTGGAAGCGGATGTTTGAACGTCTTGCTGACGATCCTGACAACGAATACGCGATGATCGATTCCACCATCGTTCGTGCCCACCAGCACAGCGCTGGTGCAAAAGGGGGCACCACGCGCAGGAAGCCATCGGACGCAGCAAGGGTGGCCTGACCACCAAAATCCACGCCACCTGTGATGCGTTGGGTAACCCAACGGGGTTTCATCTCACCCCAGGGCAGGCGCATGACCTGGAGGGCGCCGATGTCTTGCTACCCGGCATTGACGCGGATACCATCATTGCCGATAAGGCCTTTGATGCCGATGAACGGGTGATCCAGCCGCTGCAACGAGCGGGCAAGGTCGTGGTCATTCCCCCCAAAGCCAACAGAACCACCCCCGCGAATACGATCAAGACCTCTACCGAGCCCGGCATCTGATTGAGAACTTCTTCGCCAGACTCAAGCAATTCCGCGCCATCGCCACCCGCTACGACAAACGCGCCGCCAATTTCCTCGGTGCCATCTATCTCGCTGCTTCAATGACATGGCTTAATTGATGACACGCCCTAGTTCATCAAGCGGGTGGTGCCGGGTTTGGAAGAATTATTGACCACACAGTGTCAAGGGTCATCCAAATTGCCCCAGTTATGGTCATCGAAAATTCCCCACCCCGTTAGGTTGTCGTTGACGCTTCTTCGACCCGCACAAGTCCGGCTTTGAGTTTCTCCTTCAGCCGGTAGGAATGGCCCCGGATGTTGATGGTGATCGCGTGGTGGAGCACCCGATCCAGGATCGCAGTCGCCAGCACCCGGTCGCCAAACACCTCGCCCCAAGCCCCGAAACTCTGGTTACTGGTCAAAATCATCGGCCCCTTCTCATAGCGGCGTGAGATGAGCTGAAAGAACAAGTTGGCCCCGGTGCGGTCAATGGGCAGATAGCCGATCTCATCAATGATCAGCAACCGGGGAATGGTATAGAGCTTCAGCTTGTCCTCCAGCCGATTCTCCGTGAGCGCCCGAGTCAGCGTAGCGATCATGGCGGCGGCTGTCGTGAACAACACCCGATAGCCCTGGGCAATGGCTTGCAGCCCTAGCCCGATGGCCAGGTGGCTTTTGCCCACACCGGGCGGCCCCAAGATCACGACATTCTCGCCGTGCTCGATGAAGTGGCAGGTCGCCACCTGCTGAATCTGCTTCTTATCCAACGAAGGCTGGTAGCTGAAGTCGAAGACCTCCAGACTCTTGACGAATGGAAATCGCGCCAAACTCGTCCGCATCGCAATGTTCTTCGCGGTCTTGGACGCGACTTCTTCGCCGAGCACCTGGTCGAGGAAGTCGGCATAGGGCAGCTCCTTGACGGCCGCTTCTTGTAAGAGGGCCTCCAGCCGCTCCCGACTCTTCAAGAGCCGTAGGCGCGTGAGTTGGTCACGGAGCCGTTCCAGTTGCGCCGCGTTCATGGCCGCCCCTCCTGCGACGCCGTGCGCTCACACACCGCCTCGTACCAGGCCAGATCCCGCACTTCGACCTCCGGCAAGGCATCGGGGCGAGGGGACCGATCGCTCACCGTGGACCGACGGTGGCGGGCGAGACGCGCACTGGCTCCAGGGCCGTGCTCGGGCTGGATTCGGAATTGGTGCTGGCCCGGGAGCACCGGGTGCGTCGCGATCTCTTGGTCACGGTGAAAGATGTGGACCGTGTCCCCCGTCGTTGCACTTCAACCCGCTGACCAATGAGCCGGAAGGGCACGGAGTAGCGGTTCGTCGCCAGGCTGACCAAATAGTCCTCGGCCACGATCCGTGAGACGCGCGCCTCCTGCTGGAAGGCGCGCTGGTCCGCCAGCGGGACCAGGTGGTTGCGTTCTCGCGCAAACCGGACGAGTGGCTCCTCATGCGTCGTGCCATGGATGCGGCGGTCGGCAATTGTCGCGGTCCATTCGTCAAGTTGGGTTTGAAAGTCCACCAGATCGACAAACGTTCGTCCCGGCAGAAAGTTCCGTTTCAGATATTTCACGCCGGATTCGACCTTACCCTTGGTCTGGGCCCGATAGGGCCGACACACGCGCGGCTCAAAGCCCCAATAGTCGGCGAAGGCTTTGAAGGTGGGATTCCAGAGCCGCCGCCCCGTCTCATCCGCATAACAGACGGTTCGCGGTCGGTCATACAGATGCTCTCGCGTGTGGCCACCGAAATGCGCAAAAGCCCGTTCATGGGCCTCGAGAAACTGCGCCAGCCGCTCATCGGCACAGGCGTAATAGAACCCACGTCGGCTGAACCCCAACGTCAACACGAACACGTGCACCACCGTCGGGCCGGCGCGGAAGGGCACGGTGGCTTGGCCCCAATCAATCTGACTCTGCTGGCCCGGCGGTGTCTCAAAGCGGAGGAGGGGCCCGCTCCGCCTGCAGCTGACCCTCACGCAGCGGCGCCACCCCTCGCTTCACCGTCTCATAACTGCCGATGTACTCGTGGCTCGCTCGCAGTTCCTGATAGAGAATCCGCGCCGAATAATTAACCTGCGACGACGGGTCCGCACAAAGTCGGCATGGGCGGTCAGCAGCGTCTCCGTCATCGCCGCTCGGCGATAGGGTTGCCACGTCGTCTGCTGCAGACTGCGCCGCACGGTCTTCCGATCCAGGTCCAACCGCCGCGCAATCCCTGAAATGGATCCCCGCTCTTCATGACGCAACCGTCGAATCTCCGCCCACCGCTCTTGATCCACCATACATACCTCCCGGGAGTGTGGTCTACCTGGGACGGTATGATCGTTGTCTCCTTGCTATCGTCAAGTTCCATCACATCCCTCCTTCGGTGAGAGGGTGGGGAGAATTCATTGACCACATCTGGGGATTATTGCATGACCGCTGACACACACAGACTTATTCGCACTTACTATCGTGCCTTTAGCTTACGCTATAAGCCAGTGCATCGACTCTTGTCAGCTCTCTACGCGCACATTCGGGCGTGTCTTGGCAACACCTACTCGTGATTGCGTTTCTCGCTACCCTCGGCACATCTGTCATGCCTTTACACCAAGGCTATGAAATTCGTGAAACCAAAGAATCTGATCACAGTTCTGCACCATTGGCGGCAGACATGATCAGAAGTGTCGCTGAAAGTCACGGCCTAAAGTGCATCAGCTGTGAGCGTCTAACTGAAACGGCGAAATACGGCGATGGGTATATTAAGTTGGAGTATGCAATCAAGACCGACCGAATTAGTTTTCAGATATCTGGCTTGCCGGGTTTTCCGCTCTTCAGCCGTATTCCCGGACGAATGGACGCATTGAAGCGTGATTTGAATGACCGATTGAGCGGGAAGTTTCAGAACCTTGAATTTGCCGAGCCATTATAGAACCACAGTCGTGTCCGACAGATTTCAGAATAGATTGATCTGGTTTGGGTTGGGCGTAGATATTTCATCCACCTCTATGTCGGTAAGAAGTTGACCCAGCGGCACGTTTTCGAATGGTGTCACGCTCAGAACTGTAACATGGCATGCAGAGACAGGAGCAGATGCAGTCGCTTTCGGACGATTGCCACAAGCACACAGACAGCCACCGCAATCCAGATTTGGTTTTGACGGCGTTGGTCGAGGTACCGAAGAAGTGAGCGCGCGGCTGACATCGCAGGGACGCCGCTTTAGTTCATCTTGAATCCAGCTCTGACTTGCCAGTAGACTTGTCTGCCGGTATCGTAGTCAGACGCGGCGCGTATCGACCGGTCTCCATCGGGGGTGCGTATGGAAGCCCAATATCTGAGTCGTGACCCGGAAATCATGAGTGGCGCTCTCTGTTTCAAGGGGACTCGTGTGCCGGTTCAATCTCTGTTTGACTACTTTGAGGGGAACTCGTCGTTGGAGGAGTTTCTGAAGGATTTCCCCACAGTTTCTCGTGAAGCAGCCATAGCCGTTCTTGAGGTAGCGAAGGAGCGGCTTTTCGCTCATGCGCCTGCTGCTTGATGAGTCCGTCCCTCGCCGGTTTCGCCAGGCCTTACCTGTACACACTGTCAAAACAGCGGTGGAAATGGGATGGGGCGGGAAGAAGAACGGTGAGCTGTTAGCACTCGCAGCCTCCCAGTTCGAGGCATTCATTACGGTCGATCAAAACCTTCCTTACCAGCAGGACATTTCGACGCTTCCCATCGCGGTTATTGTTCTTGTAGTCCTCTCCAATGAGCTGCAGACCCTTCTCCCCCTTGTGCCACGCCTTGAGGAGACACTTGCAACGTTGCAGCCGAGATCGCTTGTTCAGATCAGAACATAACGGGCGCACAATGAAATAGAGACCCAGGATTGATTGGCTCATCCCATGATGCTGCCAATGCAGATGGCATTCGCGACGAACCGGCCGTACGGCGCGTCGCGGCACTGCTCCCAATCCGACTCGACCCAATAATTCTGTTTAGAAATCCGTTTGAGAAAATGCTGGGTTGTGAACGGACTCTTGCCGCGGTTCTGTAAATAATCAAAGTAGCGGTTGTAACCGATCGGCAGGCTGGCCACGAGTTTGCCGGACGGGGCCAGGCAGGCGGATCGCAGATGATCGAGTGCCTGCAGTAGTTTGATTGGTACCTGTGGCTGTTCGTCCCACCCAATATGTTCCAAGGTTGAGATGCTGATGATCAGGTCGTACTTATCCTGAGGGGCAAACTCGACGATATCCTTATTGATGACACCGGAGCTGACTTCATATTTGTCGACGACCTCATGCTGAATGGGAAAATAGTGAGATAGGACGTTGCCCACTTCGAGTACCCGCTTGCCTTCATGTTTTAGGAGGAGTTCACGGAAGATGGGGATCTCGACGCCACGCTCGTTCTTCCAGGTCTTGTTATACGGATGGTACAGGTATTCGTACTCCCGACCGTCGAACTGGAAAGTCTTGGTTCGCACCAAGCGGGTCAGCGTCATCTTCATGAGACGCCAGTATCGTCTGAAGGCATTTCTCCTGGCTGTGGCCTTAGTGTAATCGTAGGTATAGGACAAGAATGGCCTGCTTCGAGGGATTACTCGAAGATAATGCGAGATCCAGGTGATTTCATTTTGAAGATCTGCAGGGCATTGTAAATGCCCTTGGCTGGGTGGTTCAGGATCAGGCGAGAGTTGGTGATATGGGTGTCGAGCAGTTCATATTGTCCGCCGCTGTAATACAGGTCGCAGTCGTCGATCTGGCAGTTCTTGTAGACGTGATTGTCCAATGCCAGTTTCGCCTTGGTAAAGGTTTGCCCGTCAATAATGATGTAATTCGGTTCCAGTCCCATTTCGCCAGTCTCCGCGGCGCACTATAGCAAGTCTCTGCTTGAACAGCAAACCAACGTTCGGTCATGACCTCGCGGGTCTCCCGTCTCGTTATCGATTCTCCAACCGGTTGAGGTCGAGCAGCCCCGCTCCGAGCGGGTCTATCCGGTGGTAGAGCTCGTGGATTTTATCGCTGTGCGACCAGAAGTCCTGACTGGTACGGCGCACGGCAAAACGCTCCGCGAGCTTTCGATAGTCTGTCTCACCCCTGAGCTCGGCGACCGCTGCGATGAACTCGGACAAATCCTGCTGCGCCACACGATAGAAGGCGTTGGGGTAGGTCCCGATCAATCCACGCGAGACCGTGAGTCCATCTTCATCCGGGAGGCGACGCGACTGCTGGTTAAAGAGGGAGGCGACGTTGCTGAATCCGTTGTCGTGCAGCAGCGTATAGATTCGGTCGTGATGCGCCTCCGTTCCCGTTCCGTTTGTGACGGTCAATACCGCGACTTCGGGCAACCATTGCAGCGCTCGCCCTTTGATCCGCGCCAGAGTGCGTAACTGGGCGCGCAGCTCTTGATCCGGTTCCCCTTGCACATCGTAGGCTTCGTTGAGCGCTCCGGTGAGCCGCTGCCGCAATAGGTTGAACAGCTCGCGTTTGGGCCTGTTCGTTCGGTACGTGATGCCGCTTTCCTGCTGTACACGGATACGAGATCCGTAGACATAGTCCTTGACCGACTGGTGGGCATCCCGGTACCAGAAGTCCCGTTCCCGCTCCCGCTCCTTGCCTGGGAGTAGCATCAGGAAGTTGAATTCCCCCTCCATCCGCAAGAAATCCATGTAGAGACGTGTGTCGAGCTGGTGTCCGGCGAAGCTATAGACGTCGAAGCCGGCCACGAGTAGATAGTAAATCCGCTCGAATAGATCGTAAGACAGGAGCCAGGCGGTCTTTGGATCATCGCCGACCAGGCCCTGTACCACCGAGGCGCTGTCCGCATGGCGGAAGACGGTGAGGGCTGCGTTACGGTTCCGTCCCTGCCCGTTCCAGATAAAAGACAGGTCGTGCGCCTCGTGCTCGACTCTGAGGTCTTCAAGATAGGCTTGCTTGGCTTTGAGGAATTCGTCCTGCATGCGGGAGTATTTCACCCAGGAGGTCAGGCCGAGCCGGGTCGTTCCCTCGGTGGTCGGCAGGTAGAGATGCTTGCTCGTCCTCGCCAGGAATTCCTCGTTCTTGTCGAGCACCGCGCTCTCCGGGTCTACGAAGAAAATCCAGAACCGATCATCGATGGCGGTGAGCGCGATGGTTCCGCGGCAGACCGGCCCCTTGATGAACAACATGACAAAGGCAAGGGCATCGTCGAGCAGAAACCGGTAGCGTGAGCGAACCGGTAGGTCACGGAAGGCGACAAAAGGGTTCGAGGCTACGAGGGCGTCATAGGAGGGCAGGGCTTGGACGTTGTACGGCTGGTCAAGGAACAGTTCGGTGTACCGCTGCTTACGTGAAGGGTTGAGCGCATAGGGGGTGTGTGCCTTGGCCAGGAGGCTGCCGTGCACCGGCTCAAGACGGTAGTAGCCGCGGGGCACACCTGGGTCGTCATAGGGTCGACGTGTTACGATCGGGTCGATGGGCTGACCCGGTGCCGAACGGGACCGCACGAGGCGAAACCACTGTCGATCGGGCAACTCGTCGAAATAGAGATGCATAAGATACAGGTGCTCGTAGAGATAGCGACTCATCAACCGCTGCTTGGGAGAATCCCCGTTCAGAAAGGCTTCCCATTCCGCGACCAGCGCGCTGGGGTAGGGTAGTGTAGGGGCCGGCTCTCGGTAAGGGGTGCCTTGAGCGACCCACTGCATCAGGATTGAGTGCTCCAGGTCAGTCAGGCCTGGCAACCCATAGGGCATGCCCCAGAGAGGGTAGACGGCGCTAAAGGAATCGAATTCGGACTCGGTGGGACATTGCTGCTTTCGATCGAGCGACAAGTCCAACGATTCGGGGAGCAACGACTCGGACGGCAGCTGGTGGGCCCGCTTGAGCGTCAGCATGCGGGCAAGCACCCCGGCGAGGCGAGCTTCCTCCGGTGCCTGCGCTTGCTCTTGTATGACCGGAAAAAACTGCTTCCTCCGCCAGGCTGCGACCGAATGGGCATCGTCGAAGAGCCTGGTCTGTTCGGCTGTGTGAAGTCGTGTGATGTCGTAAATGGGCTTTTTGTGTGCGCCTCGTACGATGCCCTCATAGGCGGTCAGGTTCAATTGACAAGGTGCGTCATAGCAGCCATGGCAGACGGCACAGCGGCGTTCGATGATCGGCTGCACGTCCCGCCAATAGTCGACGATTGTGCTTCCGGCCGTCGTGGGGGGAGGAGTGGCCGGTTCGCCCGCCTGTATCGGTCCTGACGGCGTGGCGCCTGTGCATCCGGTCAGACTCCAGACTAGTAGGCTCAGAAATAACCAGCCGGCTGTGGCGAGGCAAGGAGGCCGAGTCACCGAGAATTCCGTTCCGTCCTCGACATGACCTCTGTGTCCCATTGCTGCTCTCCCATCCTTCTGTAGTTGACCGGAAACTGTAACATAGCGCGATGAGAAATGGCGGAGTTCTGGCGCTGGTCTCGTTTCGAGCCAACGCTTCATCAGAGGAGCAGAAGACTTCTTCGACCCTCTGTTCTCGCTGACGAAAGGAAGCCCACGTATTCGGGGGCAGGATCCGCAGTGGGCGGTACGTCCTTACTCCAATTTACCTAACTGTCGTGCTCTCACCGAGCGGAGTTGCTGAGGCACATAACAAATGGAAAGAACTCTAATTCGGGACGATCCGGGATATGGTGCCACTCTGGGTCAGGATATAGAGCTCTCCCGAGCCGTCCTGGCCGAAACTGGTGATGTCTTTTGAAGAAGCAGCCAGCAGGGGCCACTCTGTTCGGTCAAGAGCCGAGCCGTTATTGAAGCGGAAGCTGCGGACAAACCCGGCGCAAAAATCAGCATAGAAATAGGTGCCTTGGACGGTTTGTATGGCTTGGCCACGATAGACGTAACCACCGACAACGGAGCAAGCTCCGTTGTCGTGTGCGTACTCAACCGTCGGTAGGGTGAGTGTTCCATTATTGCAGTTGGTGCTCGGATTAAAACAGGTGGAACCTTCCATCAGTCGCCAACCGTAATTCAGCCCGCGGCCGGCATTAGGCCCTGGTGATACATTGACTTCTTCTCGGGCATCCTGGCCGACATCGCCGATATAGAGGTCGTTTCCATCGAACGAAAAGCGCCAGGGATTCCGGAGTCCATAGCTCCAGATCAACTGATTGCCTCCGCTCAGGACAAATGGGTTTATTGTTCCGCTGGTGCAGGCTGTTCCGGTGGTCGGATCGATCCGGAGCAGTTTTCCCAGTCGGCTTCCAAGGGTTTGGGCGTTATTGTTCGGATCCCCAGAACCTCCGCCGTCTCCAACTCCTGCGTACAGACATCCATCCGGTCCGAACGCCAACATGCCTCCGTTATGGTTATCAAAGGTTGGATGGGGAATAGAGACCAAGGTGACCTGCGATGCAGGAGCAGCGACGTTGGGGTCTGTTGGCGACACCAGAAGCTGAGCGATCGTGATTGCGCCGTTGGCGTCCGTAAAATAGATATAGAACCGACCGTTGGTATTGTAGTTTGGGTCGAAGGCCGCTCCCAACAAGCCTTGTTCTGCTCCACTCGTGATGCCCGTCACGGTCAGAAATGTCGAGAGCAGGCTTCCGGTTGCCCGATCAAGTACTCTAATAGTGCCTCTCTGTTCCAGGACAAAGAGACGATTTGCGTCCCCACGGGGGGCGGTCAGGAATACCGGGGAGGTAAGGTTCTTCGCGATGGTTTGGAGCTTCAGAGCGGTTGAGGTCGGAGCGTTGTCTGGAGTGTCACTGTTTTCTCCACAAGCAGCAAGGAGGCTGGAGAAACCCAAACAGAGGCTGATCCACAAGATACATTTTCTCATGGTAAGTCCTTGTCTTGCTTGATAGCTACTCGACATCCTACCATTCCCTTTGGTACCAAATCCCTAGTCGAATTCAGTGCGAGGGGCTTCATTGCTGGATAGGCTTCCCTAAGCCTTGACATAATCCTGGTCCACGATCTTGCGAGCTTGGCTGGTCAGCTGTTCTATTCAGAGGGCGGTCTTTTGTCTTGATCCGCTCAGTGCGACTCTATAGAATGGCCCAGCTTTTCGGGTGGTTAGCTTCTTGTTCGACTCCGCCCGCCTTGGGTTTGCCCACTCGCGCATGTACTTTGGATGGGTTGAAGCCACGGAGAGCCGTGTGACATAAGGAGTCCGTTTAACCAGTAGGAGGATTTCCCGTGAGTGACTCAGCGATTGTAACGTTTGCTCTCATAGCGGCCGTGGCCGGCATTGCCTATGGGCTGTACCTGGCGATGTGGGTGTTCAAGCTCGACGCCGGCAATGCCAAGATGCAGGAAATTGCAAAAGCCATTCAAGAGGGTGCCAGTGCCTACATGAATCGACAATACAAGACCGTTGGGTATGTCGCCGCGGGCCTGTTCGTCATCCTGTGGGCGGCCGGAGCCCTGTCGGATAAATTTGGTCTGATCACTGCGGCCGGATTCTTGGTCGGCGCCGGAGCCTCGGCCCTTGCCGGCTACGTGGGCATGATTATCGCGGTGCGCGCCAATGTGCGGACGGCTCAAGCTGCACATGACGGCATGAATGCCGCCTTGGTCGTTGCCTTCCGCGGTGGAGCTGTAACCGGCTTGCTGCTGATCGGCCTCGGACTTCTGGCTATTACCGGGTTCTACACCATTGCAGTATCAATGGCAGGACAGGAAAAAGCCATTCACGCGTTGCTCAGTCTTGGATTCGGTGGCAGTCTGATTTCCGTCTTTGCACGCGTCGGTGGCGGTATTTATACGAAGGCGGCGGATGTCGGTGCCGACTTGGTCGGCAAAGTAGAAGCAGGGATTCCCGAAGATGATCCAAGAAATCCCGCCGTGATCGCAGATAACGTGGGTGACAATGTGGGTGATTGCGCCGGCATGGCGGCAGACTTGTTTGAAACCTATGCTGTGACGACCGTGGCGGCCATGGTGTTGGCCTTCACGATGTTTAAGGGGGCGACTGCCCCTATTCTGTATCCGTTGGCCTTGGGTGGTATCACCATCTTTGCCACGATCGTCGGTATCCTCTATGTCAAGGTCGGTCCAGACGGGGAAATCATGCCGGCGCTGTACAAAGGGTTGTTTGTGGCCGGTGGAATTGCGGCTTTGGCGTTTTTACCGTTCACCTTCATGATCATGGGTGGAGTAGGCGGTGTCAGCGGATTCAGCTATTACATTGCAGCACTGCTGGGCTTGGCCGTGACATTAGCGCTTGTGTTTATCACGGATTATTACACGTCCAAGAGTTATGAGCCGGTGAAGTACATCGCCAAGGCGAGCGAAACCGGCCATGCGACAAATATTATCGCAGGTTTGGCGGTGGGTATGCAGGCGACTGCAGCTCCCGTAGTGGTGATTGCCCTGGCAATTCTCGGCAGTTATTGGATTTGCGGGGGAGCGGAATCCAGTGGGCTGTATGGTGTTGCCGTCGCAGCGGTGTCCATGCTCTCGATGGCAGGGATTGTGGTTGCGATCGATGCCTTCGGCCCGATCACTGATAATGCCGGTGGCATCGCCGAAATGTCGCACCTCGGTAAGGAAGTCAGGGATATCACGGATCCATTGGATGCGGTCGGCAATACGACCAAGGCGGTCACAAAGGGCTATGCGATCGGGTCCGCTGGTTTGGCGGCGGTCGTGCTGTTCGCGGAATATTCCCGCGAGGTCGCAGCCCGCAATCCCTCACTGGCTGCATTTGATCTTTCCAATCCAAAAGTCTTAGTGGGGCTGTTCCTCGGCGGTATGTTGCCGTTTATTTTCGGCGCACTCTGTATGAAGGCGGTCGGGCAAGCCGGTGGTTTGATCGTCGAGGAGGTTCGGCGCCAATTTCGGACGATCAAGGGCATTATGGAGGGGACCGGTAAGCCGGAATATGGAACTTGTGTGGATATCGTGACGCAGGCGGCGATCCAGAAGATGATGATCCCGGGATTGATTCCGGTGGTCTCGCCTCTCTTGATAGGAGTGATCCTTGGCCCTCAGGCGCTGGGAGGGGTGCTCGTGGGCAGCATCGTGACCGGTTTGTTCGTCGCGATTTCCATGACGAGCGGTGGTGGCGCCTGGGACAACGCCAAGAAGTTTATCGAAGAGCAGGGCAAGAAGGGGAGCGAGACACACAAGGCGGCGGTCACCGGTGATACGGTCGGTGATCCGTATAAGGACACAGCTGGTCCTGCCGTGAATCCGATGATCAAGGTGATTAATATCGTGGCGTTGCTTATTATCTCGCTCATTGTCTGATGGCAGTTCTCGTATCTCGCGGCCCGTTGTTCGCACCATGAGGAGGGTTGCTCACGCTCTCTTCACGATCGAGCGGTCTTACTCACTCGGTTTCTGAAGCCAGGAAACGGCTCTTCTTCTTGACGGGAGTCATCTCCTGGTTTTTACGTCAGCTTGACGGTTTTACGAGTGCTGGAGTAAGGTTAATTAAACCTGTCCTTGTTTACCGGGAGGTGCTCGGATGGAAAAACAAGAGCGAAAACAGGAAACCAGACGAGAGCCGCAAGGTAAGGAAGAAGTTAAGGCGAATCCCAAGGTTGTCGAAGCCGGCAAGAAGATCAAGGAAGACATCGATAAGCTGGTCGATGAAATTGATGACGTCCTTGAAAAGAACGCCGAAGAATTTGTGAAAAACTACGTGCAAAAAGGAGGAGAATAACACCGGTTCCAACTCCCCACTCCCACTCGATTCGTCCGACTCTTTCCACAAGGTCATCGGTTTGACAAAGCAGAAGCGGCTTATTACAGTCTGCCTCGTTCCTTTGTGATCCGTGGTCTGTATTGTGACACGGCGCAGCCTCTTAAGGAGACGCGGATGAAGTCTAAGCGTTGGGTCGTTCGCCAGGTCGATCCCATTCAACGGGGTCTCTTATCACAAGCGTTATCCATCTCATCGGTGACTGCCTCGTTGTTGCTCAATCGGGGTGTCACGAACGTGGACCAGGCGACAGCCTGGCTGTCGCATCTCCAAACCCATGATCCTTTCTTGATTCCCGATATGGAACGGGCGGTTGACCGTCTGTATCAGGCCACGCAACGGCGTGAGGTCGTCTGTTTTTACGGCGATTATGATGTGGACGGCATGTCCGCGACGAGTATTTATCTTTCATTTTTCCGCGGACTCGACGCCGAAGTCCGGGCCTATGTTCCTCATCGTCTTCGTGAAGGATATGGACTCAATGAAAATGCTGTTCGGAGGTTGGCGCAGGAGGGCGTCTCTTTATTGGTGACGTCCGATTGTGGGACCACATCGCACCGTGAGATTAGCTTTGCCAATCAATTGGGAATCGATGTCGTCGTGACCGACCACCATCAAAGCGATAGAGAAATGCCGCCGGCCTTGGCAGTGATGAATCCCCATCGATCCGAAGCGCGGTATCCCTTTCACGGGCTTTGTTCCGGAGGGTTGGCGTACAAAGTGGCTCAGGCCTATGAGAGAAAATACGGCCCCGGTTCGGTGGCTCTGGAATCGCTACTGGATTTGGTCGCGCTTGCGACAATTGCCGACGTGGTTCCGTTGCAAGATGAAAATCGACTATTCGTTCGAGAAGGTCTTGCTCAGATTTCCCGAGGGGCGCGCTGCGGTATACGTGCCTTGAAGCATGTCGCAGGGATCAGTCGTGAATGCACGACGGAAACCGTCGCGTTTAAACTCGGACCCCGACTCAATGCCGCAGGGCGACTAGATGAGGCCACCAAAGGTGTCAGACTTCTGACGACCGAGTCTGAACGGGAAGCCAAAGAGTTGGCTGAAGATTTGGAGCAGTTGAATCGAGCCCGCCGTGATCTTGAGGCCGAGATCCTACAGGAAGCGTTAGCTCAGGTGGAAGCGCGCGAGTGGCCTGGCGGCGTCGTGCTGTATGCACGAGGGTGGCATCTCGGGGTTGTCGGTATCGTGGCCGCCCGGATCATGGAGCGGTTCCATCGGCCGACGGTCGTCATCGCCGTCAATGAACAGGGTATCGGAAAAGGGTCCGCTCGGACCGTTCCCGGGTTCGACTTGTATCAGGCCTTAACCGCTTGTCGAGACCTGCTCCTGGCATTCGGTGGCCATCCCACCGCGGCTGGAATCACGATTCATGAGGCGAGGCTGCCGGAGTTTTCGGAACGATTTTCCGCCATAGCCGAGACATGGATCCGGGAGACTCACAGTGTTCCCGTGCTGCATGTGGATTCAGAAGTTCTGCTGAACGAAGTCACGTTGCGGCTGATTCGGGAGATCGGGACGTTGCATCCATTCGGGGCTGGAAATCCGGAGCCGACGTTCGCCGTCAAGGGTTTGGACGTTCTCAACGCTCGAATGGTCGGAGAGAAGCATTTGAAGATGACGGTCCGCCAGGGAGGGTCATTACCGTTTGATAGTATTGGATTCGGGATGAAATCGTTGGAGGAGTATGGATTGTCTCTCAAGACGCCCATCGACATCGCGTTTACGCCGGAACTGAATCACTGGAACGGGTATGATCGGATTCAACTGCGTCTCCGAGATATAAGGGCTGCAGGTCGTGAGTCATAGAAGATGTACGAAACAGTGACGAGTATCGATCAATTGTTGGCTCGTTTGCAAGACTACCAGCCTGAGGCTGATCTTGGCGTGGTACGGAAGGCTTATGAGTTTTCCGCGAGGGTGCATGAAGGACAAGTGCGTCGATCCGGAGAGCCCTATGTGAGGCATCCTGTGGCGGTGGCTGGAGTATTGACGTCCTTGAAAACCGACGTCACCGCGGTTGTGGCAGGGCTTTTACACGACACACTGGAAGATACGGTCGCGACGGCCGCCGAGATTCAGCGTGAATTTGGGAAAGAAGTCGTGCATCTCGTCGATGGGGTGACCAAGATCGGGAAGATCACCTTTAAGAGTTCAGAAGAAAAACAGGCAGAAAATTTCCGCAAGATGGTGCTCTCGATGGCGGACGACATTCGCGTCGTGATCATCAAACTGGCCGATCGTCTCCATAATATGCGAACCCTTGAACATCTCAGTGAGAAAAGAAGACAAGAAATCGCACTAGAGACGGTAGAAATCTATGCACCGTTGGCGAATCGCATCGGGATCGGATGGGTCAAGAATGAACTGGAAGATTTGTGTCTGAAACATCTCAAGCCGGATGTCTATGAAACCCTGCGGGTGTGCGTGGCGAAGCGCGACGAAGATCGTCAGCAATACATCCTGGAGGTGCAGGCCCTCGTTGAGAGGGCTCTGAAAGAGAATGGGCTGGTCGGAGGGGTGTACGGGAGACCAAAGCATCTCTACGGTATCTACCAAAAAATGAAGAAGCAATCGATCTCCTTCGAAGAGGTGTACGATCTCACCGCCTTGCGCATAATAACGGATACGAAGATGAACTGTTATGCGCTGCTGGGTGTCATCCATTCGTTGTGGCGACCGCTGCCGGGCCGCTTCAAGGATTACATCGCGATCCCCAAATCGAATCTCTATCAATCTCTCCATACCACCGTGGTAGGGCCGAAGGGGGAGCATGTAGAGTTTCAGATCCGCACGGAAGAAATGCATCGCGTGGCTGAGTATGGGATCGCAGCGCATTGGAAGTATAAAGAACAGGGGAGAGTGCATGATAAAGACAGTAAGGCCTTCGGATGGTTGAGGCAGTTCATCGAATGGCAAAAAGATCTGCCGGACAATCGCCAATTCATGGATTCCGTGAAACTTGAATTGTTCCACGACGTGGTCTATGTCTTTACGCCCAAGGGAACCGTCAAAGAATTGCCTAAAGGGGCCAAGCCGGTAGACTTCGCCTACGCGATTCACACGGAAGTCGGCGATCACTGTGTCGGGGCGAAGGTCAACGGGAAGATCGTTCCGCTCAAGCATGAACTGACGAGTGGCGACACCATCGAAATTCTGACATCGCCGAACCAGACTCCACACAAGGATTGGCTTAAGTTCGTACGCACGTCACGGGCGAAGACAAAGATCAAGCATTGGATCAAGGCGGAGGAACAGAAAAGAAGCTTGGAAATCGGTCGGCGTTTGCTCGAGACGGAGATACGTCGTCATGGTCTAGCACCGGCGCAGGTGTTGAAGTCTGATTCCCTTCTCGATGCTGCAAAACAAGTGGGGTATGAAACAATCGACGACCTAGCGGCGGCTGTGGGATTTGGAAACGTCGCAACGGCTCAAATCCTCGGAAAATTGATGGCTTTGCCGTCCGCTGATGCTCCGACTCAATCCGAGCCGGCCGGCTCCCGCAAAGTCATCAGTACGAAAGGAGAGGAGCCGGTCGTCCAAGTGAAGGGGGGGCGCGATCTGTTGATGCAACTGTCGCGATGCTGTAACCCAGTTCCCGGAGACAGGATCTTGGGATACATCACGCGTGGAAGAGGTCTGACCATCCATTCCGTCGACTGTCCCAACCTAGAAGCCTTGGATTATGATCGAGAACGTTTGGTGGAAGTGGAGTGGGATACGGCCACACCGAGTCAGCATCCGGTAAAAATTACCGTCATTGCGGCGGACAAGACGGGAGTGTTGGCGAACGTCTCCTCGGCGATCGCCGAATGCAGAGCGAATATCAGTCGAGCCGAAATCATCACTCGGGAAGACCGCAAGGCGCAGCTGGATTTTGTCGTCGAAATCGCCGATACGGCTCACCTGAATCGCGTGCTGAAAACTATCGAACGCGTAGAGGGCGTCATTACGGCACGGCGCGTTCGGTCTTGGCAGGAACGATCATGAAGAAATGTACCGAAAAAATCCCCTAAGGCTGGCCGAACAGCAGTTTGGTCCCTTTCTCAATCTTGTATCCGTCCACTGTACCACCGGCAATTTCGAGCACATACATCGCATCATCACTGTTGGGGCGGTATTGAGGACAGGAGTCGTCGGTCTTCGTGCAAATCGGAACATTGCGTTCGATATGGGTGACCTGCTTTTTGGCGTCGAGCCAAATCAGATCGAGTGCGATCTTTGTGTTTTTCATCCAGAATGACCAGGCTTGCGGTTGAGTGAAGAAAAATAACATCCCATGATCTTTTTTCAGGTGATCCCGATACATCAAGCCGACCGTGCGCTTCAAAGGCGTATCGGCGATCTCGGCATGGATCGTGATGCCCGAGGGAGTCTGGATATGTACGAGCCCTCCGTCAGAGGCGTCGGATGTCGGCATGCGGAAGAGGAGTGACCCAATGAGCGCCATGGAACACAAAGAGAAGTGAATTAACTTTCCGAATGACATGAGCGCATCGTAGCCATCCGGGCCAGATCAGTCAAGGAACGTATTGTAGAGCCGTTGCGAGCAGATGGCGTTTCCCGCGCGTCAATCTTGCAATCCTTTTGGGCAATGTGCCATTCTCAGGCGCCGGGTGAAAGAGGGGACCATGCAGGAAAAACGACGGGTGTTATACAAGAAGGGCGTCTTCGTTTGCCCTGGATGTCGTCAGTCCTATGTTCAAGAGAAATGGATCGAAGAATGGCGGATTCGGTGCCATCGCTGTACCTACCGTGGAACACTGACAGAAGTGTCGGTTGAGGAGCATCTCGAGGAGGAGACGTTTCGTCGCTGACCCTTCCGTATGTTTGCATCCAGAACCTAAGGTTGTGTCACCATATCCCACCAAGATTCATACCTCGAGTGAATCACGGCATCTCCTGGCCGTCGTGTTGGCGTTGGTCACGCTGTGTACCGGCTGTGTGTCCAGGTCATGGGCGGACGAATCCTCGCCCGCGATCAAAATCCTCGTGGCGTATCATTCGCTCTCAGGAAATACTGAGCGCATGGCGGAAGCAGTGGTGGCTGGAGCAAAGTCGGTCTCCGGTACCCAAATTGTTTTGAAGCGTGTAGGACAAGTAACCGCTGAAGATTTGTTTTCTGTCGATGCGGTTGTGGTCGGCTCTCCTGTCTATTGGTCCAACATGTCGGGAGAGGTAAAGACCTTTTTCGATAATTGGCAGTTCAAATTCGGCGTCTTCCCCGAATTCAAGATGAAAAACAAGGTGGGAGCCGCCTTTTCCACGGGAGGGCAAGTCTCAAGCGGGAAAGAGATTACGATGTTGACCATCCTCGCCGCGATGCTGGGAAACCAAATGATTGTGGTGAGCGATGGTGGTGCCTTTGGAGCGTCTGCCACAACCGAGGGTGAGAGTCCGGGAATCGATGGTAAGGAGCTCGCCGAGGCCGAAGCGCTGGGCCGCCGTGTTGCCGATGTGACGAAGCTCATCAAAGGGGGGGCTTCACGTTGAACTATTCCGAATGAATGAGTGCCGAAACCTCTACTGTGGATTGACCCGCGAAGGAAGCGGCGCACCTACCGATCCACGATGCCGGCCGATGCTCCTTGGACAGCGAGATCAACAAACTCGTGGATATTTTTTGCGCAACGACCGCAACTGCCGCTCTGCTTAAGGCCAAATTTGGACTTGAGCTGACAGGGCATCACAAGCCCTGCTCGCCCCGCATCACGAACATCTGACTCTGTGATTCCTCGGCACAAACAAACAAACATTCAGTCACCATATGGCGATTATGAGAAGCATTCTCATTGTGCCATCGAAAAGCGATTCTGTCAAGTGGTCTCTCGAAGTCTCTCGAAGTCTTGTCTGGCGTCAGTTTAACCGTTATTCATGAATCAGATAAAATTACGAGAGAGTTCTTTCCATCTGCTGCACCATTTCCGTAATGGTATCGAATCCTGACTGCCAAAAGGAGGCGGATGTCATATCCACGCCCAATTTGTTGAGAATGACCTGGGGTGATTGAGATCCGCCGGTGGCGAGCAGGTCCAGATATTTTGGAACAAATGGTGCCCCTTGCTCCCTGTACATTCTGTATAAGGCCAATACAAGCAAGTTGCCAAAGCTGTAGGCGTAGCAATAGAACGGACTGGCGAAAAGATGAGGGATCATGAGCCACTCCCATTGAAACTCATCCGGTACTCGTACGGCCTTGCCGAACTGCTGTCTCAGCCCTGAGAGATAGGCTCGTGCCAGTTGGTCTCCTGTGGCCCCTTCCGCCACCATTTGATGCGCTATTTGCTCAAAGCGAATGAAATAGGCCTGCCGTAGCACGGTTGCGTAGAGGTCGTCCAGTTGACTCACGAGCAAGCCTTGTCGAACGGCTTTGCTGTGCTCGTTCGACATGAGGGTGTCAGAGAGAATACGTTCACCGAAGACGGACGCTGTCTCCGCCAAGGGGAGGGTTGAATGGAAGGTAAAGATCGAATGGTCCTTTGCCATGATTCCATGGATGGCATGGCCAAGCTCATGGGCCATGGTCGCGATGTCTCGGGCTTCACCGGTGTAATTCAACATCACATAGGGAGTGAGGCCAGGCACCACGCTGTGGCAATATGCGCCCCCCAGTTTGCCGGGGCATGTGGGTCCGTCGATGTGTCGATCACGAAAGACCTGCTCGGCTAACTCCGCAAGTCGTGGAGAGAAACCGCGATAGGCGCCAAGCACCATGCTGACGGCATCGGCATACGCATATTTCTTGGTTTCTGCCCGATGGGGAGCGTAGATATGATACCGATTCATGGGGGAGATTTTGCAGATCTTCGCCTTCAGTTTGAAGTAGGTTTGGAAAATCTCGGCATTCTTGGCGCAGGTGGACAACAGCACGTCGACGGCTTGGTCCGGCACATCATTGCCGAGGTTACGGGTTGCGATGGGGGAAGCAAACCTACGAAGTTCGACGTTCTCAGCCTTCCAGTCGTTCACGAGTGTCCGATATATTTCTCCCAGCAAGTCACGTTGGGCTGAGAACACACGATAGAGTTCTCTGTATGCAGCCTGACGGATGGATGCCTTTGGGCTTCGCACGTGGCTCATGAGTTCTTCGCGGTTCATGGTGCGCGGCTTCCCGCCGATCTTCATCGTGAATGCCAGTCCGTTGGTCACGACGTCATAGAGTGTGTTGACGGCACTCCGACCGGTCACATTCTTGACGTTGACGATCTTCTCCTCCGATTCAGAAAGTGTGTGAGGTGTGTAACGCCTGATGGTTTCCAGGTAGTAGCGAAGGTCACCGGCGTCGGCCATCAGCCTTGCCGCATTTTCGTTATCTACTCCCTGCCACCAGAGGTCAAGAAAGAGCAGGCGATTGTTTACGGCGGTGAGCCGCTCCTCCACCTGCGACTTAAACGAGCGTGCTTTCGTGTTTGTGGTGTTTTCCGAAAACCAAAGGTAGGCAAATGCGCCAAGCCGGGCAGAGCGCTCCGCGATCGACTCGGTGAGCGCCAGGATCGATCGGAAATCCGAGCTCGCCATTGTCGCCTGGAGCCGAGGACGAGCCGACTCAACCAGCACGACCTGCATCTCAAGCGCTTCCAAATGCTGCGCCAGGTCGGTCAGAGGGTTCTTGACGAGATGAGTGAGATCCCAGCGGTTAGACACCGCCGAGGATGAAGTCTTTCGCCGAATCGGATGCCTCGCGATCATGCTCGATCTCCTTTGCATAGCTGCCCAAGGGCGAACAGGTCACATCCTATCATCCGGCTGTGCCGTGATTGGAGAAAATGATCAGAGTCCAATGGATGCACAGCCGCGTTGACAGTCAATCGTCCGGGTGCAAAGATTGTTTTCACGGACTGCAACATGAACGACCACGAACTCCATCGTGTTGTTCAATATGTAACCGCAAGCACGTCCTACGCGCGGGACACGGTATTGGACATCCTGCAGACAGGTCTCGGAGAACTGTCTGCTCTGGCCGCGCATTCGACAAGGCCCTTCGAACGGGAAGCGCTCCTCGAATATGTTTCCCAATGGACGATCAAACGAACGGGACAGCCTGAGCCGTTGGTGCGGGAAGTCCTGGGATGCGCAGGTCGATGGTTGGATGAAGTGTACGACGAATGTGTCGCTCGACAACCGGAGGTCTTGGGCGAGTCACCGGATGACGACGAAGGCGACAAGCCGGTCGCATGATGGTCGGTGGTGCTTTGTGAGGTGTATCTCGTCGCGATAACATCAAGACAAGCTGTCAACGTGTTTGACGGACCACAGTGGGAAATGTGATGGCACGCTGGCGACCGCGACGGACTGTGAAACTTTACTCCGGTTTGGGTGAAGTTTATGGTATGCCCGTCGGTATATCTTGGAAGCGCCATTCCTCGCAAGGCCTTTCCCGCCATCTCGATGACCAATGGAACATGCTCAAACGGCACTGTACCGATCATTCGAGTCATCTTCGGCTCGTACGGCTTCTTCATCGCCTGCTCCATCATGATCTGGGCGTGCAGGAATCTGCGCTGGCGGAACTGGAGCTGGCCACCCAGTTGATTCGCATCGGACACCGAGTCACGTTTCTCCCTGAGTCACAAGCCAGAACGGCCGATTTGGAATGCCGTCGCGGATCGGGACGGTTTTTTGTGGAGGTGACGGCGATGGTAGGCTCGGCTGAACGACGGCGGATGCCTGTGCGTGGGATCACGAGTGACGAGGGGTCGGAAGCAGAAACGGATCGTGGCGTGATCTTGATCCACCGAATCTTAGCGCGCATCAGACAAAAGGCGAAGCAGCTTGCCGACTATTACGATCCGGTCATCTTGAGCATTTCCATACCACGGGCGGATCTGTCGGGAGGGCGTCAAGGTCGGCGGGAGCAGATTCGAATGGACCTGAAGGCGCTGGCCGGCTCCGCAACCGTCGATTTGATGAAACTACGACATCTCAGTGCCGTATTGATCTCACTGTGGGACGTCGAGCCGCTTCCTTCCCGAGCGGCGTTGAGGCTTGCCAATGTGAACTTAGTTGAACGAGCCGATCATGAGCGCACTCAGCCGCGTGTCCGCATGCTCATTCAGAACCCCGCTGCTGCTGCGTCGCTGAGCGATCGACAAGCGGAGGACTTCGGCCTGATTTTTTGATGGAGCCCATACGTAATCGGTATCATCAAGGACCAGGAAGATCGCTCGGCACCTTTTCATGTCTCATGTCTCGGTACCTGTCCATGTCCCACGCTGCTTCCATCGAATCTCCTCTCCGCTGTGTGTAGAGACGTCTCTGCCCCTCTCTTATAGCAGCGAGTAGAGCCGATTGGTGATGGGATTCCCCAGGAGCCGTTTTCTCAGCCGAGAGGAATGACAACTCCTGCTTGACATCGCCTGGTAGGAGTTGTTGGTGAAGCCCCCTGGGTTGTACCGCTTCTGCTTCGTCTTTACTCCATTCAACCGCATATCCTCTTGAGCAACGCGGCTTCCGCTCGGAAGTGTCAATTTGTCACGCCCGCTCAGTACTGTCTCAACGCTATTCGAGCAAGCCAGCTGTTTTCATTTGAAATGTGGGCGATGTCTTCAAGCACGGCTTATGCACGTAGATAGTCTCATGGTGTTCGTTCACACAGAATTTTGTGATCATGAAGGCCGGCAAGATGTGTTTCCACGATGGACCTCATCGCGAGGGCGTAAGTCGTCTATTTGCGGTTCAAGTCGACGACAGACGAAATCATGTGTGACTTTCCCCGGTCCAGGGAGGTTGGTATGAGAGCAGTAGTCATGGGTTGCATCATCACGTGCGGCTATGTGCTGCCCGAGTTGCTGCCGGCCGTGTATGCGGGCTTGGTAGTGGACGTTTTGCTGCAAGCGGTAGGCGGGGTGAGTTCATGACGATCGAATAGCCTCTTCGCGCAAATGAGCGGCTGGGACGCTTAAGGCAGGTTACGCGGAATCGAACCAAAGGGGTGTCTATCGAGGAAATTTCCATATCGACACGACTGTCGGAGGCCAGAGATCTTCAGAGTCCAGAGCCTTCTATCGTCCGTCTGTTTTCTGACGGATTAGGAGGATACGATGAGGCTCTGGATATGGTTTTTGATGATACTGCTCTCCGTGCTACTGACGAGTGAGGCATACGCCGATCTTGATCCCTTCGAGTTTCAGATCTACCCCTATGAAACCGGTGGCAAACAGCATTTCGATCCTCAGCTGTTGTCCAGTTTCGTGGCGTCTGGGTTTCAGGAACCAGGCCGCGGTACCTCATCGGACAGCACATTCGCCAGTCAATACATGACGCGGATGGCTGCTGAATTCGAGTATGGTCTCACCAAGAAGATTGACTTCGCTTATTACCTGAATTGGGCCATTCCAGGGTCTCCCCTGATGGCTCCTCAGTATGCCGGCTCGAAGTTCCGACTGCGCGGACGGCTTTTTGAAAAAGACCAGCTGCCCGTCAACTTGGGATGGTATGCGGAGATCGAATGGTGGAACAAGCAGTTCGAGGATAACACCGTCGAGGGAGAGATCATGCTCGTCGCTCAAAAGGATATCGGTCGTTGGACGTTCATCATCAACGCTCCAGACTTGGATCACGGTTTGGTCGGAGCCGATACGAGCAAGTGGTTTTCGTTTGGCTATCGAGCCGAGGTTCGGTATTGGGTCAGCAAAAAGCTGACTCTGGGGCTCCAGCCTTATGGTACGATCGGCCAACTACAGGATCCTCACCCGCTGCCGGATCAGCAGCACTATATCATGCCGGTTGTGCATATGATCCTGCCCGGAGAGGTTCCCGCGAGTTTCGGCCTGGGGTTCGGTCTCACACCCAATTCAGACCTGGTGATTTTTAAGGCCAATTTTTACTTTGGAGGGGCGGGGAGCCTCGCACGAGATATTCGGCTGTGGCGCTAGTTGTGCGTTGGCTATGCGCTCATGATTTCTTCATTCTTATGGGCCCCGGCCATGGCACACTCTCCGGCTGAATAGGCCCAATCATCTCTTTCGGGAGTTGTAGATTCGACCTCCGGATCGCTCATAGCGCCGAAGGACAGCAATGGCTTCAGCTCGGCAGAGATCTCTGGTTACGGTGATCCTACGTTTCTTCAGCTCCGCGATCCAATTCTTGGGTTTGGGAGCTTCGTCGAACCCGATCGATGTTGCATCGGATCTTCGCGCGCCGCAAACGACTTTTGAGACACCGGACCAAATGATCGCGCCGTAACACATGGCGCAGGGTTCACAACTCGTAACCAGTTCGAGCATCGGCATGCCGTCGGTCCCCAGGTCGAAATGCCTCAGGGTTTGGTGTGAATTCGCGAGTGCCACCATTTCGGCGTGGGCGAGGGAACAGTTGGAGGGTTCCACGACATTGACACCGACAGCGATGAGCCGGCCCGTTTGAGACTCAAATACGGCAGCTCCGAATGGCCCACCGGTTTGCGCAGTGACGTTCGTGAGGGCGAGTTGGATCACGAATCGCATGCGATCAGCAGCTGTCACAAGCGGGTCTTGCCGGCGGCGCCAGACAGAGCTAGCCCATGGGGGAGGACGAAACAGGAAGCTGGATGAGGGACCGGACCTCACGATGGGAGCGACAGCTTCAACGCTTCGAGATTCTTTGTGACCATGGCGTCGCCGTTCTTCGTTGATACGTCGATGCCCGTGGCACAAACGGTTCGGCACTCATCCAGACGTCCCAGTTTTTGGAGTGACTGAGCGAGTGCGAGATAGGCAGCCGAATAGGTCGGTTTCACGGTCACGCACTGATGTAAGGATTTGGCGGCTTCCTCGAAGAGGCCATCATCCATATAGGCTTTCCCCAAGCCGAACCAGGCCACATCATCATGGGGGTCCATGTCGAGAAGTTTCTTGAGCGGTTCAATGCGAGGGTTAGGCATGAGCACCTATCCGGATCACAACAGTGAATCGACCGTAGCACGGGCTTGCCGACGTTGTCTATGGCGTTTTCTGCGTGATAGTCTGATACTTCACGGGTAATTGATATGGGGAAAACTGGTCTCGTTTATCATTCGGCCTATCTTGAGCACGACATGGGACCCGGGCATCCGGAGTCGCCTCATCGGCTGCGTGCGATCATGCAACGGTTGGAGCAAAGCGGGACTGCAGCTCGTCTGGTGAGAATTGAGCCTCGAAGAGCCGAGGAGGAATGGATTACACAGGTCCATGCCACCAACTATGTTGAGATGCTCAATCGGGAAGCACCGGCTGTCGGCCGGATGCCTCTTGATCCTGATACGTCGATGTCGCCCGGCACGCTGAACGCTGCTTACCTGGCAGCCGGGGGTACCTTGGCAGCGGTCGATGCGATCATGGCTCACCAGGTCGATCATGTGTTTTGCGCGGTGCGTCCTCCCGGACACCATGCCGAAGCCGGGCGGGCGATGGGGTTTTGTTTCTTCAACAACGTGGCCATCGCCGCGCGCTATGTCCAAAAGAAATACGGACTCACCAGAGTGCTGATCGTGGATTGGGACGTCCATCATGGGAATGGGACGCAGCATAGCTTTGAACAAGATCCTTCAGTTTTATTCTTTAGCACACATCAGTATCCGCATTATCCCGGCACGGGGCGAGGAACCGAGCGAGGCAACGGAGCGGGGGTAGGTTTGACAGTCAACGTCCCGATGGAGGCAGGGGAGGGCGATGAGGAGTACCACGCGATCTTCCTCAAATCGCTGGTTCCAGTGGCCGACGCGTTCAAGCCTGAGTTTGTCATTATCTCAGCGGGATTCGATGCGCACAAGGATGACCCGTTGGCCGGGATGGGTTTGACGGAGGCAGGATATGCCGATCTGACGGAAATCGTTGTCGGTGTCGCCAAGCGCCATGCGAAAGGCCGCATCCTGTCGTCTCTCGAAGGCGGCTACAATCTGACGGCGTTGGCGCACTCGGTGGATGCGCACATCAACGCGTTATTAAATGCTTGAATCACGCGACAGCGAACGGTGCAGAAGGAAGACATCATGCAGCATCCGTTATTGATCGATACCGAAACGCTTCAGCAGCAGTTGGGCCGTTCTGATCTTACCGTCATCGATGTCCGCGGCAAGGCGGCGTACGAGTTCGGCGGACATATCCCCGGGGCGGTGCATTCGACATGGCATGAGTACAGTGATCCCACTGCTGTGCCCAAGGGATTGCTCAACCCCGATCTCGGCCAGATTGAACGGACCCTGAGTCGGCTCGGAATCAATCAAGACAGCGATGTCGTGATCTACTCCAATCCATTCGACAATTGGGGCGATGAAGGGCGGATGTTTTGGATGTTGGAATACCTCGGCCACAAACGCCTGCGTATTTTGGACGGCGGATGGGTGAAATGGACGGCGGAGAAGCGACCCTTCGAGCATGGACCGGTCTCTCGGATCATGGGAAATTTCAAGGCTCAACCGGTACGGGCTCTGATTGCGCTGAAGGACGAGTTGAAAGGCCTCGTCAGGAAGCCGCATCCCCAGACGGCCATTCTGGATGCGCGCAGCGTTGAAGAATATCTTGGGAAAGAAGTGTCCGGCCTCCCGCGGTCCGGTCACATCCCCTCAGCCATACATGTGGCGTGGAATGGCTTCTTGAACAAGGATGCGACCGTCAAGGATCTCCCCGCGATCAAGGAGCTATTGGAGGCAAAGGGGGTAGGTCGCGAGCAGGAAGTCATTTGCTACTGTACCGGCGGTGTGCGATCAGCGTGGCTCTATTTCATCCTCAAGCTTGTCGGGTATCCGAAGATCAGCAACTACCCAGGGTCCTGGTGGGAATGGAGCCGAGACTTCGCGTGCCCTGCCGAAACGGATCTTCATGCCCTCCAGAAAATCCTCGGATTCGATCCTGCCTCCAAACCTTCTTGACAGGTCGAGAGGCGCTGTGTAAATGTGAATTCACAAAATTCCTTCACATGGAACCTGCGAATCTTCAACCATCAAGGAAGGAGGCAGCCATGATGAGAAGAATCATTCGTAGTGCGATGTTGGTACTCGGGCTTGGCGTGTTGGTCGGCATACCAATGCTGAACGGCCTGGCGCTCGCCGGACATGTCCGAGATGCCGCTGATCATGCAAAGGCCGCCGTGTTGCACGGCAAGGAGGGACATGCGGATGTCTGTGCCGAACATGCAGATGCAGCGCTCAAGAGTGCACGGGGTGCGAGAGTGAAGAGCCCGCATTTGGATGAAGGTATCAAGCACCTCACGGAAGCTGTGAAACACGGGAAGGCCGGGCATGCAGACGCTTGTACCGAACATGCCGAGGGGGCGGCCACGCACCTGGTTGAAGTGAAAGAGCAGTAGTCGATGAGAAGCAGCTACGGCTGCTGCAAGGTGCCGTTGTTGAAGCGGGCAGGGACACAATCCCTGCCCGCTTTTATATGAGACGGAATATGCGTGCAAGTCGGATTTTACCAGTTCGATCCACAATTCGGCGAGGTGACGAAGAATCTCGATGTTGTCACGGCTAAGCTGGAACAGGCAAACACGGACCTTATCGTCCTGCCGGAATTATTCGTGACCGGCTTGGCTGTACTCCATCCCCAATCTGGCGGGTATCCGAAGGTCACCAATTATTATCCGGGATCGTGGTGGGAATGGAGCCGAGACTTCGCGTGTCCTGCCGAGAAAGACTTGCATGCACTTCAAAAAATTCTCGGATTTCATGCTGCCTCCAAACCTTCTTGACAGTCTGAGGAGCGATGTGTAAGGTGAATTTACGAAGCCCCTTCACGTGAAACTGCGAATCTTCAACCATCAAGGAGGCAACCATGATGAGAAGAGTCAGTCGTAGCGCAATGTCGGTATTCTGGATTGGCCTGTTGGTCGGCGTCCCGGCGTTGAGTAGTTCAGCGCTTGCAGCGGACAAACATGCGGCAGAAGCAGTCGAGCACGCGAAGGGCGCGGCGTCGCATGGGAAAGAAGGCCATGCCGATGCATGTGTTGAGCATGCGAGTGAAGCACTTAAACACGCACAAGCGGTAGCGAAAAACCCACATGGGGCTGAAGGTGTGAAACACTTAACGGAAGCCGTGAAACATGGCAAGGCCGGACATGCCGATACCTGTACCGAACATGCCGAAGCGGCGGCCATGCATCTGGCTGAAGTGAAGTAGTCGAAGAGTAGTAACCACGGCTGCTGCAAGATGCCTTTGTTGAAGCGGGCAGGGACAGAATCCCTGCCCGCTTTTATATGAGACGGAGTATGCGTGCAAGTCGGATTTTACCAGTTCGATCCACAGTTCGGTGAGGTGACGAAGAATCTCGATGTCGTCACCGCCAAGCTGGAACAGGTCGAAGCGGATCTCATCGTGTTGCCGGAGTTATTCGCGTCCGGCTATCAGTTTCTTTCACAGGAAGAAGCGCAGCGACTGGCAGAGTCGGTTCCGGACGGCGTGACGGTGCGTCGTCTGATCGACATCGCGAAACGTCGCAAGATGCATCTCGTGGCGGGACTCCCTGAACGATCCGGGGCCCGCTGTTACAATTCCGCGGTGGTCGTGGGGCCGTCGGGTTTTCTTGGGTGTTATCGGAAGACCCATCTCTTCTACGAAGAGACGCAGTGTTTCACTCCGGGTGACTCAGGGTTTCTTGTGTGGGATATCGGTCCGACGAAGATCGGCATCATGATTTGTTTCGATTGGTACTACCCGGAGGCCGCGAGGAGCTTAGCGATGCAAGGGGCCGACATCATTTGCCATCCATCCAACCTGGTTTTGCCGAACTGCCCGGATTCCATGCCGGTCCGGTGCCTCGAAAATCGGGTATTCGCCGTGACGTGCAATCGCATCGGCAGTGAAGCCCGAGGCGGGAAAGAGCGGTTGACCTATATCGGTCAGAGCGAAGTGGTCTCACCCAAAGGCGTCATTCAATATCGGGCGTCTCGTGACCAAGAAGAGCTGACCATCGTGGAGATTGATCCGGCGGAAGCCCGCAACAAAAGTTTGAATCGCTACAACGATCTGTTTCGCGACCGTCGCACCTCACTGTACAAGTTGTAATTCCGAGTCACACGTCCCGGTAACGCCCGGTGCTTGCGCAAGTTACGTAAGCAGAGTAGGATTTTGTGCATGAACGTCGAACTCCGTAAAGGCATTTTTTTGATCGCTGCCCCGAGCCTACGTGATCCGAACTTTCGCCAGACCGTCGTCTTGCTGTGTGAGCACGGGTCGGAAGGAGCACTCGGCGTCATCGTGAATCGTCCCACTGCCATGTCCATCTCCGAAGCCCTCCCACAGGTTCCTGTGATCGAGGGATCCGGCCATGTGCTCTATGCCGGCGGTCCTGTGCAGACGAATCAAGTGATGCTGCTCTACCGGGGCGATCAGTTTCCGGAGAATGCGCACCACGTGTTCGACGGCGTCTGTCTGGGCGGGGACGTCGGCATGGTCGAACGCATTCTCACCGGTGCCGGAACGACAGAATGCTTTCGCGCCTATCTTGGGTACTCGGGATGGGGACCAGGCCAGCTGGAAAATGAGATGCAGACCGGATCGTGGATCACGTTACCCGCAGATCCGCAGGCGGTGTTTGAAAAAGATCCGACGCGTGTCTGGGGGGATATCCTCCTCACGCTGGGGGACGCGTATCACCCGTACGCCGACATGCCTTTCGATCCCTCCTGCAACTGAATGTTTCCGGCAGGTTCTGCGGCAGAATCCACCACATCATCGTTGAAGCTTGCGGTGCCGAATGGTAGGGTTCACGGCTAATGCAATCCTTCCTCCCCCCCTGCTCTGTCCGGCTCCGGGAAGTTGCATTGGTCATCGCGGCCATGACGCCGGCGCTCTTATTATCCGGCTGTGGTGTCGGTTACACGATCGTCAAATCAGAGGCGAAACTGGATCGATTGTCGGTTCCCATGACCAAAGCGCAGGTCCTGCAAGAAATCGGAAAACCGGATCGAATTATTCGTGACGATGGACGGATGCTGGTCTGGGAATACTCGTTGACGGCGAGGAGACAATGGCTGTACGAGATGGCCTATTGCCCGATCGCGGTATGGTTCGGCGGGTGCATCCTGTATCCCTTTACGAATTTCGCATCGGATCAGCACGAGTCTCCGCACCATGTGGTCTTGGTGGATGACGAACTCTGTGCCTGGGGACCCCCGGCGGCTATCCTTCAGCGGCGGCGCGTCTGCGTCACCGCCGGCGGCATGACATCGACAAGATATGGACGTGGGGTTCGGCCGGAGCCGGTGGTGACCGGCAACGGGCCGATCAACCGCGACACGATCGATCAGTATCGTACGATGGCCGTCATGCTGTTCAAGGACGCCGACGGCGCTCCGGGAACCGGCTCACGCGTGGCCGGTATCGTGACAAGTCTCATGTTGGACCTGGATGTGCATATGGTTGAACGGTCCAAGTTGGATGACGTGTTGAAGGAACAGGTGATCCAGCTGACCCATGCCGACGATGCCGATGCCCTTGAGGTGGGTAAATTGATCGACGCTCAGGCCATTATTGTCGGAGAAGTGCAACAGTGGGAACGGCGTGAGCAGGAACGGACCCATAGCGTCTCGCTGACTCTACGGATGATCGACGTCGAGACGGGTTTGCTCCTGTTCAGCGGGCAAGGATCTTTGACTGATCCGACGACGGACAATCCTGAAGGTTCTGCTCGTCTGATTGTCCATAGGGTGCTTGCCAGATTCGCTTCGCAGACCGGTCTCTTGGGATCCGGCCAGATCGGCGTGAGTTGGGAGCTGCAGGGAGACGACGTGAGCCGATTCTACGTCGTCAAAGAATTACGTATTGGGATGCCGGCGGAAAAGGCCGGACTCAAGGTCGGGGATCAGGTCATCGGATGCAATGGGATTCGACTGGTCGAGGCCGAGACTGAGCGGGAAGTCAAACGATTCTGCCAGGTTGAGGCTGGACAGGTATTGCAACTCACTGTGCGACGTGCCGATCAGGTGCTCGTGATCCCTGTCACGGCTGAGAAGCGCCCCGGCTTATAAGTAGCGCATCCGCAAAACGTGTCATAGAGGAGGAACCGTGCATCAGTCGGATCTATCTGGGTCGGGCACTGAGACTTTCTTGAGAAAGTTGCATGAACGTCCGCACCAGCCGGTTGGGAGATGGTTGCGTGCGCCTGCCCATATGCACTACGAAGCGTTTCGGATGGCCGACCCGCCGACGCAACGTCCAGCCAGTCGATCGGAATTCCAATCGCTGTTGGAACATTTTAAGGTTCCCGCCGAGACGACGGATCTCCGGGAAAATTTCGGCTACGGTATCAAGGAATCCGAGGACGGGGATCGGCTCATCCTCATCTGGCAGGCGCATACGGAATACTATAACTACCAACTCTGGCATATCCCGTCGGAATCGAACGGAACAGTAACCTTCGGACCATTGAGGTTTCCGGATTACACGTTTCCTATGGAGCTGCTTGGGTCGATGGTCTGCCGATTGGATGTTCTTCTGACGACGGACATGCTGCCGGCGCGGAGCGAGTTGCGTGGGCTGATGCCCGGCCCCGTCTTGTACGGAAGCCGAATCTTCAATGAACAGACATGCGTCGCGACGAGCTTTACGCCGGACGACCAAGGGCGAGAGCGGTACTGGGTCGGGGTCGGTTCGTCGCAAGGCGATCCGACACGCCTGAAAGATATCGTCGATGCCATTGTGCGGATCGAGACCTACTATCATTTGTTGTTGATGCAAAAGCCGCTGTTCTCCGCCGCCATCGACCAGGTCTACAAATTTGAGCAGGTTCACTTGAAGCAGCGAGAAATTATTACGTCTCACATCGCCCACGCAAACTCGGAAATCTTGCAGCGATGGCTGAATACCCTCACCCAGGATCTGTTGAAGACGAACCGTATGGCGGGAAAGCTGCATTTCGAGTTGTCCGCCTCGCTCCCGTACGACAAGATCGTGCATACGACGCTGACCTCTATCGGCGAGCATCCCATGGACTCCTATCGTCCCATCTCCGATTATGTGTTGGGAGGCATCACGGGAGTCGCGGAAGGCTATCAACAGCTCTTGCGTCGCATCGACACGCTCCGCGGGGGCTTCGAGGGCATTATCGCGATCATTCGGACCCGCATCGACTTGATCGTGGAATCGCAAAATCTCGCATTACTCCAAAGCGTCGACAAAACGACCAAGAGCCAGGTGATCTTGCAACATACGGTCGAAGGCTTGTCAGTGATCGTGATCGCGTATTATTTAGCGGGACTTGGGGGGTATGTCTTTAAAGGATTTGCCGAACTCGGTTGGCTCAAGAACGTGAATTTGGCCTCCGCGATCTTTGTCCCGATTGCGATTGGCCTGGCCTTTCTCATTACGACGGTGAGCAAGAAATATCTGCAGAGGAAACTGGCAGACGAACAGCCGGAGGCGAAGGGCGACAAGCGGGAAGAGTGATCGAGCGGCACTTTTCGGTTGTCGAAGCCTGGCCTGTCAAGTACAGTCTGGCGAGACCTTGTTGCGAGCGTTCACGTGAATGCTCATGATAAAAAGCAAGAAGAGAGGCGGATGGCCGCCAATCTGCTCCGAGGGATCGAACTTACCGAATTGGCGCTAGCCTTACGCCTTGCCACGATGCGGCAGCAGAATCCCGCTTGCACCATGGCTGACGTGATGCACGAGGTCCGTCTGGCGAAAGAACGGGCATGGCATCCGAATCAGATCTGGCAGGAACATTGACGGAGCTATTGACTCAGCCGGTTACTATTTCTCGGGAAAGATCTTCGCGAGAAACCGTCCTGTATGTGACGCAGCCACTTTTGCCACCTGTTCCGGCCTTCCTTCAGCCACGATTTGTCCACCCGCTGACCCGCCTTCGGGGCCGAGGTCGATGATCCAGTCGGCCGCCTTGATGACGTCCAGATTGTGTTCAACGACGACCAGCGTGTTGCCGGCGTTGACGAGTTTGTGGAGAACAGCGAGGAGCTTCTTGATGTCTTCAAAATGTAAACCGGTGGTCGGTTCGTCCATGATATAGAGCATGTTGTTAGGGGACTGGCTCCCAGAGCTGGGCGAGGGGTGCCTGTCCCGCTTCCGGCTACGAAATGGGACCGTCTCTTTGCGGGACAGTCCCCCACCGGAGATCAGCTCGGCGGCGATTTTCAATCGTTGAGCTTCACCGCCGGATAGGGTCGTGGCTGATTGGCCCAGGCATAGATAGCCAAGGCCGATGGAGCTAAGTAGATGTAGCCGTTCCTGGAGTTTCAGCGTCCCGGTGAAGAAGGAGAGCGCTTCCTCCACGGTCATGTTGAGGACTTCGGAGACATTCTTGCCACGGTAGCGAATCTTCAGAATCTCGGGTTTGAAGCGTCTGCCTTCGCAGATTTCGCAGGGCGCGTAAATATCCTCGAAGAAATACATTTCCAACTTTTCCACCCCGCTGCCTTCGCAGCGTTCGCAGCGGCCACCGGCGGCATTGAATGAAAAGTGTCCCGGGGTGAGTCCCCGGTGAAGCGCCGCTTGTTCGGACGCGAACAGCCGGCGAATCTCATCGAACGCTTTCAGGTACGTAATCGGGTTGGAGCGAGGCGTGCGCCCGATCGGCTGTTGGTTGATCAAGCGGATACCGCTGAGATGCTCAATGCCCTTGATCGCCTTAAACCGCCCCATGGGAAGAGATTCCAGGCGGAAGGCTCGGGCGACGGCTCGATAGAGGGTATCTTCAACCAGCGTACTCTTGCCTGAACCGGAGACACCGGTCACACAGACCAGCATGCCGAGGGGGATACGAACGAACAGGTCTTTGAGATTATGTTCGGTCGCGCCGGCGATCACCAGCATCTTGCCGTTGCCGGATCGTCGCTTGGTGGGCAGGGGAATCTGTTCTTCGTCACGCAGGTATCGGGCGGTGGTTGCTCGGCGATCCTGGATGAATTCCTGCGTGGGTGCCGCGCGGACGATTTCGCCGCCCTTTTCTCCGGAATGGGGACCGAGTTCGACAAGGTAATCGGCCGATTCAATCATGCGGCGGTCATGTTCGACGACGACCACCGTATTGCCTGTGTCAGCCAGATCGTGGAGGATTCCGGCCAAGAGATCAGTATCCCTGGCATGAAGGCCGATGGTCGGTTCATCAAGGACGTACAAGGTGCCGACCAACTGAGATCCCAGTTGGTTGGCAAGCGCGACCCGTTGCGCCTCGCCGCCGGAGAGGGTCTTGGTTTGCCGATTAAGCGTCAGGTACCCGAGGCCGACGCGTTGGAGAAAGCCGAGTTTTGCTTTGAGTTGTCGCAGAATATCAGCGGCGATTTCTCGTTCAAAGGACGATAGAGGTAGAGATTCTGCCCATTCGGAAAAGCGCTCTACAGTCCGCTCCATCGTTTGGTGGATGTTGGCACCGGCAATCTTGACGAACAGCGCATCCGGTTTGAGGCGGCTGCCATGGCAACTGGGACAGTCGAAGGGCGTGCGGTAGCGGCTGAGGAAGACACGGACATGCAGCTTGTAGCGCTTGCCTTCCAGGTACTCGAAGAAATCGTTGATCCCATCGAACGACTTGTCCCCCTCCCAGAGCAATCGTTGAGTATCATTGGAAAGCGAGGTGAACGGAATCGTGGTATCTACCCCGTGTCGTTTCATCGCGGACAACATCTGTTTCTGCCACCAGGCGGAGCTGGGCTTGCTCCATGGCTCGACGACCCCTTGAGCAAGCGACTTGGTTGGGTCGGGGATGACCAGCTCCGGATCGTACCGCAGCACGTTGCCGAACCCTTTACATTCAGGGCAGGCGCCGAGCGGATGGTTGAACGAAAAGAGAATCGGTTTCAGGGGTTCGAAGGTACGTCCGCAACTCTGGCAGAGAAATCTCGTGCTGTAGGATTGGCGTCCATGGTCGATGATGTCGATCGAACAGTGCCCGTCTCCTTCACGAAACGCGGTTTCGATCGCTTCGACCAGACGAGTGCGGTTGTCCTCCCGGATCACCAGGCGATCGAGAACGATGAAGAGCGATGGTGCTTGATGGAGTGATGACGGTTTGATCTCGTGCAAGTCAAGCACATCGTCGGTGGCCTTAATTCGAGTGAATCCGCGGGTGAGCAATGATTGGACAAAAGCAGGTTCTTCTTTGGAGGAAGGAGTCGCAATGGGGAATAGTATCATCGCTCGGGCATCGAGCCATCGCTTGAGGAGATCGTCGGTCACCGCGTCAGGCTGAAACGAACGGGCTTCCTGATGACAGTCTGGGCAAGTAGGCTTGCCGATCTTCGCGAAGAGCAGGCGAAGCAGATCGGCGATTTCTGTCGTCGTCCCGACCGTCGAGCGAGCCGTCCGCACTTGATTCTTCTGTTCGATGGCAATCGCCGGACGCACGTTAATGAGGCGATCCACATCCGGTCGAGCTACCTTGTCGAGAAACATGCGGGCATAGGTCGAGAGCGACTCGACATACCGCCATTGACCTTCCGCGAAGATCGTGTCGAACGCCAGCGAGGATTTACCGGACCCTGAGACTCCGGTAATGGCCGTCACCTGATTGTGGGGAATCTGCAGCGAGATGTTCTTCAGATTGTTCTGCCGGGCCCCTTCGATAATGAGGACTGCAGATTGGTTCTGGGGTTGAGGGCTAGATTTCAACGTGGAGCTCCAGACAAGAAAAACAAACAATCGTAGCGTGGATTCTTCATGAATATCTACTCCGGCAGCTGATTCTTCGGCAGATGGGGACAGTGACATTCACATTGCTTCGGAGAGAGGATTCGGTACCCCAGGGGAAGAAATCCATAGTGTCGAATAGGTGCTCCCATGCTAGAATTCGCCCGTTCTCACTGGGGGGCGCCAGTAAGGACTGGTGAAGGGAGGAAATCCGGTAATCATGAAGACTCGTGAAGAAGTCCTTCAGGTCATTGAACAGAATCAGGTAGCGCTGAAAAAGTTGGGGGTGCGTCGGCTCGGCCTGTTCGGATCCTGTGCGCGGGGCGAGGCCACGGCAGGGAGCGATCTCGATTTCGTTGTGGAGTTTTCGGACAAGTCCTTCGACGCCTACATGGATCTCAAGAGCTTTCTGGAAGACCTGTTTCACTCCCGCATAGACCTGGTTACCATCAGCGGAATCAAACCGCGTCTCTTGCCGATCATTCAAAGAGAAACGGTCTATGCCTCGGGATTCTAAGGTCTATCTGGAGGACATTCTCGAGGCCACTCGAAAGATTACGGCGTATACCGGCGCTCTGTCCAAAGCCGAGTTCATGGAGGATGAGAAAACGATCGACGCAGTCGTCCGCAATCTTGAAGTCATTGGTGAGGCCGTCAAAAAGCTCCCTGAGGATTTGCGCGCGCAGCATTCCGCCGTGGAATGGAAGAAAATCGCGGGTCTTCGAGATATTCTGATTCATGAATACTTCGGTCTTGATGCGGAGATTGTGTGGGATATCGTGCGGAACAAAGTGCCGGCGCTCGATCGAGAGGTACGCACGATGCTCCACGAATAGCATCGGTTACCCCTGTGTGAACAAGTTGCTCAGAATACTTCTAAACGCCCCCAATACCCCCTGCTGCTCGATCTAGAATCTACCGTGTAGAGTCAGGAGCAAAGCGTCTTCTGTGCTTGTCATACTGTGTACGGCAAGAGGCCGCCCCGTCAGGAGCGGTTCAAACGGGATCGCTCCACCCGCTCAGTTTCGTGGCTCCTGGTCCTTGCCTTTGGCTGACGGAAGCGTAAAATGCGCTCCGTACGTATCCACCCTGGCCTAAGGGTTGAGGTGCCTTCATGACATTAAGCGACAAACCCCTCAAAGCCTTTGTCTCTTCCACGTTCATCGATCTCAAGGATCATCGTGCGCATGTGATCAATGCGCTGCGGAATGCCGGGTTGTTTGTGGATCCGATGGAGAACTGGACAGCGGAAGGCGATGAGCCCAAGAAGTTTTCTCAAGATCGCCTCAATGGCTGCGACCTCTGTGTCTTGCTTGTCGCCTTCCGTCGAGGGTTCGTACTAGACGGAGAGAACCGAAGCATTACACAAATGGAATATGACACCGCAGTGAAGCAAGGGATTGATATTCTGCCGTTTATGCTTGCCGAGGACGCGCCTTGGCCGCGGAAGTTCGATGAATTGGGCAAAGACCCGGGGATACAAACATGGCGACAGCAGCTTCAGAAGAGTCATGGGGTTGAATCTTTTTCGCTAGACCCTCGTTCCATCGATATGACGGGTGCTCTGGGCCGTTGGTTGGCCAAGAGAACGCCGGTTCAGTCAGAGGTAGGGAAGATTGAACGCATCGACTGGCCGGAAGGCAAGTCGCCCTATCGCGGGTTGCTGTGGTTCAACCAGGAGTATGCGCCCTTGTTCTTCGGGCGTGACCGTCAAGTGGACGAGTTGATCGGCAAGCTGAGCGAGCCAGGAGGACGCGCGCTGCTCGTCATCGGGGCATCCGGGTCGGGGAAATCGTCCGTGGTATCAGCAGGAGTCTGGCAGGCCGTCATCAAACAAGGGAGATTGCCCGGAAGTGCACAATGGGTCTGGCTTCGCATCCAGCCCAGTGACGGCGACACACCCTCTGATGCACTTGCCCGTGGACTGAAGGACATCTTCCAACTTTCCGTACGACCGCGATTGACGACCAGGGGTTCCACGTTGTGCGATGTCCTCGCCCACCAGCTCAGCCAAGGCCAGGAATTGATCTTGTTCGTCGATCAATTCGAAGAGTTGTTCACGAGCGGCTTCAACGAGCCGGACATTCAGGACTTTCTTGAGTTGTTGATCGGCACGGCCAAGGAAACAATCTACCGACTCAGGGTCGTGGCCACGATCCGCAGCGAATTTCTTGGAAAACTGGAAGCGTATGAATCCACGCTGAATCTGCTCAATAGCCCCTACCGGTATCATCTGGGTCCTGTCTCGCCAAGGATGTTGCAGGAGATGATCGAGAAACCGGCTGAGGCCACCGGTTACACCTTTGAACCGGGGCTCGTCGAGCGGATCTTGCAAGATACCGGGCAAGCGCCGGGGAACGTGGCGCTCGTGGAGTATGCTCTCAAGCAACTCTTTGAACGGCGCAAGGGCCGGACATTTACAGTGGAGGCCTATGAGGCCATCGGTGGCGTGGTCGGAGCGATCGCGACGAAGGCTAATCATGTATTGACAGAGTTGCCGGAAGAGGTGCGCGGTGCATTTGATGCCGTGTTTGCCGAGCTGGTGCATGTCGAACGTGAGCGACCTCCGACACGAAGCCGTGCCGCCGTCTCTGCGTTCAGTGCAGATGCGAACGCGCTGCAGCTCATTGAAGCTTTGGCGGGACAAGATTGCCGGATCCTGGTCACGAGCGGGAGCGGGCAAGAGGCCATTGTGGAAGTCACCCATGAAAAGTTGTTCACCGCTTGGGGAAAGCTCAAGGAGTGGATCGACAACAGCGACGCCAATCTGCGACTGATCGACTTCGAGGAGGAGTGTGCCAAGCGATGGCATGAGAAGGGCTGCCGCGTCCAGAACTTGTGGGGATCGGAACAAGCCGCAGCAGTCTACAGCGCTTTGAGACGATTCAAGAAGGCGCCATCTTCACAGCTTCAGACAATGATGTACCCACAGGATATGCTGATTGAGCGGCTCGATGATGTGGCGCTTTCTCATCTAGACCGCTTGTTGATCGGTCAAAAGCTGACGGAGTTTGGTGATCCTCGGCCCGGTGTTGGGCTCACGCAGGATGGGCTGCCTGACATTGAGTGGGTCGATATCCCTGGAGGAGAGGTGAAGTTGGACCGGGTCGAGGATATGGTTGAGGTCAACCCCTTCCGGATCGCCACATACCCAGTGACCAACGAGCAGTTTGCGGCGTTCGAGAACGCAAATGATGGTTATCGAAATGAGGAGTGGTGGAAGGACATCCACCAGCACGATAAGGCCAAGGATCCGAGATGGCTCGATGCCAATTGTCCTCGGGAGTCGGTCTCCTGGTACGAAGCAATTGCCTTTTGCCGCTGGCTCAGTCACCGGACTGGCTCAAGTATTCGTCTTCCCACGGAATGGGAGTGGCAGCAGGCAGCAACAGGAGGAGATTCACAGCGCGAGAATCCTTGGCCTGGTGAATTCGATAAAAGTCGGTTTAACAGTTTTGAAAGCCGACTGGAACGCACGACTGCGGTCGGGATGTATCTAGCTGGGGCGACGCAGCATGGTGTGCTGGATATGGCAGGCAACGTCCAAGAGTGGTGTCTGAACACCTATGAGCGAGACATCACGATAACAACAGGTGGCAGTCGCGTGCTCCGGGGCGGCTCTTGGAAATATCTGGTGGGGCGCTTGAGTACGTCGACCCGTTACATGGAACTCGCCGGCGACCGAAACAACTACACCGGCTTCCGCCTTGCCCAGGACATTGAGTCCTAACCCTGTGCCCTTTGCTGTTCAGTAATCTCCGTGTTTTCCGTTTCCGAATGGAACTCAAGGCTCGAGGATCGAGTAAGGGCAACTTGAGAAAATATGAGGTCGCAGATGGCTGCCTCCACAGTGCCTCAGGCGGTGCAATCCTATCACGAGCTGCTGCTGTGGCTGATTCCGCAGCTCGATAGGCTTCCTCGCGCGCGCCGATGTACATTGGGCGAGCCCAGGTCTATCAGTGTATCGTAAAGCAGGACTGGTTAATTAGTCTGTGACGCGGAGCGGCTGACGTATTTATGCAGAATGCTGGCGATCAGGCTTTGATAGGGCAGGCCTTCCTCGGCGGCGCGACGCTTGAGCATTTCGAGGTCGGCGGTCGATAACCGGATATTGATCCGGGCGTCTTTGCGTGTGTAGCGGCGGGCGGCTTCCATGGCTTCTTTTTTGGCGATGGCCTGATTCTTGACCGGCCTGAAGGCGCCGCGCTCGTACTCAGTGATCAGCTGTTCCTCGTCTTTATCCAAAGCAGGTTTCTTTTTCATGGTGTGTTTCCTTTCGCACGGTTTCTGGTCGCCTTGCGGCTGGGATAGATTGTCTTTAAACACAGTGTCTGGTGTTCTCGGACGACCGGCACGACGTAGATATATCCATCAACATCGACCTCATAGAGAAGCTGGTTGGGGTAGCGCTCGCGGTCGTGATGCTCCAGCACCTGAATGAGATTGCCGCTTTCGATCAGAGCAATAATCTGTTCGAAGCTGATCCCTCGTTCCCGGATGAGCCAGACGTTCTTGTCCGGGTCGAAGGCATACTCCCACTCTTCTACATCCATATGCAGGATGCTATGACGATGTGTGCCTGTTGTCAATAATCCGTCAGTCCGCTCACACGACCGGGTCGGCGGCCCCGAGCGCTGCCATGGCATATTGCAATCGGTTGTGGTAAGCGATGCGCTGCGGCTTGAAGTAACCCTGATTCGAACTGGAATTCGTTTATTGGTTTGTAGCTGTTAAACACCGTTGACCATCCGAAAGGAGGGACTGCGCATGGCGCTCTATGCTTTTGATGGAACGTGGAATGTGGACGAAGCCGATGAAATCAAGGAGACGAACGTGCTGGCATTCTGCAAGTGTCTCCCCCTTGATATGAGGGTGTTTTACTTGGAGGGAGTCGGAAGTCGGCTTGGGTTTATTGGAAAGCTCCTTGGGGGTCTGGCAGGAGTGGGCGGGCGGTTCCGGATCGCCAAAGCGATGGAGCAACTGAATCAGTATTTTGCCGAGGGGGACCGGACGATCGACATTATTGGGTTTAGTCGAGGGGCGGCCCTTGCCCTGCACTTTGCGAATCAAGTGCAAGAGGAGAAGTCAGGGGCCGAGGTTCGCTTTCTTGGTCTCTGGGACACGGTTGCTTGTTTTGGTCTCCCCGGGAATGATCTAAATATTGCGTGGGATCTCACGCTGCCCGACAACGTCAAACAATGTTACCACGCGATGGCGCTCGATGAGCGGCGAGGGAACTTTTGCCTGACCCGAGTGGTGCCGGGCAAGGGCGGAAAGCTCGGAGATCGTCTGCACGAAGTATGGTTCCGTGGGGTCCATTCCGATGTTGGTGGTGGACAATGTCCTGGGCTGTCAAACATTGCCCTCTGTTGGATGCTCCGGCGGGCCAAGGAAGCGGGTCTTCCTGTCGCCGAGGACAAATTGAAGCAACATGCGCTCATGTGTGACCCGGCTGCCGTAGTCTCCAAGAGCTTCGACCCAAAGAAAGACCCACAGCGCACGATCAATCCAGGCGATTTTGTGCATGAGTCGGTCACAGCACGAGGACAATCAGGAGGGAGGGCGCACAACGATCCGCCGTTGGGAGTTCGTATTGTTCATGGGTAGGCTAATGACGCTTAACCAGGAGGGTTCATGATTCTCTCGACGACCAACAACATCGAAGGCAAGAAAACGGTGAAATATTTGGGATTGGTGTCCGGAGACGCGATTTTGGGGGCGAACATCTTTCGTGATTTTTTTGCCTCGATCAGGGATATCGTCGGTGGTCGCTCAGCGGCCTACGAAAAGGAACTCCGAAAGGCCAAGAATATTGCGCTGGAAGAAATGGAGGAGCAAGCCAAGAACTTGGGCGCCAATGCGATCGTCGGGATCGACATCGACTATGAGACGATCGGCACCAACAGCAGCATGCTGATGGTCAGCGCGAACGGGACAGCGGTCGTGGTGGAGTAGGATTTCTCTGTGAGCTTGACGAATCTATCGCAGCACCATCTTCAGCAGCCCAATGCATCCCATATACAGGACGAGCGAGCCGATCATGGCCGGCCAGAAGCCGAGGCGGGGGATACCCATGATCATGGCGACAACATAGACAATCCAGGGTGGGGCAAACCACAACAAGTTCTTGGCATAGTCGACCGTTGTCCCGCCGCCTCCGTTCATGTACAGCAGAATGAACGTGACGCCCGTGATGGCGGGAAAGGTGCTGGCCATGGCGGCAAGGAACGACTTGCCTTGCGAGCCAAGATAGGTGGAGAAGGTTACGATACTGCCGCCTAAGAGAAAGTACACCGCATACTTCGCAAGATCGGTCACGAACAGTCCTCCTCGTTATGCTCCATGAAACGCCTCCATCGCTTCCCTCTCCAGCGCCTCGCCCTGGCCGGTATAACGCGGCGAAAAGTGAAACACGACGAGATCGCGGACCTGAGCCCTACGCGCCATGAAGCCGGCTTGCCTGGCCGTCAAATGATACCGACCACGGGCCTTCTCTGCATCGCAATCCAGATACGGCGACTCGCAATAGAAGATATCTGCTCCATGAGCGAGCGCGACGATCTTGGCTTCGTTTTCCTCGTCGTACCGCGCGTCGACGACATAGGCGATCTTTTGCCCTCGTGAGATCGTCAAGAACCGGTCCTTCACTTCTCCCAGCATAAATTCCTGCTCTTCGCGACGATGCTCGTCGTAGAGCGCCACGGTGAAGTGGAAATCGTCCGACTTGCCTTGCCAAATATGCTGCTTCACGTCTTTGAGCCAGGCGCCGACCCGAAGCCCTGCCTCATGCAATTTCTGTCTGTTGACGTTGATGTGAAATTGCTCTTCCAGCGAGTAGGCGAAGGAGGGGATACGATGATTCAAGGTCACGGCTTTGACCGTGAACATCGGATCTTCGAGCACGGTGAAGAGTGGGCCGTCGCGCTGTGGCGTTGGAGAGACCCCTTGCTGGGACGGCTGAAACCCGTCACTCGCTCGAAACACAGTCCGTCGAATCTCCTGTTCGTGGAACTCCCGAACTTCGATCGTGAGGGGATATCCATCCACAAGATTCCAGGTATAGCCGCGCAGTTTGCCATGGATATTGTCGATCAGGCCCGGAGGCCCGAACAATCGAAGCGTCTTCCCCCGTCCAAGCCCGACGCGAAGAACAGTATCAAACCCGATGAAATGGTCCATGTGTGTATGAGAGATGAAGATTTCTCCAGCCCTGAGTAATCTGGTCGGTCCCAGGTTGTCGTTGTGCCCGAGATCAAAGATCAAGGCTCGCTTCGACCAGCGGATCTCCACGTACATGCCGGGATCGCCGAAGACATCGTTGACCAGATAACTGGAAAAGGAAGGGTTCATGAGCCAATCATTCAGCGATCTGCTAATCTGATGATCTGTTGAATTGGTTCCGTCAACCGATCGTCACATACTCATCCTATCGCCGTTTTTACCGCACTGTACATCACGATCACTTCGACCGCGTGAGCCATAATCGTAATCCAGAGGTTGCGTGTTCTGAGCCAGATGCTTCCCCAGATGAGCCCATCCCAGAGAGCGATCCAGTGAAGATATTGAAAAGTATTCACCATGAACGGGTCGAATGCAAACGTGAGCGTGCTGGCCGTGAGGGCTAGGGGAGACAGGCATCGGCCGGAATTGGAACCCCGCCACTGCGATTCAAGTTCGGCAAGACGTCCTAGCAGAAATCCACGAAAGTTCAGCTCCACGAACAATGCGATGCAGCAGATGAGCCACGGTACCATGAGGAGGAAGGGGAGCCGACCGTGAGGCGTCTGCTTCAAAAACGTAATGTCGTAGCCAAGAGATGGATAGGCGACCAGAATCACGAACGTATTGAGAACGCCGAGCAACAATCCCGTCAACACTCCCCACTGGAGCCCGCTCCAGATTTTTCTCCTTTCTAACCCGAGTTGCACCGGGACCTCCGCGACGCGCACAGCCCAGAGACTGAGTCCCACATAAGCGAGAAACTGCGGTGCGAATTGGACGAGCAGTTGCTCTTTGAGGGAAGAGGGAAGCCCGTAGTAGCCGAATGTCGCTCCGATTGGGAGCAGCGACAGTGCTGCTCCCACGGAAGAGGCTTGTCTTGGAGCCGGACGGTCGGGCTCGGAGGCCATCGGAGCGCTAGCCCGCATTATTCGTGACGATTCGTGACGAAACCGCCAAGACGCCACGCGAGACGGGCACGTGGAGCCCTGAGAGGCCAAGGCATACTTGAAACAGTATGTCGAGGTCACGAAGGGCGAGCCTGCCCGCCAGGCCGCGCGAAGCCTGCGGCCAGGCTGGTCGCAGCGGCGTATCGGCGGTTGCAGTAGGAGCGCTCATGAATAATGCGGGCTATGAGAGTTCGAGATGGTAGCGGTCCAACGTAGTCGCTTTATGGCGAGCAAGGTTGGACAGCGACTTGTTGTAATCGACGATGGCCCGCAGCTCGTTGCCTTGGGCAGTGGCAAGGTCGCGCTGAAAATCGAGCACGAAGCGGGTCGTGCTGAGCCCGACCTTCAACCGTTCCTGCTCGGCCTGTAGCTGTTTTTCAGCCATGATGCGCGCCGACCTGGTGGTCTCGATACGCTTAAAGTCGGTCTGGACCCGGCGCACGGCCTCCCGCACGCCGACGATGATTTGCTGCCGCACGCTGGCGAGCGAATCCTCGGCATTTCGGGCATCCAGTTTCCGTTTGTTGTACGTGTTGATGGCGGCCCGGTTGCCGAGCGGATAACTGAGCACCAGCCCAGCTCCATAGTTGTAAAAATCACCGCTGAAGTTTCTGCTGAAGGAATCGGGGTAGTCGGCCCCTAGTCCGGCGAGTCCTACCGTGCCTTGGAATGAGAGAGTGGGTAACAACTGGTTGCGGGCGAATTGTTTATTCAGTTCACCCGATTCGACATTTTTCTTCGCCTGCACGATTTCCGGCCGCTGTTCGATCGCCGTATCGATGGCTTCCTGAAGGCTGAGGGGTTCAAGGACCGTGACGGGGATATCGGCGGGGGTGAGGCGGACGTCTTGGCGCAGGTCTTCTTCGCCGGGATTCAAGAGGCGGCGCAGTTGATCTTCCTGATCGCGAATGGCTTTTTCCGCGACTAAGATCTGCTCCACTCTGGATGCCATGGCAGCCTCGGCTTGGAGCACGTCGACGATCGACATGACGCCGGCTTTTGCCTTGGCGCGGTTGGCCGCTAAGAGTTCTTCGGCGGCCTTCATGGCGGCTTGCGCCACTTTCAAATTCTCATTCGCAAACACCAGTTCCCAGTAGGTTTGTTCCACCGTGGTGATGACGGTCAGCACTCGGTCTCGAAAGACATGTTGTTCGACCTCGGCATTATTCTGGGCGACCTTGATGAAGGTCTTGTTGATCCCGATCCCCGCGTTCCTGAGCAGCGGCTGAGTCAATGTGAAGGCCAGGCCTCCTGTCCAGGCAGGATTGAAGAGAAATCCTTGGGCGACATTCGCGTTCACGCCGGTTCGGGACGGGCTATAGTTGACGTCGAAATTGCCGCCTGTAATGAGGTTGGTCTGAGCATCGAAGGTCACGGAACTGTTTATCTGATCGAAGATCGTAATCTGTCTAAGGTCAGGTCTAGTTCCTCCGAATACTGGTCGATTGAGCGGGTTCACCGTCCGATTGTATTGGCCGTTGACGCTGAGGTTGAAATCGAACTTGGATTGTTCGATGATGATGTCCGCCAACCGGCTTTCCTTATTGTGGCGACTGATACTGATGTCGAGATTGTTCTGCAGCGCACGCAGCGCTGCATCGGCGAGCGACACGCTTTCACGCCGCTCCGCAGAGACCCGTTCGGTCACATCTAAACCCCAGCCATTGAGCGGTGCCGAGATGCACCACAAGCCGGCGATCACAATGGTCGCAAGGCGGTGATGAGTTGAGGATCTGCAATTCATAATTTCCTCCTTGATTCACGATCCGAGCGAGCTCATACTATAATGAGTCCTACGGACTCTGTCATGAACATTAGTATCCCGCACGCTCCTGTTGATGGAGCAGCCACTCGCCATCGCCTATGGAGTCTCCTCGTCGTTCTGATCTCTGTGCTCGTGGTCGCGGCATTCAGCTCGAGCCCCTCTGCATTGGCGCAGAATGTGTCGGCAGGGTCTACGACCTCTACTGTACGGTCGTTTGATGGAGGGCTCGGTAATCTGTTTCGATTCGGCGGTGGCAGCCTGTACATCGACCGGCAGGGAACACAGGGGTTTCTCTACTTTCCTGGGCAATACTTCCAAACGTACAACTTTCGAAACCCTACCACTGGTCAGGCTTGGAGTGGGGCCGTCATGACCTTCGGCCCACAATTATCCATTGGGCTTATTCAAGGCGCGAATCAAGTCGGATCCGGAATCGTCCTTCCTGGACCACCACCTCAAACGGCTCCCTTGCCTCCGATCGAGTCGGACATCCTTGACGAGATTCCCTAATTCACTGAGCAAAACTGCTCCTCATGTGAGTACTCGTATTCTGTAGAGACTCGATGTCCTGAAACAGTCTGTTCCTTTCTCCCGCTCGCAACGCTTCATGGTTGGTAGGCGAGTTGCCACGTCACCGCCAGCACATACCGGGCCACGGTGTTCAAGATCTCTGGATCGATGGTGTCGGCGGTATCCGATGGTTGATGAAAGTGTGGATGTACACCGCCGCTCACGACAGTGACCGTCGGTACACCGGCTTCTTTAAATGGTACGTGGTCGCCGCCGGGGAAAAAGCCATAAAGATCCAGTTTCTCGTGAACGCCGGCCACCCTCCCGACCTCTAGTAGGGCCTCTTTCTCTAATCCTGTCACGCCTACGGTGAGCCGTCCATTGCCAACGCCGGCGTGGTCGATGTTGATCATGGCTTTTGTAGCATTGAGTGGAGTGATGGGTCGTGACGTATACAGACGTGAACCAAGCAGATCGCGCTCCTCGCCGCTGAAGGAGACAAAGAGGATCGTTCGCTTTGGGCTTGTCTCCCACTTTGCAAGGGCTCGCGCCACTTCCAAGATGACTGCCGTTCCGGAGGCATTGTCGTCTGCGCCGGGGAAAAGAACGCCTCCTGGACGACCGAAGTGGTCTCGGTGGGCTCCGATGATCACAGACTCTGTTCCGGTTCCAGGGATCATCCCCACTACATTGACCAGATTTCCCTCCTCCATCGTCGTCTTCCACGCAAGCGACGCAAAATGGTTTGTCCGTATGGCCTGTGATGAAGGTGCTTGGTTCAGGCGCTCTTGAAGGACGCGCAGACGATCGGGAACGTCTCTCTTCGATTCCGCGAGAATCTCTTGGGCAAGCGCCGTACTAATCCAGGCTCCAGGAATGGCGTGATCAGGAGGTAATTGACCATAGAAGGCGCTGGGACTCCCTGTGATGCCACGGCGGACCTCATAGGGGGAAAGCAGTGGCCCGGTCGCCATCAAGTAGCCGATCGCGCCGTGGTCCCGTGCAAACCGGACCTTGTCGGCATGACTGATGGGAGGGGTATAGTGGTTCGGCTTGCCTCGTAGAAACAGCACGATGCAATTATTTACGTCGATGCCCGCATAGTCGTCGATGCCTTGCGCAGGATCGACAATACCGTATCCGACAAAGATGATTTGGGCGTGGAGATCAGCGGATGGCGAATCGAAAACGGGAAAATAGTCTGAGCCGAGAGTTTCGGCGGCTAAATGATCTATCGGCCCGACTCGTACTATTGGTTCCGGTGCTATTAGGGGAGTGGATAGCAAGGAGGTCATTATCCCTGATGCAGTACCATCCTTGCCCGTCAAGAATGGTATTCTCAGTGAGCCATTGCGAACGAGTGGTAAGCGCAAACCTGCCGAAAGAAACTCTTGCGCGATCCACCGAGCTGATTCGAGGTCTGCTTGCGTGCCGCTTTGCCGTCCATTGAATGCAGGACCGCTGAGTGTTCGAATGTCGGCACTCATCCGTTCTGCGGAGAGCGAATCGATGGCTGCCCGAAGGCCTGTCTTGGGCGATTGAGCCAGGCTTGGATTGGGTGAGAGCAAAAGGCAGACGGTCGCGAGGACCACGATGCAGCGGGCTTTGGAATCGCCGGTGAAACAGGTAAGGTTCATAGTGATACCCTGATCATGTCAGGTTGCACGCGGATGCACGCGGATGTGGGATCATAGCATGAGGGAAAGCAGGTTGCGGAGTCGCATGGAGCCCAGGTACTATTCGACGAGTACCGGTAGGAGGCTTGAAATATCGGACGACGTTCGGAGCGGCTGAAACCGTTTCTGAAATAAGGGGAGAGGTATGGCGGGTGGTGAATCAGGGAAGGGATTATACGATCATCTGTATCGGCGGTTTTTTGAGCAGCGCGATACCCATGACGGGTATTCGTTCCAACAGGCCCCTGGCGGCAGTGCACCAACGCATGCGGTGACGTTCAGCGAAAAACTGCGTTGGTGGACTTGGGATCGATGGCAACGACGCAAGAAGATCCTCGCCGAGCGGGACCGTCTGCAGCGAGAGATTCTTCAAATTCAGAAATCAGGAAGCTCATCGTAGTGCGTGTATTGTCTTTGACATCTCGAACCGGTTCCGTCATCAGGCGGACCCGGCAAGGGCTCTTCGCTCTCTTGGTGGCTGGTCTGAGTCTCGTCATGGGGTACAGCCCTAGTTACGGAGTTCAGAAGGAAACCTCGGAAGAAAAGGCCGTTAATCTCAAGAAACAGGCGACAGGTGGGCTTTTCCAACGATGGACCTTCGATCAGGATCAATTCAATACGCCGCCCGGCGGTTTCGTACGGAGTAATTCCAATGACGAGCCGCTTGCAGATTGGATGGTCCAGGGGCATGGGACCGCACCTTCTCCGCCCAATATTATCGTTGGTTCATCGAGTTGCACGCAGCCCTGTTATCAGGCACTTGTGGCCGATGGATTGGAATATGAGTATCCGGATCTCAGCGTTCGCTTTCATGCGCAGCAAGGAACGTCTGGGCTCGGAGGCATAGCGTTTGGTGTGCGCGACAGGCGCAATTTTTACCTGGCGGTCGTCGATTCGATCGGTCAAAACGTGCGGCTCGTTCGCTTGGCGAATGGGAGCGAATTGCTCCTCGCGCAGGCGTCGATTAGTCTGAAAAAGGTTGATTGGCATTCACTCAGAGTGCAACGAAACACCATCATCAGCAAAGATTTTATTGAAGTGTTCGTAGATGGAGTGCTGGTCCTTTCCGTTGAGGACCAAGCCTTGGGATTGGGGCAAATTGGGCTGGTCGTTCTTGGAACATCGACCGTGTTGTTCGACAGCTTCCATGCAGTTCCTCTCTTTTCCCACCGACCGCTTTCCACGCCGCCGGCCTATTAACGTGGGTTCATCAGCGGACCGGTTTAGCCTCAAACTTGCCATTTTTCGTCGGTCTGGAGTATCATGAAATGGTCGGTTCGCTAAAGGCCTGGGAAGACCGACGCTGAAAGTGACAAGGCCTGAATGGATGTTGTATTGGGCCAGTCCGGGAATCTGATCGGAAGCCAAAGCTAAACCGCCGCTGTGTTGACGCCTTCGGCCCATTCCTTCCTCGTTGTTTTCTCGAGTCCAAGACAACATCATTGTGTCAAAGGAGGACTTCGATGGGTGCGAAGATCTATGTCGGTGGATTGCCCTATGCGACGACTGAGCAACAACTAAGCGATCTGTTTGCGGTGTATGGGACGGTGGCCTCGGCGCGGATTATTACGGACAAGTTCACTGGGCAGTCTCGGGGGTTTGGATTTGTCGAAATGTCGTCCGACGGAGAAGCGCAAGCGGCGATAACCGCCTTGAACGGCACACAACTTGGGGGCCGTACGTTGACGGTGAATGAAGCTCGTCCTCAAGAGCCCCGCTCCAGCGGAGGAGGGCGTGGAGGATTCGGAGGCGGTCGCGGTTAACCTCGAGTCTGTTCCGCTGCGATAAGGGCTGCCGGAATTTCCGGCAGCCCTTTTTACGTTGTGGGTTGCGATATCAAGAGTCACCGATGTCCATCCGGATTTCCAGTCACCAGTCTACGCAGGAAACCATGCTTCGGCGAGGTGTTGCCGAACAACCACTAGAAATCGCAGCCATCACGCCGCGGGGCTCCACATGGTTTCACCGGGAGGGAGACCGTGCCACCCTTTAAGTTAGAGGCTCCCTTTAAAGCTTGCGGAGATCAACCGGAAGCCATTGCGCGGCTGACAGCTGGAATCCAAGCTGGAAAGCAGCATCAGGTATTGCTCGGCGTCACTGGGTCCGGCAAGACTTTCACGATGGCGAACCTCGTCGAGCGAGTTCAGAAGCCGACGCTCGTGCTGGTCCACAACAAAACGTTGGCCGGTCAGCTCTATCAAGAGTTCAAACAGTTTTTCCCCCATAACGCTGTCGAGTATTTCGTGAGCTATTACGATTACTATCAACCGGAGGCCTATATCCCTCAGAGCGATACGTATATCGCGAAGGATGCCTCGATCAACGATACCATCGATCAGATGCGCCACTCCGCCACGACCGAGCTGTTGCAACGAAACGACGTGCTGATCGTGTCCTCGGTGTCCTGTATCTATGGGCTGGGGTCACCGGAGGTCTACCATGACATGCTCATATATTTGGAGGAAGGCGTCGAAACGAGACGAGAAAAGATCTTATCGAAACTGGTGGAGATTCAATACGAACGCAATGATGTGGATTTTCATCGTGGGACGTTCCGGGCGCGCGGGGACGTGATCGAGATTTTTCCTGCCTCGTCTGAAGCCAAGTCGGTGCGCATTGAGCTGTTCGGAGACGTGGTGGATGCCATTCATGAGATCGATCCACTCACCGGGAAATCATTGAGCAAGCTTCCCAAGATCGCGATTTATCCGAACACCCATTATCTCATTGCTCCGGATCGCTATGAGCGGGCCATCACCGGTATCGAGGAAGAACTGGAGGACCGCGTGGCCTTGTTCAGGAAGACGGGTCGACTGCTGGAGGCCCAACGGCTTGAGCAACGTACCAAGTTTGATCTGGAGATGATTCGAGCCATGGGTTATTGCCACGGGATCGAAAACTACTCGCGTCATCTCAGCGGGCGGAGGCCTGGTGAGCCCCCTCCCACATTGTTGGACTATTTCCCAAAGGATTTTCTATTGATCGTCGATGAGTCTCACGCGACGGTTCCCCAAGTCGGCGGGATGTATGAGGGAGATTACTCCAGAAAACGGACGTTGGTGGAGTACGGATTTCGACTCCCGTCGGCGGTCGACAACCGTCCGTTGAAGTTTTCTGAGTTCGAGAGTTGTCTCAATCAGGTGTTGTATGTGTCCGCAACCCCCGGCAGCTACGAGCTGGAGCATGCCGGCCGTGATGTGGTTGAGCAGATCGTTCGGCCGACCGGTCTGATGGACCCCCACATCGATGTCGTGCCGGCCAAGGGACAGGTAGACCATCTCCTCGGGCAGGTCCGCTCGGAGGTGGCCAAGGGTGGCAGGGTACTCGTGACGACCTTAACGAAGCGGATGGCGGAGGATTTGACTGAGTATTACCACGACTTGGGAATCAAGGTGCGCTATCTGCATTCCGACATTAAGACCCTTGAGCGAGCCGAGATCGTCCGGGACCTCCGGTGCGGGACGTTTGATGTGCTGGTCGGGATCAATTTACTGCGCGAAGGGCTCGATCTCCCCGAAGTGAGCCTCGTGGCGATTCTTGACGCTGATAAGGAAGGCTATCTGCGCTCGTACCGAGCGTTGATTCAAACGGCCGGCCGAGCCGCGCGCAATCTCGAAGGCCGGGTCATTTTTTACGGAGATGTTGTGACGGATTCGATGAAACAGGCACTCGATGAAACCAGCCGCCGCCGTGGGATCCAAGCCGAGTATAACGGTGTCCATGGGATTACCCCGGTCGGTATTACGAAAGGGATTCCTTCCCTCGAGTATGCGGTGGCCGACATGGACTATGTCCGGTTGGATCTTGCAGCTGAATCGGTCGAGCCATATGAGAATTCAGAATCAACGGATCAACTCATCGAACGGCTGGAGTCGGAAATGAAAGCTGCCGCCAAAGAGCTGGCCTTTGAGCGGGCGGCAGAGCTACGCAATCAAATTCGATCGCTCCGGCTTCAAGCTTTGAACGCGAAATCTTAGACGTGCTTGTAAAGGTAGATACCAATGAACATCCCGAGGATGCTCAGGATATTAACCTTAATGTTGAATCCGAGGACGAGTTTGATCAAGACAAGGTCGATGGTGAGCGGCGGATTGATCCCGGGATTATAATGCGTCGCAAAAATGTTTTGAATGGTGCCTTGAGGTGCCATGACATGGAGAATCTCCCCGAGTATCCCGCCAAGGAGCCCTCCGATCAGCACGAAAATGAGCAAAACCCAGGGCGATTTTCTCACGCGACCGAGCTTCTTTCTTTATGAGTTTCCGTACAGTGGTTTTTGGGTGGCTGAAGGGCACCATATCCGAAGGCTTTCGGCATGTCAATAAAACTACTGGCTCGTGATGACCTTGACTTGCCTTGCTTGGTCCGATAGACTCCTCGATACTCTTTTTCCAGGATTTTCGAGGCGATCGGAGGTCTTGTGCAAGGCTTCGATGGCCTCTTTCTTTGTGGTGATACGGCATCATGCTCGATGCGCTGAGCGATAAGTTTGAGAAAATTTTGAAGAAACTCCGAGGGCAGGGTGTGCTCACGGAGCAGAACATCACGGAAGCATTGAAAGATGTGAGGTTTGCGCTTCTTGAAGCAGACGTCAACTTTAAAATCGTCAAGGAGTTCATCGATCGCGTCCGTCAAAAGGCTGTCGGTCAGGAAGTCCTGCAGAGTCTGACTCCCGGACATCAGGTCGTCAAAGTCGTCTGGGACGAGCTCAGGGCGATGATGGGGAATGAGCGGGCCGGACTTGCCCTGAGCTCACAGCCCCCGACTATCTTGATGATGGTCGGATTGCAAGGGGTGGGAAAGACCACGGCCAGCGGCAAACTTGCGCGTCTGTTTAAGAATCAAGGGAAGCGAGCGCTGTTGGTAGCTGCTGACCCGCGTCGTCCTGCGGCCGGCGAGCAACTGAGCGCTCTTGGTCGGGATCTCGGAGTGGAGGTTCACCGAGCGGATCACGTTCAGGCTTCTCAAGCGGATGTGGTGCATATCTGCCGTACCGGGGTCGAGCGAGGGCGCGATCAGGGTTTTGATCTCATCATCCTTGATACCGGAGGCCGATTGCATATCGACGACGAGTTAATGAACGAACTTGTCGCCGTGAAAACAGCCGTGTCTCCTCATGAGGTCTTGTTGGTTGCCGATGCGATGACCGGACAGGATGCGGTCACCATGGCCGGTCAGTTCGATCAAAAGGTCGGGTTGACCGGTATTATACTCACCAAGGTCGAGGGGGACGCACGCGGGGGCGCGGTCTTATCGATTCGGGCCGCAACCGGGAAGCCCATCAAGTTTCTTGGTGTCGGGGAAAAGCTGGATGCTTTAGAGCCGTTTCATCCGGACCGGATGGCTTCCCGTATTCTTGGGATGGGCGACGTGCTGTCGCTCATTGAGAAAGCCCAAGAAAGCGTCACTCGTGAGCAGGCCGAGGAAGCTCAAAAGCGGCTCTCCAGCAATACGTTCACGCTGGAGGATTTTCGGACTCAGCTCAGCCAGATGAACCGGATAGGCTCGTTGGAACAAATTCTCGGCATGCTTCCGGGCGGGCAAAAACTCAAGCAAGCGATCGAGGGTGACAAGCCTGAGCGAGAGATCGGCCGTGTGGTCGCGGTGATCGATTCGATGACCCCACGGGAACGCCGCGATCATACCATCATCAATGGAAGCCGAAAGAAGCGGATCGCCCGTGGCAGCGGCACCACGGTGCAGGATGTGAACCGTCTCATCAAGCAGTTCTTGTCCGCCAAGAAGTTGGCAAAGGCGATGACCGGTGCGGGAGGGCGGCGACAGCTCGCCCAACTCATGCGATCTCGATAAGCGATCATGACCGATAGTGCGAATTCAGCGTAAAAGGAGGACAGTTGTGGCTGTACATTTGAGACTGGCGCGAACGGGAAGACACAAACGACCGATGTATCGGGTGGTGGCCGCTGATTCACGGAAAGCGCGCGACGGCCGGTTCCTGGAGATCCTTGGGATTTTTGATCCGTTGAAAGAAGCCGGTGTGCCGGAGTTGAAGCAGGAACGGGTGCTGACCTGGCTAAGGCACGGCGCTCAACCTACGGTGACCGTGCGGACGTTGTTGCGCAGGGCAGGGGTCTGGAAGCAGTTTGAGGCTGAAAAAGCTGCGCAGAAACAAACGCCTGCAAAATCCTGACTCGTGTGACGGTGAGTCCGTTGGAAACCGTGACCGTAGGGCGGATCGAGCGGCCCTTTGGCGTCAAGGGGGAAGTGAAGGTTCTGCCGCTATCCGATGTTCCAGGTCGATTTGAAGGGTTGAGGGCGGTGAGTCTCGTCGCAATAAATGGACGGACTCTTGAGACTAGCGTCACCCATGTGAGACGGGCGGGAGCTCGATTTATTCTTGAATTGACCGGTTTGACCAGCCCAGAGGACGCGAGTCTCTGGCGTGGTGGGTTCATTCAGACAATTCGCGGGCCCGTGCCCAAGTTGCCGGATGGGCAGTACTATGAGTGTGATCTGATCGGTCTTGCTGTTTCCTCCGAGGAGGGACAGCCGCTTGGTGTGTTGGAGGAGATTTGGGACTTGCCGGGAAATCCGCTGTTCGTTGTTCGCAAGGGGAGCAAAGAGATCTTGATCCCAGCAGCGAAAGAACTGGTTCGTACCGTCGACCTGGCAGCTCGAAAAATGACTGTCCGGTTGATCGACGGATTGGGTGAGTAGCATGTTGAGGTTCGAGGTTCTGACACTGTTCCCTGGGATGTTCGCCCCGGTCCTGGCTCACAGCATGCTCAAACGAGGCCAGGGAAAAGGGCTTCTCACCGTGAAGGTGCACAATTTGCGGGACTTCACGACTGATCGCCACAAAGTAGCCGATGATATGCCGTATGGAGGTGGAGCCGGCATGGTCATGAAGGCTGAGCCGATCCTTCTTGCGGTGGCTGCGCTTCGAAATGAAGCGCGGGCAAACGAAGAAGACATTCGATTGCTGTTTCCAACTCCTCACGGGCGGACTTTTACGCAAGACTATGCAGAGGAGTTGGCGGGTGAGCGTCGCCGAATCGTCATTCTGTGCGGGCACTATGAGGGAGTGGATGAGCGTGTCCGTCTGACATTAGCTCCGGAGGAAGTCTCACTGGGAGATTATGTGTTGACCGGAGGTGAATTGCCGGCGCTCGTCTTGATCGATGCAGCAGCCAGACTCGTTCCCGGCGTCCTGGGTGACCCCAGTTCCGTATTGGAAGAGTCGTTTTCGGACGCGTTGTTGGAGTATCCACAGTACACGAGGCCGGCAGAAATCGGAGGAATTGGCGTGCCCGATGTCTTGCTTTCTGGCCATCATGAGGCCATTCGATTGTGGCGTCGGAAACAAGCGTTGCGCGGCACGTATTTGCGACGCCCCGATCTTTTGAAAGATCGGATGTTCACGAAGGAAGATCAACAGTTGTTGGATGAATTGATGAGCGAAGGTCTTTTGACGACCCCGCCATCATGCCGGGAGGAGGGTTAAGTCCATGAATCAGTTGGAACGAATTCAGCGGTCGTTGACAAAGAAATCAGTGCCGAGATTTGAGATCGGGGATACCGTCAGGGTCCACGTCAAAGTCGTCGAAGGCGAGAAGGAGCGTATTCAGGTCTATGAAGGAACCGTGATCGCGCGCAAGGGGAGTTTGAATACCGAAACGTTTACAGTCCGAAAACTTTCGTACGGGGTCGGGGTCGAACGGATTTTCCCGGTGCACTCTCCGATCGTCTCCAAAGTGGATGTGGTTCGGCAGGGGCGTGTTCGGCGTGCGAAGCTCTACTATCTGCGAGGCAAGAAGGGGAGGTTCGCGAAGGTCGAAGAGCGCGAGTTTGTCGGAGAGAGCAAGCCGTCAGCACAGCCGACGACTTCTGAGGAGGAGGCTGTGACGGCCTAGACCGGTTCCGCGCATGTGTTCCCTCACGGCAATGTGATTCTGTGATCGGTGAAGGGATGTGTGGTGGACCCAACCAAGAGTTCGAGTTAGAAGCCCGGCTGTGCGGGTATCGTCGAATTGCCGGTATCGATGAAGCCGGACGTGGCCCATTAGCCGGTCCAGTCGTCGCCGCCGCTGTCGTCCTACCGATCCGATGTCGACTCTCAGGGGTCGATGATTCCAAGCAACTTTCTGAAGGGCGGCGAGATCGATTGTATGCCGCGATTCTTGAGCAAGCTGTGGGGATGGGAATCGGATCAGCGGACGCCGGGGAGATCGATCGGCTCAATATTCTCGAAGCGACCAGGCTAGCGATGCGGCGAGCCATCGATCAGCTGGCTCCTCCTCCTGATTATCTACTCATAGATGCCGTCACTCTTCCTGGAGTCAGAATCTCTGTACGGCCGATTATCAAGGGAGACTCCCTCTCCCTCTCGATTGCGGCGGCCTCCATCATCGCCAAGGTCACGAGGGATCGTCTCATGGCGAAGTACCATGACATGTTCCCCGAATACGATTTTCTCTCCCATAAGGGGTATGGCACAACCGGACATCTGCAGCGATTGGCGCGTCATGGTCCGTGCTCCATTCATCGTCGAACGTTCACGCCGGTGCAAGAGATGATCATCGGTACGAAGAGGAAGTCGCACGGACTGATGCGCTCCACATTGTTCGAGCAGTAAGCGATGGCCACTTCCGACCCGCGCCATCAGTTCGGCCAAGCCAGTGAAACGCAGGCCGAACAGTTCTTGCTGGCCAAGGGCTACCGAATTCTCGATCGCAACGTACGGACTCCTCTCGGCGAATTGGACCTCGTGGCGGAAGACCAAGGTGTTGTGGTTTTTGTCGAAGTCAAGGGTAGGACCACGGAAGCCTTCGGCGGTGCTTTGCTCGCGGTGAATCATCGCAAGCGGGCAAAGCTGACAAAACTGGCTGCTCTCTACTTAGCCCAACGGCATTGGTCCGATAAGGCCTGCCGATTCGACGTGGTGTTGGTCCAGGGGAGACCTTCCGACCAGGGACAGATCGAACATCTCCAGAACGCGTTTGACGTCGGAGAACGCGGCAGGTTCTAGTCCTTCTCCAAAGGGTTTCCATGGATGCCATCATTCAACTCATCCACGTGTCCAAATGGCATGATCGAAAATCCGCTCTGTCCGATGTCACGCTCGAGATTGAAAAGGGGGAGTTTGTCCTTCTCATGGGATCGAGCGGGGCGGGGAAGTCTACGCTGCTGCGCATGCTGTTCGGTGAGGAGCAGCCGGACGAAGGACAGATTTTTGTTCACGGGAGGAATGTGACGAAGCTCAGACCAACCGAGATTCCTTATCTTCGACGGAAGGTCGGTGCGGTCTTTCAAGACTTTCGTCTCTTGCCGAAGAAATCCGTCTTCGACAATGTGGCGCTTCCCTTGCTCGCTCAAGGCGTGTCCGAGAAAGATATTCGTCGTAAAGTCACGGAGGCGTTGCGTGCCGTCGATGTCGATCACAACAAAGATCAGTTGCCGAACAGTCTCTCCACGGGAGAACAGCAGCGTGTGTGCATCGCACGGGCGATCGTCAACGGGCCGGTGGTGCTCCTGGCCGACGAACCAACGGGGAATCTTGATCCGGAACACACAAGAGAGATCATGGAGTTGTTCAAATTGATCAATGCTCGAGGGACGACCGTGATCGTCGCGACGCACGATCCTCATGTCCTGCATCACGTGAATCGTCGGGTGATTACCTTGGTGCAAGGGGTATTGCTGTCGGAGCGGCGGATCGGGCAGGGAGTCGGCCTATGAGACGACTCTATTATCTCGTTCGCGAAGCGTGGGCGAACATGCGCACTAATCGGACGACTACGATCGTTGCCGTTCTGACCACGGCGTTTACCTTGGCTTGTGTGGGTATATTTTTGTTGCTCTATATGAATTTGCGGCAGGCCGCAGGAGCGCTCCAGGAAGACGTCAAGCTCATGGTCTATTTGGAGGATCGACTTCGGGGCGAAAGAGTGCAGGAACTGGAGCGAAAACTCAAGGCTGATCGCATGGTTGCCCAGGTGTTCTTCATTTCGAAAGAACAGGCCTTGGGAGAATTTCGAGCTCAATTCCCCGGTGAGTCCCACTTACTCGAAGGGCTTGGCGAGAATCCGCTCCCGGCTTCGTTTGTGGTGACGCTGGCGCCGAGCTTTCGGTCTCCTGACGCCATGAGAGGCTGGGTTGAACGAGTGCAAACAATGGCAGGTGTCGCCAAGGTCGACTATAATCAAGAATGGCTCAGTTTGTTGGCGGAGCTGATCGGATATATCGAACTGGCTGCGATCGGCGTCGGGATCCTCCTCTCCGCAGCCGCAGTGACGATCATCGGGAATACGATCAGGCTTGCCCTGTTGGCTAGACGGGAGGAGATCGAAATTCTTCGTTCGATTGGGGCTACGCGCACGTTCATCCGGATTCCATATTTCCTCGAAGGAGCTGTGCTCGGAGCGTGCGGCAGCGCACTGTCGTTAGGAATTCTTAAGGTGGCGTTTGAACTGTTCCGGCAGCAGATCCAATTGACAGGCCGTTTCAGTGGGATTGAGGGCATGATCTCGTTTTTCCCCCTCTCGGTATGTCTGGCGCTCGTCATGGCGGGGATGGGGCTTGGTTTTGCAGGGAGCGTGGTGTCGCTTCTTCGTGTTGGGGAGGGGCGGGCATGAGTATCTCCTTCACCATCCTACTCTGGTGTCTTGCGGTAGGAGGAGGGTGGACATCCGTCGCCAGTGCGGCGAATGATCCGATCTCTGAAAAAATCGAGCGAGAACGGAGGACGCTTGATCAGCTGAAGGGCAAGATTGACGAGAAGCGGAAACGAGCGGAGGAAGCAGAAAAGAAACGAGAATCGGTTCTGCAGGGCATCCAATCCCTCGATGAACGACTGGTGCAGCATCGGCAAGATCACCATGAAATCAGCAAGCAACTGAGGCGGAAGGATCGGGAACTCGAAGAGATTACAGACCGGCTTGGGGTGATGCGAACCAGCATTGATGCACGACGTGAGGCCATTCTTGCCCGGCTCCGTGTGCAGTATATGGAAGGACGGTTTGGTCGTGTGAGGGTTCTCTTCACGGCGGACTCATACGGTAATCTTCAGCGCCGCGGACAATACCTCTCTGCCGTTTCACACAAGGAGTACGAATTGCTGAAGACATTCCGAGCCGATATGGAGCGGATGGAGCAGGCGGAGCATCAGCGCAGCGAGGCCAGGGTCGGACTGATCGCCTTCAAGCTGAACATTGAAAAGAAACTGGTCGACATCCGAGCGCTCCAGAAGGAGAAAAAGGTCTATCTGGCGAAGATCACGCACGAAAAGGATTCCTACAACCGCACGGTCGAAGAACTGCAGCGTTCCGCCTCGCGAGTGGATGGTCTGTTGCATGAGTTGGAAACGCGCAGACGTGCCATGGCCTTGCATCCTCCGACGGCTTCACCCTTGGCGCATGGAGTGAGAGGCACGCTACCTTGGCCGGCCGAAGGCAAAGTCGTATCGTTTTTCGGGCGTCAGAAACACCCGACGTTCAACACCTATGTCCAGCGCAAAGGCATCGAAATCCGAACCGAAGAGGGAAGCTTCATCCATGCCGTCATGACTGGAAACGTCGTCTATGCAGACTGGTTGAAAGGATACGGACTCGTTATAATCTTAGATCACGCCAACGGGTTTTTCTCACTGTATGCGCACGCGTCCAAGATTCTGGCCAAAGCGGGTGAACAGGTTGCCGAAGGTCAGCCTATCGGAGAGACCGGCGACACGGGCATGATTGGAGAAAATACTTTATACTTCGAGTTACGTGAAGGGGCCGAGCCGGTCGATCCGCTCCACTGGCTGGCAAAACGATAAAATGTGCATGGTCGGTGTCGATCGGGTCGAAGGGTCCGAAAACGTATGAAAGAAGGGATGTGAAGCTTATGGAACAGCAGCCGCGGCGGAAGTCTTGGGTGGTCGGACCGATGATCGCGCTCGCCCTGCTCTGCGGGGTCGTCATCGGGAAAGGCTGGGAGCGAACCGGTCACGCCGGTGAAACCTATGAAGAGCTCAAAACCTTCTCCGAGGTCTTGAATCAGGTTCAAAAGCACTATGTCGACGAGACGAAGCCGAAGGATCTGATCCAAGGGGCCATTCGTGGCATGCTGTCGACGCTCGATCCCCACTCAGCGTACATGACTCCGGAAATGTATAAGGAGATGCAGGTCGAAACCAGGGGAGAATTCGGCGGAGTCGGGATTCAAATCGGTGTGAAGGACAACCGTCTGGCCGTGATCGCGCCGATCGAAGGCACACCCGCGCATCGAGCCGGGATCAAAGCCGGCGATTTCATCATTAAAGTCAACGACGACACCACGAAGGACCTGACGTTGATGGATGCCGTCCAGAAGATGCGAGGGCCGAAAGGCAGTAAGGTCAACCTCACCATTCAACGGGATGGGACAGCGGATCCCTTGGTGTTCACTCTCGTTCGGGACACCATCAAGATTGAAAGTGTGAAATCGAAGGTCATCGACAGCCTCGGCTATGTCAGGCTCACTCAATTCCAGGAAGCGACCGGTCGAGACCTTTCGAAAGCGATCAGACAGTTCAAGGAGCAGAAGGTCCAGGGAACCATTCTTGATTTACGAAACAACCCTGGTGGTTTGCTGACCGCGGCCGTCGATGTGTCCGAGCAATTTCTTCCCAGCGGGAAGCTGGTGGTGTACACCAAGAGCCGAGAAGGGAAAAAGGACGAATGGTTCGCGAAATCCAAGGATCAACTTGAAGATCTCCCGGTCATCGTTCTCGTCAACGAGGGATCGGCGAGTGCGTCGGAGATCGTAGCCGGAGCGTTGCAAGATTGGGGGCGGGCCGTCGTGGTTGGGACGACCTCGTTCGGAAAAGGGTCGGTGCAGACGATCTTGGCCTTAGGCGATGGTTCGGGGCTTCGCCTCACGACTGCGAAGTACTATACGCCGAAAGGTCGGTCGATCCAGTCGACCGGGATTATTCCGGATATTGTGGTGAAGCTGTCCCTGCCGGTGCTTGCCAAGGCGCCTGACGGAAAGCCGGCTGAAAAGGACCAGGAGGGGAAGGCCGTCAAACCGCCGACCGGAAAAGAAGGGTCACCGCCGACTGGGAAGTCTCCCGATGAGGGAAGTCCGAAGAACGGAACGGGTCCACAGTCGTTACCGGCTGAAGCGGGAGGGGAACTCTCGCTTGAGCAGGATGTCCAGCTGCAGAAGGCAGTGGAATTGCTGAAGAGCTGGAAGATCTTCAAGGAACTCAAGAGTTCCTAAGGCTTGTCATTTTGGATCCGTTGTCGGACAGCCTGCAGCAAAAGTTCCTCTGATCCGGAGAAGCTCGGCAGAGTTCGAAGCAGATGAGATCGAATGAGCTGATCGAGATCGGGGAGCGTCCTGATGCCGAGTCGGAAGTACAAATAGGTCACGAGTGATTTGGAGAGACCCGGAAGAGTTGTCCAACTGCTGACCTCTGCCGGGAGCGGAGTCTGAAGCTCTTCGTAGGCGCGGATGGTTCCGGTCTCAAGGAACTCTTCGATCTTTTTCGCCAGATCGGTTCCAATCCCGTCGATAGCCTCCAGATCCTGCCGCTCCGCCACGGCTGCTACATCTTCGTCGATGGCAAGCAGCGCATCCGCAGCCCGGCGATAGGCCCTTACTCGATAAGGATTCGCCCGTTGAGCTGAGAGGAGATCTGCTATCGATCGAAAGAGGGCGGCCAGTCGTTGATTATTCTCCTTCATACGCCGGACCTTGGGCCTGTATTGTGCGGTTTCTTTGGCCTTTCAGGCAAGGGACACTTTGTTGACAAGGTGAATTCCGGTCCCATAGGATGACAGGCGTGCAGGATGCAATTCAGATCCACGTGAACGGACAGGCACGGGCCTGGCGGAGTGGTGCAACGATCGCTGATCTGTTGCAAGACCTTGACATTCAAACGGAGCGGGTGGCTGTAGAGCTGAATCTTGAAATCCTCGATCGGGCTGCATTTGGCCAGCGGCCGCTCAAAGATGGGGATCGGGTCGAGATTCTCGGGTTTATCGGCGGTGGGTCATTCTAAGAGGATACCATGACGGATGATCGACTAGTGATAGCGGGGCGGGAATTCAAGTCTCGGCTATGGGTCGGAACAGGAAAGTACAAAGACTTTGTTGAGACGCAAAAGGCCATTGAAGCGTCCGGCGCCGATGTGGTGACGGTCGCAGTTCGGCGAGTGAATATCACCGATCGCTCGAAAGACAATCTGCTCGATTACATCGACCCGAAGAAATACACGATTCTGCCCAATACGGCCGGATGCTATACCGTGGAGGATGCGGTGCGGTACTCGCGTTTGGCTCGCGCGGCCGGTGTTTCCGATTTGGTGAAATTGGAAGTGCTCGGCGATGAAAGGACCCTGTTTCCGGATACGGCCGGTTTGATCGAAGCGGCCAAGATCCTCATTAAGGAAGGATTTATCGTCCTTCCGTACACGAATGATGATCCGATTGTCGCGAAGAAGCTCGTGGATATCGGATGTCCGGCGGTCATGCCCTTAGCTGCGCCCATTGGGTCTGGGCTCGGGATTCGGAATCCGTACAATCTGAAAATCATCATGGAAACCGTCAAGGTGCCGATTATCGTCGATGCTGGTGTCGGAACCGCGTCGGACGCAGCTTTGGCGATGGAGTACGGCGCCGACGCGGTGCTCATGAATACGGCCATTGCGGGCGCGCGGGACCCGCTTGCCATGGCGGAAGCGATGAAATATGCGGTTCATGCTGGGCGTCTGGCTTACAAGGCCGGCCGCATTCCTCGAAAGCTCTACGCGACGGCGAGTAGCCCGATCGAAGGGATGCTCTGAAGTAGTTTTGACTGCTAAGTGATGACTTGTGAGTTTCGTCAGCTAGAGAAGAACAACGTGAACGGCCTTCACGCCTATTCTCCAAGGTTCGGCAATTCGGTTTCAGCCTCCCACCGATGCCGCCGGTAGACTTTCGGTTGCTTCTGGTGACAGATCGTCACCAGACTCACGGACGTCCTCTTGCAACGGCCCTGAATGACGCGATCAAGGCCGGCGTACCGGCTATTCAGCTGAGGGAACGTGATCTGTGCACGAGCGACTTACTGTCGTTGGCACAAAAAATCCAAACGCTGGCAACACCTGGATTGGTGTCGTTGATCGTCAATGATCGCGTCGATCTGATGATGGCGCTGAATTTGGACGGCGTGCATCTTCGATCCGACAGTCTGCCTCCTCTTCCTGTGCGACAGATGATCGGACCAGATCGATTGATTGGGGTCTCCACGCACTCGGTGGAGGATGTGCGATGCGCGAATCAGAGCGGTGCCGATTATGTCGTGTTTGGTCCCATTTTTGAGACTCCGTCGAAGCGCTCGTTCGGGCCCCCGCTTGGGCTCAATATGCTGGCCGATGTCTGCCGCCGATCGGCCATCCCCGTTCTTGCCATTGGAGGGATCACCTGCGAACGAGTGCGGGACGTTCGTCGAGCCGGTGCTCACGGAGTTGCCGTGATCGGAGCGCTGTTGACTCGGGACGACATCGGCGAAGCCGTCCGAGAGTTTACACAGGCTCTGGAGACGTGATACGGCCTGGCACAACGGGGATAAGTCTCGCGCAAGATCGTCCGTTGGAGTTGACCACCCCTAGGTCGGGTGTTAGAATCCGATCACCAGATTATTCGCGCGTACGCTCGATGTCACGAACTATTCGTGTCGTCCGGATATGGCGGAAAATAAGGGCCAGCCAAATCGACTCCGGTCCCTCCGAGATTCTGTCAAGAAGATTACGAAGCGGCTGTCTGAGGGGAATGGAGAGATGATTCACAAGAACGACGAACATGCGCGCGAGATGGACAAGCTTCGTGTTCAGATCCAGTCGATGGAGGAAGAAATCCGTCGACTCTACCAATCGCGCTACCAACTCGATCAAGCCAATAAGCAAAACGAAAGACTCGTGGCCACGCTGCAGGAAGCGAAGGCCCAAATCGAGGCGCTGCGTACCGAGGTGGAAAAATTGACAGCGCCGCCGTCGGCGTATGCCATTTTCTCCAGTATGAATGCGGACGGGACCGGAAATGTTTATGTGTCGGGACGGAAAATGAAGGTCAGCCTTCATCCCTCGATCAAGCGCAATGAGTTGCAGAAGGGACGGGAAGTCGTCCTGAATGAAGCGCTCAACGTGATCGAGGTCAAGGGGTTCGACAGTCAGGGAGAGGTGGTTCGACTCAAAGACGTCTTGGAAGGGGCGCGAGCATTGGTCACGCTCCATTTCGATGAGGAGAAGGTGGCCGAGCTCGGCGACCCGTTGCTCGCTGAACGGCTGAGCGTGGGGGATCACTTGTTGTATGATCCTCGCTCGGGGTATGTCATTGAGAAGCTGCCGAAGTCCGAAGCGGAAGAACTCGTGTTGGAAGAGGTTCCGGATGTTGATTATGAACACATCGGAGGCCTCCAGAAAGAATTGGAGCAGGTACGCGATGCCGTCGAACTTCCGTTTCTGCATCCACAGGTATTCTCCGAGTATAAGCTCAGCGCACCGAAAGGGGTTCTACTCTATGGCCCACCCGGTTGTGGAAAGACGCTGATCGCCAAAGCCGTCGCCAATTCGATCGCCAAGAAATTAGGCCATCGGGCAGGCAAGGAAATTCGGAGCTACTTTCTCCATGTGAAGGGCCCTGAATTGCTCAATAAGTACGTCGGGGAATCGGAGCGTCAGGTCCGTGAAGTGTTTAAGAAGGCGAAAGAACGGGCAGACGACGGTCATCCGGTGATCGTGTTTTTCGATGAGATGGATGCGCTCTTCAGAACCCGTGGGACAGGCGTGTCCTCGGATATCGAATCGACGATCGTTCCGCAATTTCTCTCTGAGATTGATGGGGTCGAGCGATTGCGTAACGTCATCGTCATTGGGGCCAGCAACCGCCAGGATTTGATCGATCCCGCGGTGCTTCGCGCCGGTCGATTGGACGTCAAGGTCAAAGTGGGGCGACCGGATGCCACGGCTGCCCGTGACATTTTCTCGAAATATATCTCAACGGACCTTCCTTTTGCCGCCGAGGATTTGGAACGACATAGAGGCGACCGACAGGCCTTGGTCAATCAATTGACATCCCTGA